>NZ_CP067422.1:130000-475996 GCF_016653635.2 Skermanella sp. TT6
TTCGGATGGGTGCCGTGACGGCGTACCTTTTGTATAATGGGTCAGCGACTTAGAGTATGCAGCGAGCTTAAGCCGGTAGGTGGAGGCGCGGCGAAAGCGAGTCTGAACAGGGCGCTTCAGTTGCATGCTCTAGACCCGAAACCTGATGATCTAGCCATGGGCAGGTTGAAGGTGCGGTAACACGCACTGGAGGACCGAACTCACGCCTGTTGAAAAAGTCGGAGATGACCTGTGGCTAGGGGTGAAAGGCCAATCAAATCAGGAAATAGCTGGTTCTCCGCGAAAGCTATTTAGGTAGCGCGTCGGATGGTTGCCCACGGGGGTAGAGCACTGGATGGGCTAGGGGGCCTCACCGCTTACCAAACCTAACCAAACTCCGAATACCGTGGAGCACAGTCCGGCAGACAGACGGTCGGTGCTAAGGTCGATCGTCAAGAGGGAAACAGCCCAGACCGCCAGCTAAGGTCCCCAAGTGGTGGCTAAGTGGGAAAGGATGTGGGAAGGCCATGACAACCAGGAGGTTGGCTTAGAAGCAGCCATCCTTTAAAGAAAGCGTAATAGCTCACTGGTCTAGACAAGCCGGCCTGCGCCGAAAATGTACCGGGGCTCAAGCCACCCACCGAAGCTGCGGGTGCCGGGATCTTCGATCCCAGCGCGGTAGCGGAGCGTTCCGTAAGCCTGCGAAGGATGTCCGCGAGGCCATCTGGAGGTATCGGAAGTGAGAATGCTGACATGAGTAGCGACAAAGAGTGTGAGAAACACTCTCGCCGGAAGTCCAAGGGTTCCTGCGCACGGTTAATCCGCGCAGGGTGAGCCGGCCCCTAAGGCGAGGCCGAAAGGCGTAGTCGATGGGAACCTGGTTAATATTCCAGGGCCTGGCAGAGGTGACGAATCCCGAAGTGCGTACGGCCTTATCGGATTGGCCGTGCGCTGGAGGGGTTCCTGGAAACAGCCCTGCCATACAGACCGTACCCGAAACCGACACAGGTGGACAGGTAGAGCATACCCAGGCGCTTGAGAGAATGGTGTTGAAGGAACTCGGCAAATTACCCTCGTAACTTCGGGAGAAGAGGGCCCCGTTCCCGCGCAAGCGGGGGCGGGGGGCACAGACCAGGGGGTGGCGACTGTTTACTAAAAACACAGGGCTCTGCGAAGTCTGGCATGACGACGTATAGGGTCTGACGCCTGCCCGGTGCCGGAAGGTTAAAGGGAGGGGTGCAAGCTCCGAACTGAAGCCCCGGTAAACGGCGGCCGTAACTATAACGGTCCTAAGGTAGCGAAATTCCTTGTCGGGTAAGTTCCGACCTGCACGAATGGCGTAACGACTTCCCCGCTGTCTCCAACACCAACTCAGCGAAATTGAATTCTCCGTGAAGATGCGGAGTACCCGCGGTCAGACGGAAAGACCCCGTGCACCTTTACTCCAGCTTTGCAGTGGTGCCAGGGTTCCCATGTGTAGGATAGGTGGGAGGCTATGAACCGCAGGCGCCAGCTTGCGCGGAGCCATCCTTGAAATACCACCCTTGGGATCTCTGGCATCTAACCGCGCTCCCTGAACCGGGAGCCGGGACCCTGCATGGCGGGGAGTTTGACTGGGGCGGTCGCCTCCCAAAGAGTAACGGAGGCGCGCGAAGGTTGGCTCAGAGCGGTCGGAAATCGCTCGACGAGTGCAATGGCATAAGCCAGCCTGACTGCGAGACCGACAAGTCGAGCAGAGACGAAAGTCGGCCATAGTGATCCGGTGGTCCCGCGTGGAAGGGCCATCGCTCAACGGATAAAAGGTACGCCGGGGATAACAGGCTGATCTCCCCCAAGAGTCCACATCGACGGGGAGGTTTGGCACCTCGATGTCGGCTCATCACATCCTGGGGCTGGAGCAGGTCCCAAGGGTTCGGCTGTTCGCCGATTAAAGTGGTACGTGAGCTGGGTTTAGAACGTCGTGAGACAGTTCGGTCCCTATCTGCCGTGGGTGTCGGAGTGCTGAGAGGCGCTGTCCCTAGTACGAGAGGACCGGGATGGACGCACCTCTGGTGTACCGGTTGTGGCGCCAGCCGCATCGCCGGGTAGCTAAGTGCGGACGGGATAACCGCTGAAAGCATCTAAGCGGGAAACCCCCCTCAAAACAAGCACTCCCCTTAGAGCCGGGATAGACCATCCCGTCGATAGGAGGCGTGTGGAAGCGCGGCAACGCGTGAAGCTAAGCCTTACTAATCGCTCGACCGGCTTGATCCCGACCGAGCGCTCCGGACGCCATACGCAGCGGCAAGGCCGCAGGCGGCGGTCCATCGAAACATGCATCACTTCCGTCCAAGGTCACTTGAACTCATCCTCCGCAGCCCGGCGCCCCTGCGCCTGGCCGACCTGGTGGTCATAGCGAGGGGCCCGCACCCGATCCCATCCCGAACTCGGCCGTGAAAACCCTCCGCGCCAATGGTACTGCGTCTCAAGACGTGGGAGAGTAGGTCGCCGCCAGGTCCGCCAGACGCAGACGCGCCGCAAGCCGTTCACGATCGGATCCCACGCCACCAAGGGCGGGAAGCTTCAGGCTTCCCGCCCTTGGTGGTTTTCCATGCCGCCCGGCACCGCGAGCCGCAGGAACTCGGCCCTCAGCCGGGGCGCGTCGAAACTTCCCGGCCGACCGTCCGGACCTTGCCGACACCCTCGGCACCTACCGCGCGCGCGTCGAAGGCTTGGCCGGGTTGCCCACGACCGTGGCGCCCGCCGGAACGTTCCGCGTGACCACGCTGCCGGCGCCGACGACGGCATCGTCGCCGATGGTGACGCCCGGCAGGATGATGGCGCCGCTGCCGATCCAGACGTTCCGGCCGACCCTGATCGGCACGCCGCTCTCGTATCCCTGCCGCCGCAGCTCGGGGTCGCGCGGATGGTCGGCCGTGACGATCTGCACGAACGTGCCGATCTGGCAGTTCTCGCCGATCTCGATGCCGACCACGTCGAGCAGCACGGCCCCGAAATTGATGAAAGTTCCGCGCCCGAGCCGGATATTGTAGCCGTAGTCGCAGTAGAAGGGCGGGCGCACGACGACGTCGTCGCCCTTGTGGCCGAGAAGGTCGGTCAGGATCGCGCCGCGCCGCTCGGTCTCGTCGGCACCGGTGGCATTGTAGGCGCGCATCAGCCGGTCCGCCCGCAGATTGTCGGCCGCAAGCTCCGCTCCGACCGCGCGGTACAACTCCCCCGCAAGCATCTTCTCCTTCTCGCTCCGTCCGTCGGTGCCAGACATGCCATGCTCCTTTCCGCGCGACAGACCGTTGAACGTCCGAGGCGCGGAAAAGGATGCGCGTCCGACGAGGTCTATGGTCTACTCCCGCCGGACAGGCGGCGGCACGCGAAGGGACTGGCAGGGTGGCGGCACGGGACGGCAACAGCACCAACCGAAAGCTCGATCTGGCCGCGCGGGCCGCTTGGCTCTACTACATCCGCGGCCGCACCCAGGACGAGATCGCCGCCGAACTGAACGTGTCGCGCCAGAACGCCCAGCGGCTGGTGGCGCTGGCGACCGCCGAGGGGCTGATCAAGTTCCGCATGGACTATCCGATCACCGAATGCGTCGAGATGGCCGAGCGTCTGCGCGACCGATTCGAGCTGGTGTTCTGCGACATCGTCCCGGGCGAACGGCGGGAGGAGACGTCGCTCGCCGGGATCGCGATCAGCGCCGCCGAACGGATCGAGAGCTACCTGTCGAGCAAGGCTCCCGCCGTGCTGGCGCTCGGCACCGGCCGCACGCTGCGGGCGGCGGTAGCCCAGGTCTCCGCCATGGAAAGGCCGCAGCACAAGATCGTCTCCCTCGTCGGCAACCTGACCCGCGATGGGCGCGCCAGCCCCTACGACGTCGCCATGCGGCTGTGCGACAAGACCGGCGCGCAATGTTACCCCCTGCCGACCCCGGTGGTCGCCGATGATGTCGAGGAACGGAAGCTGCTGCAGTCGCAGCGCTGGTACAAGACGGTCAGCTCGCTGGTCCATCAGGTAAAGGCGTCCTTCATGGGGATCGGCGAGATCTGTTGGGGCTCGCCCCTGCATGTGGACGGCTTCATCACCGACCAGGAACTGGCCGGCCTGGTCAGCGCCCATGCCGTGGGCGAAATGCTGGGCTGGGCCTTCGACCAGAACGGTGATCTGCTGACGACCACCTTCAACGAGCGCCTGACCGCTCCGCCGCTGGTGGTTCCGGCCAAGGCGCCGACCATCATCATGGGAGCGGGCTCCGCCAAGGCCCCCGCGATCCGGGCGGCGCTGCGCGGCCGCCTTGCGAACGGCCTGATCACGGACGAGACGACGGCGGCCCGGATCCTCGCCCTGGATTGAACCGGGCAGACCGCGGCGGCACCCCACAAGCCGGCTCGCCGATGTCGGCTGCCGCCGCGCTTTGACGGCCCTGCGAGACTTGGTCTGAGCAAAAGCCCGGAACTGGTCATCTGTCCAGAATCCCTTTTCCTTCCCCGATTCTTATGACGAAACTTCCAGTGCTCTCCAGGACCCTTGACGGCATTCTCCCGGTATGAGACCTTTGCTCAAAGCCCGGGCAAATGCCCAATCCTTGCAGCAGCGGGCCGTTGCGCCAGGGCGATCATGGGGAGGAGAACAGGATGATCAGCAAGACCCGGTTTCTCGGGCTTCTCGCCGCGACTATGCTCGCGGGAACCACCACCGTCCACGCGCAGACCCGGCTGACGATCGCGACCGTCAACAACGGCGACATGATCGTCATGCAGAAGCTGTCCAGCCGCTTCGAGCAGCAGAACCCCGACATCAAGCTGGATTGGGTGGTGCTGGAGGAGAACGTGCTGCGCCAGCGCGTCACCACCGACATCGCCACCAAGGGCGGCCAGTACGACGTGCTGACCATCGGCACCTACGAGGTGCCGATCTGGGCGAAGCAGGGCTGGCTGAAGAAGTTCGACGACCTGCCCGCCGGCTACGACACCGAGGACGTCCTGAAGCCCGTGCGGGAGGGCCTGTCCCACGAGAATACCCTCTACGCCCTGCCGTTCTACGGCGAAAGCTCGATGACCTACTACCGGACCGACCTGGTCGAGAAGGCCGGCATGACCATGCCGGAGCAGCCGACCTACGACCAGATCAAGGAGATCGCCGCCAAGATCCACGACCCGGCCAACCAGGTCTACGGCATCTGCCTGCGCGGCAAGCCGGGCTGGGGCGAGAACATGGCGCTGATCAGCACCATGGTGAACACCTTCGGCGGCCGCTGGTTCGACACGGACTGGAAGCCCATGATCGACAGCCCCGAATGGACCCAGGCGGTGGGCTTCTATATCGACCTGCTGAAGAATTACGGCCCGCCCGGCGCCAGCAGCAACGGCTTCAACGAAAACCTGGCGATGTTCTCCAACGGGCAGTGCGGCATCTGGATCGACGCCACGGTCGCGGCCGGCATGCTGTTCAATCCGCAGACGTCCAAGGTCTCTGACAAGCTTGGCTTCGCCCAGGCCCCCGTCGCCTCCTGGCCCAAGGGCTCCAACTGGCTGTGGTCGTGGGCGCTCGCCGTCCCGGAGTCCTCCAAGAAGGAGGAGGCCGCGAAGAAGTTCGTCACTTGGGCCACGTCCAAGGAATACATCCAGCTGGTCGGCGAGACGGAAGGCTGGGTCTCCGTGCCGCCGGGCACCCGCACCTCGACCTACGAGACCAAGCAATATGCCGAGGCGGCGCCGTTCGCCCGGTTCGTCCTGACGGCGATCGAGTCCACCGACCCGATCAATACCACCAGGGAGCCGAAGCCCTATGTCGGCGTGCAGTTCGTCGGCATCCCCGAGTTCCAGGCGATCGGCACCCAGACCGGCCAGACCATGGCCGCGGCGCTGACCGGACAGATGAAGCTCGACCAGGCGCTGAAGACGGCCCAGTCGGCCGCCCAGCGCGCCGTCCGCCAAGCCGGCTACGCGAAGTAGGCATCTTCAACGCCCCGCTCCCTCCCAGGTCCCGCGGCCCATGGATCGGCCGCGGGGCAGGGGGACCGTGTCGCAGCACACTGGAAACAGCCCCATGTCAGCCATCACTGCTTCCGGGGACGTCAAGCCGGCCTCGCCGGCGCGTGGATCCAGGCAGAAGGTCAGGACGCTGCCGTTCATCGCGCCGTCAGTGCTCATCCTCCTGGTCTGGATGATCGTGCCCCTGGCGATGACCCTCTATTTCTCGGTCATGCGCTACAACCTGCTGAACCCGGTCGTCGAATTCGCCGGTTTCGACAACTACCAATACCTGCTCGAAGACCCCTCCCTGTGGACCGCGATGTGGAACACGCTGGTCCTGGTCGGCTCGGTCCTGGCGATCACGGTGGTGTCCGGCACGCTGCTGGCTGTCCTGTTCGACCAGGAGTTCCCCGGCCGCGGCGTCGCCCGCCTGTTGGCCATAGCACCCTTCTTCGTGATGCCGACGGTCAGCGCGCTGATCTGGAAGAACCTGCTGATGCACCCGATCAACGGCATCTTCGGGTTCCTGTTCCGGCTGGTCGGGTTGGAGCCGGTGGACTGGTTCGCCCAGTTCCCCATGACCGCCGTCATCATGATCGTGTCCTGGCAGTGGATCCCCTTCGCCCTGCTGATCCTGCTGACCGCGATCCAGTCGCTCGACAACGAGCAGAAGGAGGCGGCGCGCATGGACGGGGCCGGCCCGTTCTCGATGTTCTTCTTCATCATCCTGCCCCACCTGGGGCGCGCCATCTCGGTCGTGGTGATGATCGAGACGATCTTCCTGCTGACCGTCTTCGCCGAGATCTTCGTGACCACCTCCGGCGGTCCCGGCCTCGCCACCACCAACTTGGCTTTCCTGATCTATGTCCGGGCCCTGCTGGAATACGACGTGGGCGGAGCGTCGGCCGGCGGCGTGATCGCCATCGTCCTTGCCAACATCGTGGCCTTCTTCGTGGTGCGGACCATCGCCCGCAACCTGGAAGCCTGAGGAGGAACCGCCATGAACCACTCCGTCAGGTCGCAGGTCCTGGTCACCGTCCTCGGCTGGGGCGCGGCGCTGGTCCTGTTCTTCCCGATCCTCTGGATGCTGCTGACCGGCTTCAAGACCGAGGTCGAGGCCATCGCCACCCCGCCCGCGCTGTTCTTCTCGCCGACGCTGGAGAATTACGAGGCGGTGTTCCAGCGGGCCGACTATCTCAGCTTCGCGCTCAACAGCATCGTCGTCTCCCTCGTGGCGACGGCGCTGGCGATCCTGATCGCGGTGCCGGCCGCCTATGCCATGGCCTTCTTCCCGACCAGGCGGACCCGCGGCACGCTGCTGTGGATGCTGTCCACCAAGATGATGCCGCCGGTCGGCGTGCTGGTGCCGATGTATCTGCTGTTCCGCGACTTCGGCCTGCTCGACACCCTGACCGGCCTGATCATCGTCTACACGCTGATGAACCTGCCGATCGTGATCTGGATGCTCTACACCTTCTTCAAGGAGGTGCCGCACGAGATCCTGGAGGCCGGCCGCATGGACGGCGCCCGCGCCAAGCAGGAGGTGACGCTGCTGCTGCTGCCGCTTGCCCTGCCGGGCATCGCGTCCACCTCGCTGCTGTCGATCATCCTGTGCTGGAACGAGGCCTTCTGGAGCCTCAACCTGAGCGCCCACAACGCCGCCCCGCTGACCGCCTTCATCGCCAGCTTCTCCAGCCCGGAAGGGCTGTTCTGGGCCAAGCTGTCGGCGGCCTCGACGCTCGCGATCGCCCCCATCCTCGTGTTCGGCTGGATGAGCCAGCGCCAGCTCGTGCGCGGCCTGACCTTCGGCGCGGTGAAGTAGATGAGTTTTCAAAAAGGAAACTACCCATGGCAACCGTGACCCTGCGGAACATCCGCAAGAAGTACGGCGAAGTCGAAGTCATCAAGGGCGTGGACCTGGACGTCGCCGACCGCGAGTTCGTCGTCTTCGTCGGGCCGTCCGGCTGCGGCAAGTCCACCCTGCTGCGCATGATCGCCGGGCTGGAGAGCATCACCGACGGCGACCTGACGATCGACGGCGTCCGGGCCAACGACATCGGCCCGGCCGACCGGGGCCTCGCGATGGTGTTCCAGTCCTACGCGCTGTACCCGCACATGACGGTGGCCGACAACATGGCTTTCAGCCTGCGTCTCGCCGGCGTCTCCAAGGAGGAGCGCATGCGGAAGGTGACCGAGGCCGCCAACGTCCTCCATCTGGGCCCGCTGCTGGAGCGGCGGCCGAAGGAGCTGTCGGGCGGCCAGCGCCAGCGCGTCGCGATCGGCCGGGCGATCGTGCGGCAGCCCAAGGTCTTCCTGTTCGACGAGCCGCTGTCCAACCTGGACGCGGCGTTGCGTGTCCAGATGCGCATCGAACTGGCGAAGCTTCACGAGAAGCTGGAGGCCACCATGATCTACGTGACCCACGACCAGATCGAGGCCATGACCATGGCGGACAAGATCGTGGTCCTCCAGGGCGGCGTGGTCGAGCAGGTCGGCAGCCCGCTGGAGCTGTACCACCACCCGCGCAACCTGTTCGTCGCCGGCTTCATCGGGTCGCCCAAGATGAACCTGATGCCCGGGCGGGCGATCGGGCGGGCCGAGGCCGGCATCACCGTCGAGCTGGCGAACGGCATCCCGCTGTCGGTTCCGGTCAAGGCCGACCGCGTGACCCCCGGCGACGAGGTGACCGTCGGCATCCGGCCGGAGCATCTGCGCCTGACCCCCGACGGCGAGATCGCCGGCACGGTGCTGGTGACCGAGCGGCTGGGCGGCCTGACCTTCCTGCACATCCAGGTGCCCGGCGACATGGTCATGATCGTCCAGGCCGACGGGGACGAGGCGGCCTCGATCCATGATCACGTCAAGCTGACCGTCAATCCGCGGGGCTGCCACCTGTTCGGCCGCGACGGCATGGCGGTCGAGCACATGGCCCGCCACCACCTGATCGAACCCGGCGCCGCCGGCCGGCGCTCGGCCTGACCATCCATTCGGGAGACATCTCATGTACCTGCAGAAATACGACCTCGCCGGCCGGACGGCCCTGGTCACCGGCGGAAGCCGCAACATCGGCCTCGCCTGCTCCCAGGCGCTGGCCGAGGCCGGAGCCAGGGTGGTCATCGCCGACATCTCGGAGGAACTGGCCTTCTCCGGCCGGGACCAGCTCGTCAAGGCCGGCCACGAGGCGGAGGCGGTCGTGCTCGACGTCACCAACCCGACCCAGGTGACTTCCGTGGTGGACGGCGTCGCACAGGCCCATGGCGGGCTCGACATCCTGGTCTGCAACGCCGGCATCGCCCGGAGCGACGTCCCGGCGGAGGAGGTCACCGACGAGCACTGGCTGAACGTCATCGACGTCAACCTGAACGGCGTGTTCTGGAGCTGCCGCGCCGCCGGCCGCCACATGCTGGCGAAGGGCAGGGGGGCCATCGTCAATGTCGGCTCCATGTCCGGCTTCATCGTCAACAAGCCGCAGCCCCAGTCCTACTACAACGCCTCCAAGGCCGGCGTGCATCACCTGACCAGGTCGCTGGCGGCGGAGTGGGGGCAGCGCGGCGTCCGGGTGAACGCCGTGGCGCCGACCTACATCGAGACCTCGCTGACCAAGTTCGGCATGGAGGACGAGCGCATGTACCCGGTATGGCTGGAGAACACGCCCATGCGCCGGGTCGGCCAGCCGGACGAGATCGCTTCCGTCGTCCTGTTCCTGGCGTCCGACGCCTCCAGCCTGATGACCGGCAGCATCGTGCTGGCCGACGGCGGCTATACCTGCTGGTAAGATGACATGATGATCAGCTTGGGCGACCTGCGCCGCATCGGAACCACGGACGTCGCGGTCAGCCCGCTCGGCTTCGGCGGCAACGTGTTGGGCAACCTGTACGACACGGTGGAGGAGGGCGCGGCGCTCGACACCGTGGCGGCGGCCTACGAGAGCGGCGTCCGCCTGTTCGACACGGCGCCGCTCTACGGCCACGGCCTCAGCGAGCACCGGATCGGCACCGCCCTGCGGCGTTACCCGCGCGACGGGTTCGTGCTGTCGTCCAAGGTCGGGCGGTTGCTGAAGCCCCACGGCAAGGTGCCGCCGCCGAGGCTCGACCCGTCCCAGGGCGGCATCTTCACCGGCGAGCTGCCGTTCCAGCCGGTGTTCGACTATAGCTATGACGGCACGATCCGCTCGGTCGAGGACAGCCTCCAGCGCCTGGGCATGAACCGGATCGACATGGTGCTGATCCACGACGCCGACATGTGGACCCACGGCGACAGCTATGAGGCCCGGCTGGAGGAGGTCCGCACCGGCGCCCTGCCGGCCCTCCGGCGCCTGAAGGAGGACGGCGTGATCCGCGCCTTCGGCGCCGGCGTCAACCAGGCGGAGGCGTGCGAGCGGCTGATGGATATCGGCCGGTTCGACTGTTTCCTCCTGGCCGGGCGCTACACCCTGCTGGAGCAGGGCGGGCTGGACCGGTTCCTGCCGCGCTGCGCGGCCGAGCAGGTCTCGATCATCCTGGGCGCCCCCTTCAACTCCGGCATCCTGGCGACCGGGGCGACCGGGGATGCCCGCTACAACTACCTGCCGGCCCCGCCGGAGGTGAAGCGGCGGGTGGCCGCGATCGAGGAGGTCTGCCGCCGCCATGGGGTCAGCCTGCCGGCGGCGGCCCTCCAGTTCCCGCTGTTCCATCCGGCGGTGACGACCGTCATCCCCGGCTCGAAGTCCCGGGCGGAGGCGGAGCGCAACGTCGCCCTGATGACCGAGGCGATCCCGCCGGAATTCTGGCGCGAGCTGAGGACGTCGGACCTGATCCGGTCCGACGCCCCGATACCATGACGGGGAAGGAAATGCCGGGGAGCGGCCTAGTCATCTTCGACTGCGACGGGGTGCTGGTGGACAGCGAGCCGATCAGCATCCGCTGCACGGCGGCGGCGCTGAACCGCTTCGGCTACCCGATCGACGAGGACGGCGTGTTCGACCGCTTCCTCGGCGCCAGCACCGCCTCCATGGTCGCGACCGTGGAGGCGAGCCTCGGCCGCCCGCTGGCGCCCGAAGCCCTGGACGACCTCCGGCGGGAGATCCTGGCGGCCTTCGACCGCGATCTCACCGCGATTCCCGGCGTCGCCGAGGCGGCGGCCCGCCTGGAGCGGCCCTTCTGCGTCGCCTCCAGCAGCATCCCGGAGCGCATCCGCCACTCGCTGCGGCTGACCGGCCTGCTGCCGCTGTTCGAGCCCGCGATCTTCAGCGCCACCATGGTCGTCCACGGCAAGCCGGCGCCCGACCTGTTCCTGCTCGCCGCCAAGCGGATGGGCGCGGACCCCGCCCGCTGCGTCGTGGTCGAGGACAGCATCCACGGCGTGCGCGCGGGGCAGGCGGCCGGCATGGCCGTGCTGGGCTTCACCGGGGGCGGACACATCGCGGGCGACCCGGCCCGGCGGGAGCGGCACGCCTGGCGGCTGAAGCAGGCGGGCGCCGCGCTGGTGTTCGACCGCATGGAGGAGCTGCCCGGCCTTGTCCGCGAGGTGTCGGGTTAGGGCTGTGCCCGATCCGGTCGATCCGCCCGGGACAGCCGATCCGATGCGTTGCGCCATGGGCGCAACCTACGAGCGTCGGCTCGAATCATCGCCGCCCTGCATCGAACCGTAGGTTGCGCCCATGGCGCAACACGGTGCTCTAGCCCGGCCACAGCCGGGCGGCGCCCCGGACGCCGCTGGAGTCGCCGTGCGCCGCCCGGAGCACCGGCGTCCGGCACTCGCCGCCGAAGGTGTGGCGGGCGAGCAGGTCCGGAACGGTCCGGTAGAGGCGGGCGATGTTGGACAGGCCGCCGCCCAGCACGATCACGTCGGGGTCCATCAGGGTGACGACCTGCCCCAGCGCGCGGGCCAGCCGGTCCTCGTAGGCCCGGAGCACCGCGTCGGCGACCCGGTCGCCCGCGTCCGCCAGCGTCGCGACCTCCGCAGCGGGCCGGAAGACGCCCGATGCGTCGCGGTAGTCGGCCTCGAAGCGCGGCCCGGCCAGGAACGTCTCGACGCAGCCGGCCTGGCCGCAGAAGCAGGGCTCCCGGTCCAGCTCGGCGCCCCGGCGCCGGGGCAGGACGGCGTGCCCCCATTCCCCGGCCACCCTGTTGCCGCCTTCGTGGACCTTGCCGCCGAACGCGAACCCACCGCCGCAGCCGGTGCCGAGCACGGCGGCGAACACGACGGCCGCCCCGGCGGCGGCACCGTCGAAAGCCTCCGACGCCGCCAGACAGTTGGCATCGTTGGCGCAGCGGACCGGCCGGCCGAGCGCCGCCTCCAGGTCGTCGCGGAACGGCTGCCCGGTCATCCAGACGGAATTGGTTCCCTTGATCCTGCCGGTGGCCGGGCTGATCGATCCCGGCATGCCGACCCCGACGCTGCCCCGCCGCCCGGCCTCCCGCTCGACCGCCCGGACGATCCCGGCGACCGCTTCCACCGTGGCCGGATAATCCCCCCGCGGCGTCGGCACCCGCAGGCGCACCCCGGTGACGCCGTCGGGACCGAGGGCGATCGCCTCGATCTTCGTGCCGCCGACATCCACGCCGATCCGCATTCCGCCCACCAGGAACCCCGTCTCCTGCCCGCCGGGAACAATACGGAAAGCACGGTCCGGACGCCAGCGCGGCCTGGAAGCGCTTGGGTATGAAGTCGCGCGGGGCACTCAGGCGGTCGGTCCGGTCGGGTCAAGCCTTCACTGCGACGCCCCCGGTATGCCTGATTGACAACCGCGCCGGCGGAGGCGATGACAGCGCTCCATCCAGCGCCCGCCGGAAACCATGCCGATCCGCCCCGAAGACCGCTTCTACTATCCCATCGACTGGCACCAGCTGTCCCTGTCCATCCGGTTCAAGCGCGCCGGCGGGCGTTGCGAGAAGTGCGGCCGGCGGCATCTGGCGCGGATCCGGGTCCTGCCCGACGGCCGCTGGATGGACTGCGCCGTGGGCGACACCTGGCGCGACCGGCACGGCCACCAGTGCCCGTGGCCGGACATCGTCGAGATCGCCGGGTCCAAGCTCAGCCGGGTCGTCCTGTCCTGCTGCCACAAGGACTGGAATCCGGAGAACAACCATCCCTCCAACCTCGCGGCCTGGTGCCAGTGGTGCCACCTGGACTCGGACAGGCCGTGGCATCGCCGGCAGTTCGCCCTTACCATCAAGATGAGGCGCTCGCTGGGCGACCTGTTCCAGGGCATCTACCGGCGCTGGTGAAGCGGCCGGCGCCGAACCGTCACGAAAGAGCCTTCCAGCATCATGGACCTGCAAGCCCTCCTGTCCGGCATGGTCGCCGTCATAGCACCGGTGCTGGCGGTGGCGGCGCTCGGGTTCGGATGGGCACGCGCCAAGCTGCCCTACGACAGCGCGTTCATCACGACCTTCGCCATCAACGTCTCGACGCCTTCCCTGGTCTTCTCGGCGCTGACCCGGCTGCCGCTGGGAGGCGACCAGGTCTGGACCATGACCGTCGCGGCGGTCGCCTGCATGGCGCTGCCCGGACTGGTCGCCCTGCCGATGCTGCTGGCGGCCCGGATCCCCTGGCGCGTCTATGTCCCGGCGCTCAGCTTCCCCAACAGCGGCAACCTGGGCCTGCCGATCTGCCTGTTCGCGTTCGGGGAACAGGGGCTGAGCCTGGGCGTCATGTTCTTCGCCGCCATGGCGATCTGCCAGTTCACCCTCGGCCCGGCCCTGGCCTCCGGGCGGATCAACCTGAAGCAGTTGGCGACGACGCCGGTGCTCTACGGCGTCGCCCTGGCGCTGACGTTCCAGCTGACGGAGACGGCGGTCCCCCTATGGATCGCCAACACGACCGGCCTGCTCGGCGACTGCGCCGTGCCGCTGATGCTGTTCTCGCTCGGCGTGGCGCTGGCGCGGCTGAGGTTCGGCGGAACCGCCCGCGCCCTCGTGCTCTCCGCGCTACGCATCCTGCTGGGGGCCGCGGCCGGCTTCGGCGTGTCCTGGGCGATGGAGCTGGAAGGCATGATGCGGGGCGTGGTCGTCCTGCAGAGTTCCATGCCCGTGGCGGTGTTCAACTATCTCTGGGCGCTGCGCTACGACAACTCGCCGGAGGAGGTCGCGGCCATGGTGCTGGGCTCGACCGTCCTGGCGTTCCTGGCATTGCCGCTCCTTCTGCTGGCCGTCCTGTGAGGACGCCGGGGCTTCGGGTCAGTAGTGTACCGATAGACACTGAAATTTGGACTAATGCGTCCGGCTCATGGCGGGCGACAATAGATTATGACAAGATCAAGTTCGGACGGTTGTAGACGGCCGCCCGAAACTATCGGGATGCACCGATGCGGTGACATTACCCTGCAAATGAACGCTGGCCGAATACACTGCGGGCTAGACGAACGGGAGGAAACACATGTTTTGGCGAAAAAGCAACGATAAGACTACCGCAAGCAACGCTCCCACCAACACCGTCAGCTACAGCTCGGTGAAGATCCACCCCTCCGTCGACAACGGCGTGATAGCCGGGGCCCCCAACTTCGCCGGGGGAACGCTGCATTGCAAATGCGCGCAGAACCGGGTCGAGGTCCAGATCAAGGGCAATTCGGCGCACAACCATGTCTGCGGCTGCACCAAGTGCTGGAAGCCGGCCGGCGCGCTGTTCTCCATGGTGGCCGTGGTGCCGCGCGACAACCTGAAGGTCACGGCGAATGCCGACAAGCTCCAGGTCGTGGACTCTTCGGCCGCGATCCAGCGCCATGCCTGCAAGGAATGCGGCGTCCACATGTACGGGCGGATCGAGAACACCGCCCATCCCTTCTACGGCTTGGACTTCATCCATACGGAGCTGTCCGACCAGAGGGGCTGGAGCGCGCCGGAGTTCGCGGCCTTCGTCTCCTCCATCATCGAGTCCGGCGCCAAGCCGGAACAGATGGCCGGCGTCCGGGGCCGGCTCCGCGAGCTGAAGCTGGAGCCCTATGACTGCCTGTCGCCGCCCCTGATGGACCTGATCGCGACCCACACCGCCAAGAGCAAGGGCGTCCTGGCCGCCTGAAAATATGCCCGACGGGCGGGGCCGGGACGGCGGCACATGGCACCAGCCGCCCCGGCCCCCTGGGTCCTCAGGAAGCGGTCAGCACGACCTTGACGCTCCGGGAGCGGTCGAGCGCCAGGAGGAAGGCTTCCGGCGCGTCGGCCAGCGGCCGCTCCGCCGTCACCAGCTTCATCACGTCGACGCCGCCCGACACGATCAGCGAGACCGCCCGCGCATATTCCGCGCCGAACCGGAACGATCCCTTCAGGTCCAGCTCCTTCGACATGACGGCGTTGGCCGGGACCGGCAGCATGCCGCCGGCGAGGTTGCCGATCTGGACCACCGTGCCGCCCCGCCGCACGCCGGCGATCGCGGAGGCGAGGCCCGCAGGGGTTCCCGACACCTCGAAGGCGACGTCGAAGGAACGCCGCGCCGACAGGTCGCGCAGGCCCTCGTCGCCGCCGGAGACATCGACCACGTGGTCGGCGCCGAGCCGTTCGGCGAAGGCGAGGGGGGCCGCGGCGATGTCGACCACCGCGACCTCCGAGGCGCCCGCCAGCTTGGCGCACAGCATGGTCAGCAGGCCGATCGGGCCGGCGCCGAACAGGATCGCCCGGCGGCCGTCCATCTCCCCCGCGCGGGCGACCGCGTGCAGGCAGACGGCCAGCGGCTCCGCCAGGGCCGCCGCGGCGAAGGACAGCTCCTTCGGGACCTTGACGCACTGGGCGGCGGTCGCGTCGAACAGGCTGGCGAAACCGCCCTGCATGTGCGGCGTCTTGGACGCCGAGCCCATGAAGTAGATGTTCTCGCACAGGTTCTCGCGGCCTTCCCGGCAGCGCACGCAGGTGCCGCACCAGCGCGACGGGTTGACCGCGACATGGTCGCCCGCGGCCAAGCCGGTCACGCCGGAGCCGATCTCGACGATCTCGCCCGCGACCTCATGCCCCAGCACCAGGGGGGAGGTCACGACGAAGTCGCCGGTCCGCGCGTGGCGGTAATAATGCATGTCGGACCCGCAGATCCCGCCCGCGCCGAACCGGACGCGGACCATTCCGGGGTCGAGCAGGCCGAGCGGACGCTCGACCATGCGCAGGTCCTCGGGGCCGTAGAGGGTTGCCGCGAAAGCGGATGCGGTCATCGGATCAGTCCCATCGTCTGGGGAAGCCACAGGGTGATGAAGGGCAGGAAGGTGATCATCAGCAGTGCGATGAACAGCGGCACCAGCCAGGGCAGGATGGCCATGGTGGTCCGCTCGACCGACAGCTTGGCGACGCGCGACAGCACGAACAGCACCATGCCCAGCGGCGGGTGGAGCAGTCCGACCATCAGGTTCAGCGTCATGATCACGCCGAAATGGACCGGGTCGATCTCGAACTTCAGGACGATCGGCAGCAGGATCGGCACCAGGATGGTGATCGCGGCGATGGTGTCCAGGAAGCAGCCGACGATCAGCACCAGGATGTTGACCAGGATCAGGAAGACCCACTTGTTGTCGGTTATGCTCAGGATCAGGTCGGACAGGCCCTGGGCCGCCTCGCCCACGGTCAGCAGCCAGGCGAAGATGGAGGCGGCCGTCACGATGAACAGGACGGACGCCGTCGTCTCGATCGTGTCGAAGCCGGCCTTAGCCAGGGTGCGGAACGTCATGGTCCGGTAGCGCACCAGGCCCAGGAACAGCGACCAGATCACCGCGGCGACAGCCGCCTCGGTCGGGGTGAACCAGCCCATGGTCATGCCGCCGATCAGGATGATCGGAGTCATCAGCGCCATGACGGCCGACCAGTCGAAATACCAGTCCAGCGCGATCAGGACCGCGAAGGAGATGATCAGCGCCACGTTGACCGACAGCCCGGCCCAGATCAGTCCGTAGACCACCATCGGGAAGGTCAGGACGATGATCACCTCGAGCCCGGCCTCCGCCAGCCGGTTCCACTCGAACCCGGTGTCGGATCCCCAGCCGCGCTTGTGCGCGATCAGCGCCACGGTGACCATCATCAGCAGCGTCATGACGACGCCCGGGATGATGCCGGCCAGGAACAGGGCGCCGATCGAGACGTTGGCCATCATGCCGTAGATCACGAAGGGCAGGGACGGCGGGAAGATCGGCCCGAGCGTCGCCGAGGCCGCCGTGACGCCGACCGCGGCCTCCACGGGGTAGCCGTGGTCCTTCATGGCCTTGATCTCGATGGTGCCGATACCGGCGGCGTCGGCCAGCGCGGTGCCCGACATACCGGAGAAGATCACCGAGCCGATGATGTTGACCTGGGCCAGGCCGCCCTTCATCCATCCGACCAGGGCGACCGCGAAGCTGTAGATTCGGCCGGTCACGCCGGCGATGTTCATCAGGTTGCCGGCCAGGATGAAGAAGGGGACCGCGAGCAGCGGGAAGCTCTCCACGCCGGCGATCATGCGCTGGGCGACGATCACGTCGGGCGCCACGTCGTAGACCACGAGATAGAGCAGGGACGCCACCGCCATGGAGACGGCGACGGGGATGCCCACGACCATGAGGACGAGGAAGGAGACGATCAGCAGGGTCATGGCCTCAATCCCCCGTGGGCGGCATGAATGCGTCGGGACGTTCCAGCACCGAATAGCCCCGGCGCAGGTTCTCGACCATCACCTGCACGGCGCGCAGGCACATCAGGGCGAAGCCGACCATGACGGTGTGGAAGACGATGGATTTCGGCAGGTCGATCATGGTCATGCGCTCCTCGCTGATCAGGGAGGAGTATTTCCAGACCAGATAGGCGCCATAGCCGAAGAAGGCGATCCGGACGACGTCGACGAACAGCGACAGCACGCGCGCCGGCCCCGGCGGGATATAGTGGTAGAGCACGTCCACCTGGATGTGCCGCGACTGCCGCACGCACATGATGGACCCGAAGAAGACGACGCCGACCAGGAAATTGATCGCGACCTCCTCGGTCCAGGCGAGGCTGTCGTTGAGGACGTAGCGGGTGAAGAACTGGATGAAGACCGCGACCGCCATGGCCCAGAACATGGCCTGGGTGATCCAGTCCTCGACCGAGTAGCTGGACAGATCGACCGCCTCCACCTCCTCCTCGAAGGCGTGGGCGATCTCGTCGGCGGTGGCGGCGACGTCGGATGGAGGATGCTGCGACACGTCCGGATGACCTTTCGGAACTCGACCTCTCGGAATACGAGGGCGGCACCGGCGCCGCCGGTGCCGCTTTGCCTTACTGGACGGCGCCTTACTGGACGGCCTGGATGCGGTCGTAGTCTTCCTGGCGGTACTTGAACTCCTCCAGCGGGACCTTGGCGCGCACGACCTTCTCGAAGGCGGCCTTGTCCACCTCCTCGACGGTCAGGCCGCGATCCTTGAAGGTCTGCACCAGGGACGCCTCGCGCTCCTGCACGATCCGGGTCGCGCGTGCCGCCGCTTCCTGGGTGACTTCGGTGAAGATCTTCTTGTCCTCGTCCGACAGCTTGGCCCAGCGGCGGCCGGCGATGGTCGTGTTGACGTGGTCGGTGATGTGGCCGGTCAGGATGATGTGCTTCTGAACCTCGAAGAACTTCTTCGCCTCGATGGTGGTCAGCGGGTTCTCCTGGGCGTCCACGGTGCCGTTCTGGAGCGCCAGGTAGACTTCGGCGAAGGCGATCGGCGCCGTGTTGGCGCCGCAGGCGCGCGGCATCGCCAGGTATGCCGGCACGTCGGGCACGCGGATCTTCAGGCCCTGCATGTCCTCGCAGCTCTTGATCGGCTTGTTTGCGGTGGTGTGGCGGGTGCCGTAATAGGTCACGGCCAGGATATGGTGGCCGGAAGCCTTCTCGTAGCCCGCCGCCAGGTCCTTGAACACGTCGCTCTTGGTATAGGCGATCAGGTGCTCCGGACCGCGGAAGACGTAGGGATAATAGGTGACGCCGATCGGCGGATAGGCCCGTGCCGCGAAGCTGGAGCCGGAAACGATCATGTCGACGCTTCCCAGGGTCAGCCCCTGGTTGAGATCGTTCTCCTTGCCGAGCTGCGAGGCCGGGAACACGGTGATCTTGTAACGGCCCTCGGTGCGCTTCTCGATCTCCTGGGCCGCCCAGACCGACTCCGTGTGGAACGGCTCGGAGGTCTCGTAGGCGTGGCCCCATTTCAGGTTGGTCTGGGCCTGGGCCGGCGCCGTGACGGCGAGCGCCATGACCGCCGCGAAGGCGGCGGCGTATGTCTTGAACATCTTCTCTTTTCCTCCCCTGGGGTGCTGAACTCTGTACGCGGTGCCGGCTGCTTAAGCGCCGGACGGGACCTGCTCCTCCTCGAAGCTCGCGGAGAAGCGGCTTTGCGACTGCTGGAGATGGTGCTGCATCGCCTCGCGGGCCTGCTGCGGGTCACGCGCCACGATGGCGTCGCGGATCGCGCGGTGCTCGCCGATCGCGGCCCGCCAGGTGTCGGGTGTCTCGAAATAGCGCGAGAGGCGCTGGAAATACGGGTTGATCCGCTGGTCGAAAAGGTCGCCGACGAAGCGCAGGATCACCGCGTTGCCGACCGTGGCGGCGATCGCCTGGTGGAATTGGCGGTCCAACGAGATGATCTCCGCGTTGCTGGCGCCGCTGGCCCGCTCCATCGCGTCCAGCAGGCTGTCCATGGTCTCTATATCGGAACCGCCGGCGTGGGTCGCGGCTTCCGCCGCGATGGCGCCCTCGATGAAGGCGCGGGCGCGCAGCAGTTCGAAAGGGCCTTCTACGGGTACGGAAAGCGGCGGCAGGTGGGAGGGCGCCTCGGGCGGTTCGGTCACGTAGATGCCCGAGCCGACCCGGATGCGGACGCGCTTCTCGACCTCCAGCGCGATGAGGGCTTCACGGACGGTCGGGCGCGAGATGCCGAGCTTGTCCGACAGTTCGCGTTCGGTCGGCAGGCGTTCGCCGACCTTGAACTCGCCCCTGTCGATCAGCTCCTTCAGATGGTCGGCCACCTGCCGGTAGAGCCGGCGCGGTTCTATCGTCTCGATCGGCATGCGCCGAATCCTCCCCGAGGCCCCGGCTGCCCGGGATCATGTCGGTCATTTGGTCTGACCAATTGACCGACATGATCCGGCCGATCGACCCCTCTGTCAAGCGGACGCGGAGGGAGTACGCCTTCAGACCGGGAGCTGGCGAAGGGCCGACACCGCCGTCATGATGCCCCGGATCTCGGCGAGGCCGCGCAACCGCCCGATCATGGGATAGCCCGGGTGGGTCGGCTTGCCGATATCGTCCAGGAGCTCGTGCCCGTGGTCGGGTCGGAACGGGATGCGCCAGTCGGCCCGTCCGGCATCAAGGCGGCGCTTCTGTTCCTCGAGCAGGGTGGTCACGACCGACACCATGTCCACGTCGCCGCCGAGATGGTCGGCTTCCATGAACGATCCGTCCGGTTCCTTGGCGACGTTGCGCAGATGGGCGAACTTGATGTGCCCGGCGAACCGCTTCGCCAGGGCGGGCACGTCGTTGTCAACCCCGGCGCCGAGCGAGCCGGTGCAGAAGGTGATGCCGTTGGCGTCCGACGGGACCGCGCCGGTGATGAAGGCGAGGTCGTCGGCGCTGCCCACGACGCGCGGCAGTCCGAGCAGCGGGCGCGGCGGGTCGTCGGGATGGATGCACATGCGGATGCCGACCTCTTCCGCGGTCGGGATCACCTCCCGCAGGAAGCGGGCCAGGGTCTCGCGCAGGCCGTCGCGGGTCATGCCCTTGTAGCGGTCGAGCATGCGCCGCAGCCCGGGCGCGTCGTAGCGGTCGAAGGCGCCGGGCAGGCCGGCCATGATGTTGGCCAGGAGCCGGCGCTTGTCGTCCTCCGACGCGCCGTCGAACCATTCCCGCGCCCGGGCCATCACCTCGGGGGCGTGCTCGTCCTCGGCGCCCGGCCGCTCCAGGATGAAGCAGTCGAAGGCCGCGTATTCGTGCGCGTTGAAACGCAGCGCCCGTCCGCCGCCGGGCAGGGGATATGCGAGCTGGGTGCGGGTCCAGTCCAGCACCGGCATGAAATTGTAGCAGACGGTGGTGATGCCGCAGGCCGCCAGGTTGCGGAGCGACTGGCGGTAATTGTCGAACAGCGGCTCCAGGTCGCCTTCGCCCAGCTTGATCGGCTCCGACACGGGCAGGCTTTCCACCACGCTCCAGCGCAGGCCCAGGGATGCGTCCTCCGCGATCATGGCCTTGCGCTTCTCGATCTCCTCCACCGTCCAGACGACGCCGTAGGGGATGTGGTGAAGGGCGGTCACGATCCCGGAGGCGCCGGCCTGCCGGACATGCGGCAGGCGGATGGCGTCCTCCGGTCCGAACCAGCGCCAGGTCTGTTCCATTGTCTGTTGTCTCCCGGAATTCAGCGGATTGTCTGGATGGCTTCGCGGGCGCCGACCGCCACCAGGCGGTCGTAGGCGCGCGTCACGGCGGTGGTGAAGGCGGGGTTGCCGGCGAGGTCGTCGCCGAACACCTCGCGCACGCCGAACAGGGCGGGGGCGGGCGTCGCGGCCAGGCGATCGGCCAGCGGGTCGCGCACGTCGATCGGCTGCCCGGTCTCGTCCCGGCCGCCGACATAGCGCATCCAGGCGGCGACGCCGAGCGCCAGCCGGTCGAAGGGCCGGCCGGCGGCGAGCCGGTCGCGGATCGTGCCGAGCAGGCGTTGCGGCAGCTTCTGCGACCCGTCCATCGCGATCTGCCATGTCCGGTGCTTCAGGGCCGGATTGGCGAAGCGTTCCAGCAGGGCGGCCTTGTAGCGGGACAGGTCGGCGCCGGGCGGAACGTCGAGGGTCGGCGTCACCTCCTCGTCCATCAGCTCGCGGACGAAGCGGGCGAAATGCGGGTCGGCCATGGCGTCCGACACGGTGGCGTGGCCGGCCAGATAGCCCAGGTAGGCGATGCAGGAATGGCTGCCGTTGAGCAGGCGGAGCTTCATGAACTCGTACGGGCGCACGTCGGCGACCAGTTCGGCGCCTTCCAGTTCCCAGGCCGGGCGGCCGGTCGGGAAATGGTCCTCGATCACCCACTGGCTGAACGGCTCGGCCATGACCGGCCAGGCATCCTCCGCGCCCAAGGCGGCGGACACGGCGGCGCGGTCCTCGTCCGTGGTGGCCGGGACGATGCGGTCGACCATGCTGCTGGGGCAGGCGACGCGGTCCGCCACCCAGCGGCCCAGGTCGGGGTCGCGCAGCTCGGCGAAGCGGCGCAGGATGCCGGCGGCCACGTGGCCGTTGCCGGGCAGGTTGTCGCACGACAGCACGGTGAAGGGATCGGTCCCGGCGCGCCGGCGGCGGTCCAGCGCCTCCACCAGGAATCCCGCCAGGGTGCGGGGCCGGTCCGGATTGCCCAGGTCGTGGACGATGTCGGGATGCCGCTCGTTCAGGGCGCCGGTCGCCGGGTCGTGGCAATAGCCCTTCTCGGTCACGGTGATCGTGACGATGCGGACCTCCGGCCGGGTCAGGCGGTCGAGCACGGCCGCGGGGTCTTCCGGCGCCACCAGCGTCTCGGTCAGCGACCCGACCACGCGGAGCCGCTGGCCCGAGGCGTCGCGGACGGCCACGGTATAGAGATTGTCCTGGGGAGCCAGGGCGTCGCGGGTCTCCGGACTGCGCAGGGACACGCCGCAGATGCCCCAGGGGCCCGGCCGGCGGTTCAGCGCGTCCTCGGTATAGACGGCCTGATGGGCGCGGTGGAAGGCGCCGAGGCCCATATGGACGATGCCGGTTTGCAGCGAGGTTCGGGGATGGCGGGGCCGCTCGATTTCCGCGCCCAGCGTTTCCAGCGTCCGATCATCGAGACGGCGGGTCATGCAGTCCTCCCCCGGGAAATGCCGTTCTTACGTTCTTGACTGGTATGGTAGTATGCAAGTTGATCCCCCGCAAGCTTCTTGTATTGAGAAGGCGGCCCTGCGGCGGCGATATTGGGGAGACGACAACGGGGAGGGGCGGCGATGCTGGAGAGGATCGAGGCGAGTTCGGCGGAGCCGGTCGCCCGGCGCGTCTTCCGCGAGGTGCGGAACGCGATCGTGACCATGGCCTTCCAGCCGGGCCAAGCCCTGTCGGAGCAGGAGATCGCGACGCGGCTGGGCGTCAGCCGCCAGCCGGTGCGCGAAGCCTTCATCAAGCTGAGCGAAGCCGGGCTGGTGACCATCCGGCCGCAGCGGGGAACCTTCATCGTCAAGATCTCCATGAAACAGGTCTTCGATGCCCGCTTCGTGCGCGAAGCGGTCGAGTTGGCCGTGGTCCGGCGGGCCTGCGCCGAGATGCCGTCCGACGGCATCGCCGGGCTGCGCGCCAACCTGGACGCCCAGCGCGACGCCGCCCGATCCCTCGACCCGGTCCGCTTCATGGACCTGGACGAGGCGTTCCACCGCGGCATCGCAATGGGCGTCGGCTGCGACTATGCGTGGCGCGTGGTGGAGGAGACCAAGGCCCAGATGGACCGCGTCCGCTATCTCAGCGTTCCCCACGCGACCCCGGTGGACCGGCTGATCGCGCAGCACCAGGCCGTCGTGGACTGCATCGCCGCCCGCGACGCCGACCGGGCGGAAGCCGCGATGCGGCTGCACCTGCGCGAGATCCTGACCTCGCTGCCCGAGCTGGCCGAGCGGTTCCCGGACTTCTTCGAGCGCGACGCCGTCGTTCCCCTGCCGGGGCCGCGGATGTCGTGATGTGTCGTGATCAGGGCCGACACCATACGGGGACGTTGGAGTCTGCTGTCGGCGTTCGCCCGGTGGGCGAAGGCCGACCTACTGGAGGCACGCGGAATCCATGCTTGATGCCGGGGATACGTCTACCAGATCGGGCTTAGGAATTCAATCCGAAACTGCCCGCGGCCAGGGCGGCGACCACCGCCGAGGTGGCGGCGACGAGGTCGGCCGGGGCGAGCTTGATCTGAAGGCCGCGCTGGCCGCCGTTGACGACCAGGAACGGCAGGTCCGCGGCGGAGGCGTCGAGGAAGCAGCGCAGGCGCTTCTTCTGGCCCAGCGGGCTGATGCCGCCGACATGGTAGCCGCTGATCCGCTCGGCGTCGGCGGGGCGCATCATGGCGGCGGACTTGCGGCCCGCCGCGGCGGCAATCGCCTTGAGGCTGAGTTCCTGGTCCGATGGGATGATCGCGACGCAGGGCTCGTCCCCCGCCACCACCATCAGGGTCTTGAACACCGCCGACGGCGCCAGCCCGAGCGCCTGGGCCGCCTGGAGGCCGATCGACGGCGCTTCGGGATCGTAGTCGTACCGTAGAAGCTCGAACGGCTTCTTCGCCTTTTCCAGAGCCATCGTCGCCGGGGTCCGCCTGGACACGCCCATCCCTCCGCAATGCCGAACGGTGAAGCGGCATTCTTATCCCCGGCGGCCCGCCCCGACAATACGGCTCATTTCAGGTCGAGCGCGGGCAGGTCGAACTGGGTGCGGGCGAGTTGGTAGTAGAGGCCGGCGTAGCCGTTCTCCTTGAGGAATTCGGGATCGGTGAGCTGGGCGTGGGTGCCCTGTTCCTGGACCTTGCCGTCCTTGATGAAGCAGATGCGGTCGCTGTCCATGACGGTGGTCAGCCGGTGGGCGATGGTGATCGAGGTGCGGTTGACCAGGACGCCCTTCAGCTCCTGGGTGATGCGGGCCTCGGACTCGTTGTCGAGCGCGCTGGTCGCCTCGTCGAAGATCATGATCTTGGGCCGGCGGTACAGGGCGCGGGCGATGCCGATGCGCTGGCGCTGGCCGCCCGACAGGCCCATGCCCTTCTCGCCGATGCGGGTCTGGTAGCCCAGCGGGAAATTGATGATGAAGTCCTCCGACCCCGCCAGCTTGGCCGCCTCCTGCACCGCCTGCATGTCCGGCTCCGGGTCGCCCAGCGCGATGTTCTCGGCCACGGTGCCGCCGAAGATGAAGGTGTCCTGGAGCACCACGCCGATGTTCCGGCGCAGCGAATTGAGATCCATCGTCCTTATGTCCTTGCCGTCGATCGTCAGGTCGCCCGACGCCGGCTTGTAGAAGCCCAGCACCATCTTGGCGATCGTGCTCTTGCCGCAGCCGGACGGGCCGACGAAGGCGACATGCTCCCCCGGATGGATGGTCAGGTCGAAGCCGTGCATGACCGACCGCTTCTGGTCGTTGGTGTTGTAGCTGAAATTGACCTGCTCGAACTTGATCTCGCCTTCCAGGTTGCGGACCTGGGTCTGGATCTTGTCGGGGGCGGAGACGGTCACGTGTTCCGACTTGACGTTCAGCACGTCGCCGACGCGGTCGATCGCGATGCGGACCTCCTGGAGCTCGTTCCACAGGTTGACCATCTGGGTGACCGGCCCGGTGACCAGCCCCATCAGCATGTTGAAGCCCATCAGCTCGCCGATGCTCATGTCGCCGCTCATCACCTGGGTGGCGCCGATCCAGAGCACGGCGATGCTGGACGCCAGCGTGGCGAGCTTGAACAGGCTGTTGGACATCAGGCTGAGCTTCTGCTGGCGGAAGCTGCGGTTGACGTTCTCGACGAAGGCGTTCTCCCACCGGGCGCGGGCGAAATATTCGTTGCTGGTCGCCTTCAGCGCCTCGATCCCGTTCAGGCTCTCGATCAGGTAGGATTGGGACTGGGAGTTGGTGATGAAGATCTCCTGCGCGATGGCTTTGATCTTGGGCGTGAAATACACGACGATGCCGATATAGATCGGGATGAAGATCACCACGATCACGCTGAGCGGCACCGAGTAGGCGAACATCATCAGGAAATAGAGCACGATCATCAGCGTGTTCATCAGCACGGTGATTGTCGAGCCGGTCAGGATGGCGCGGATCTTCTGGTTCTCGCCGAACCGGGCCAGGATCTCGCCCTTGTTCTTGGTCAGGAAGAAATCCATCGGCAGGCTGAGCACGTGCCGGTAGAACTCCGACATCAGCCGCATGTCGAGCCGGGACGTGGTGTGGGCCAGCAGCAGGCTCTGGACCACCGACATGGCGGTGGTCAGGACGGCGACCAGCACCATGCCGCCCAGCATCATGTTGAGCAGCCCGACATCGTGGTGGACCACGACGTTGTCCACGATGGTCTGGACGAACAGCGGCGAGGCCAGGCCCAGGATGTTGATCACGACCGCCGCCAGGATCGCCTCGCCGTAATATTTCTTGTACGGCATGATGTAGTTGATGAAGTGGCGGATGGAGGACTTGGCGTCCTCCTCCTTCTCGAACTTCACCGTCGGTTCCAGCGCGATCAGCACGCCGGCGTCGGGCCGGCGGTCGAGCACGCCGGCGACGTCGGCCGCCGTCCAGGAGGCGATGAACTCGTCCCGCTTGATCCTGGACAGGCCCTTGGCGGGGTCGGCGACCTCCACCTCCCGGTCGCCGGCCTTGACCAGCACGATCCAGTGATAGCCCTGCCAGCCCACGATGGCGGGCAGCTTCAGCCCCTTCAGGTCGGCATAGGTCAGGGCGTAGCCCTTGGCGCGGAAGCCAAGCGTCTCGGCGCCGCGGATGATCTCGTCCGGGTTGGTCTCCGGCGTATTGAGGCCGGTGACCTCCTGCATCTGGCCGAGGGTGAACTTGCGGCCGTAATGGCCCATCACCATGGCGAGGCAGGCGGCGGCGCTGTCGGCCTGGGTGTTCTGGCGGATCACCGCGAGCTTGGCGGCCTCCTTCGCCTTGGCGGCGCGGAACTCGTCCTCCGACATGCCCTCGGCGAGCTTGATCCGGAGGTCCACGCCCTCCGCCCGCCTGCGCGCCGCGATCTCGTCGGCCTCGATCTGCTCGATGTCGCGGGCGCGCTCGGACAGGCGCTGGCGAAGCTCGGGATTGAGCGACAGGATGCGCTCGACCGTCTGCTGGTAGATCACCAGCACGGTCACGTCGGTCAGCGCCCTGGCGGTATAGGTCTGGATGCCGCTGGCGGCCCCCTTGGGCGAGCGGCGGGGCAGGGCGCCGGTCTCGCCGATCAGGGTGCCCCGGCCGCAGCGCGACAGGGAGATCGGGTCGCCGGTGATCGGCGCGCGGATCAGCTCGACGGCGCCGCTCTCGATGAAATAGAGGCGCGGGTCGTGGTCGCCCTGGGTGAAGACCGCCGACTCCGCCCGGATCAGCTTGACGCCCATCTTCGACAGCAGGTCGGAGAATTCCTCCGCCGAGTACGTGGCGTTGCCGAGCAGGGCGCGGAGCCTTTCGCCGACCTCCACCAGGCCGACATAGCGGCGGAAATGCTCGTCCACGACGCGGCTTTCCGCGATCAGCAGGCGGGCGCGGTCGGCGCGCAGGCAGACCAGGGTCAGCGGCGTCTCGGCGATGACGTGGTGCGGCCACTTCGTCTCCTCCAGCAGGGAGGTCTGGCCGATGGTGGCGCCCGGCTCGATCAGGCCGACGCTGACCAGCTTGGATCCCGTGTTCTCCTTCAGGCGCGCGGTGCCGTCGTGGATCACGTACATGCCGTCGGCGGCGGCCCCCTGGGTGAACAGGCGCTTGCCGGCCGGGACCTGGCGCACCTCCAGCAGCAGTTCGATCGCGCGCTTCTCGGCGGCGGGCAGCACGTTGAACAGGACATGGGTCTGGAGCACGGAGCGGATCGCTTCGAGTGCTGCGGTGTTCCTGACGGTCTCGATCGTGTCCATATCGGTGCCTTGGGTCGGTGCCTTGGGTCGGTGCCTTGGTCAGTGCCCCGGGGCGGCCGGGGAGTTCATTCCTCCTCCCGCCCCTGGAAGAAGCGGGAGGCGGGGGCGAAGAACAGTTCAATGAAGCGCTTCTCGCCGGTCTTGATCTCGGCCACGCCTTCCAGCCCGATCTCCAGCGCCTTGGGCGTGCCGGCGCGGGCGGCGATCGTCTCGCGCTCCAGCGCCACGGTGACGAGGTAGCGGGACCGGTTCTCCGGCTCGGCGCCCGGGCGGGTCCCGATGTCGGCGATCACGCCGTCCTGGATCCCGTATTCCTGGTAGGGATAGGCGAAATACTTGACCTGCACCTTCTGGCCGCGCCGGATCTTGCCGATGTCGCGGTTCTGGACGAACACCTGGGCTTCCAGCGGGGCCGCGTTGCGGACGATGGTGATCATGGGCGTGCCGGCATTGACGATCGCGCCGCGCTGGACATGGACCGCGGTGACGATCCCGTCCTCCAGGCTGGCGTAGTAGGCCTTGTCGCCCTCGTAGCGGACGCCGGGGACCAGCGTGCGCGACTGGAGCAGCCGGTTGTTCAATTCCAGCACTTTCTCCGCGATCAGCTTCTGGTCGCGCTCGCGGGCCTGCCGGACGTTCCGGATCTCGTTGTCCAGGCGTTCCTGGGAATAGGTCTCGGCGATCTGGCGGCGCTCGCCCCGGGCGGTCTCCAGCGCCAGGCGGATGTTCTGGATCTCGGCTTCCGCGTTGTTGGCGGCGCGCTGGAGGTCGCTGACCCGGCTCTGCGCGCGCTGGAGCTCGATCCGGGCGATGTCGCGGTTGGCGAACAGTTCCTGCTTGCCGGCCAGGTCGTGGCGCGCGTCGCTCAGGTCCTCCTCGATCCCGGCGCGGGTGCGCTGGGCGGTCTGGACCTGGATCTCGATCTGGCGGATGCGGTTGTCGATCGCCGCCTGCTCGGTCGAGCGGCGCTGGGACAGGTTGCGCCGGTCCAGTTCGAGCTGGTTGGAGCGGAACTCGTACTCCTTCAGCGAGTCCCGCTCCTGGAGCTGGAGGTCGTCGATCTGGCGCTGGATCGCCTCCTGCTCGGGGGTGGAGGCGGCGCGGATCTTCTCCTGGATCGTGACGATCGGGTCGCCGGCGGACAGCGGGGAATTCGGGCCGACCTCCAGAGCCTCGATCAGGCCGCCGCCGACCGCCTGGACCGACACCGCCTGGCGCTGGAGCGTCAGCGGGGCCATCACCAGTATGTCCTTGGAGGCGAACAGGGAATAGATCAGCATCGCGAAGGCCGAGACCACCATCAGGTAGGCCGGCCCGTGCATGATCACGTTCGGCGCCGAACTGAGCAGTTTGCCCGCCTGGATCGGATGCCGCAGCTTGCCCGACGCGATCGTATCGATCCTGACGGGCCGGCTTTTCTTGGTGGCCATCGGCTGTTCCGGAATCTTCCCTGCTTCCTGACGCTGCCGGCGGGCGGCAGGGGAGTTTGGAACATTACCTCTAAAATATGATTAACCCGGGCGCCGGTTCCCGTAGGCCGCCCGGGCGGCCCGGGCCGCGACCCGGCAGGACAGGCCGATGCGGATCACGGCCAGCCCGGCCACTCAAGGACGGTCGGTTTCCGGCTTGGCCGGGGCCGGTCAATGCAGCAGCGGCGGCCGGAGCGGGACGTCGGGGCGGTCCTCCGGGTCGGGTGCGGGGTCGGGCGAGCCGCCCTCCGGCGCGGGCACCGCCAGGGCGGGCGGCGGGTCGAAGCCGGGCGGGATCTCCTCGGCATAGGTGTGTTCGGGACCGTCGGGCCGGGTGGCCCGGCCGGACGGGTTGGCTTGGGCGGGGAAGGGCGGGTCCTCGTCCTCGCGCGGGTCGAACATGACCGGGGCGAGGTCGTCGTCCGGCGACGGCCGGTACAGCGTGATGTCGCGGTCGCGGATCACGCCGGCCAGCTTGAGCTGGAGGCGCGTCGCCTCGAGGGCGGCGGCCGGGCGGCCGAAGTCCAGGGCCATGGCGGCGATGCGCTCCAGGCGGTCGAGGGCCCCGGCGATCCGGCGGTCGCGCTCCGCCATGAAACCGGCGCGGTGCTCCTCGACCCGGCGGCGGATGGTGGCGCAGGTCATCAGGATGCAGCCGCGCTGGCGGGCGCCCTGGGGCGAATAGCCGGCGAGCCGGACCGCATCGGCCAGGCCGGCCCCGTGCGCGTGGTGCAGGGCGAACAGCTCGTGCCGGGGGTGGCGCAGGCGGTCGGAGATGTCCATGGTCGTCCTTCCCGGGGTCATGGCCTTGCGGCCGGGGCCGATGCGGGAGCCGACAGCACGGTGATCCGCCGCGAAACCGCCTGAAGGTCACTGACGGTCATCATGGGGTCATCCGGGACGGAATGGCGGACCACGGCCTTGCCGGGAGCGGGCCGCGCGCGAGCGGCTTCCTCGGAAAGGTCACCCTTGGTCATTCCGGCGTCATCCGTCCCGGCGGGAGCGGCGGCCGGGAGGGTGCGCAGGAAATCCAGCTCCTCCTGCGGGTCGGCGGCGAGGTTCTCCAGGTCGGCGTCGGGATGGGGGGCGCCATCACGGCTGCCCTGGTAGTGGTGTGCGATGCGCTTGTCCTGGATCACCCCGCACAGCCTGAGGCGCAGTTCGACGGCACGGAGCGCCAGGCCCGGGCGCCCGGAGTCCAGGGCCATGCCGATGATGGTCGCGATCTGGCCTTCCGCCTCGTCGAGCCGGGTCTGGTGCAAACGGCGGCGCGCCGCCCGGATGGCGTCGATGCGCAGTCGGATTTCCGGCTGGCGCATCAGGAACGCGCCGCGCTGCTTCGCGCCGTTGGGCGAGTAGCCGGCACGCCGCGCAGCCTCCGCCCCGCCGACGCCGGCGGCCATGGCCTGGCAGAATTCCTCCTGACGCGGGGTGAGACGGGGCATGGACGGGGATGGGGAGGCCGTTGCGGTCATCGGGGTGCGCCTTCGGTTGCATAGGATCGATATAGGCTTTCTATCCTATAGTTCGGCGTTTTTCAAGCGCGGCGACGCGGAGGCGGCAGTCGTTGTAGGCTGGCCTCGGCCGAAGGCCGACGCCGACAGCGTGGCCGGAGCGTCGATGCAAGGCGTCGCCCGGCGTGCGGGCGTCGAGCTGTTCCGCCAGCATGCCTTGAACCTCCTCGATATCCATCGGCACCGTCGCGGACTGCCGGCCACCGACCAGACCCGCGACCGCGTGCGCGCCCCCTCGGCGAACGCCGACCCCGACGTGGCCCGGATGGTCGGCTGGAGCTGCACCCGATCAGGTCGATCCGCCCGAGACGGCCGATCCGATGCGTTGCGCCATGGGCGCAACCTACGACCGTCGGCCCGCATCACCCCCGCTCTGCATCAAGCCGTAGGTTGCGCCCATGGCGCAACACGGTGTGGCGAGTGGAACGGCCGGAATACCGGGTCACTCGCCGGGGCGGAGGAGGCCGGGGAAAACGTCGCCCGGCGCTTGGGCGTCCATCAGGCGGTCCATGTAGGCGTCGTGCTGGTCCGGCGTCGCGGTATCGATCAACCGTTCCACATCCGCCGGCAGGGTGCCGAAGCGTCGGGTGAATTGGCGCTTGAGCAGGGCGGCCCTGCCCTTGGCAATGCCTTTGGCCTCGCCCTCGGCGATGCCTTCGGCCTTGCCCTCGGCGACGCCTTTGGCGAGGAGTTCCTGTTCCCACTTCTTGATGCGTTCCGCCAGCATGCCCTGAACCTCCTCGATATCCATCGGCGCCGTCGCAGGCTGCGGGGCGCCGACCAGGCCCGCGACCGCGTGCGCCACCACGTCGCCGAACGCCAGCCGCAGCGTAGCATGTCCCGGATGCTCGGCGAACCAGGCCACCGCCTGGGCGACCAGGCCGGGCAGGTCCTCGGGCCGGTCGCAGATCTCGATCCGGAACAGCAGCGCCACCAGGCTGTCGTGCCGGGCCAGGTCCTCGGCGCGCAGCCGCTTCTCGTCGATCAGATGATAGCGGACCTGCGGCTGCCAAGGCCAGAGCGGCGAGTCCTCCGGCAAGGCCACGAGGTCGGTCGTGTCGGCGGGGCAGTCCCAGCGGGCCTCGCCGGCGTAGAGCACGATCGGCAGCAGCGGCGGCAGCCGGCCGCCCGGGGCCAGGGCGCGCCCGTCGATGATCTGCTGCCAGAGCAGGCCGGAATAGACCTGCACCCGCACCGGCATGAACCGCTCCGGTGTCGATTGGAACTCCAGCATCAGGTAGATGTGGACCATCTCGCCGGCCAGCGTCGGCACGCGCCAGATCACGTCGCCCTCGCGCCGGTCGCCCCGGGCGGCGTGGAACTTGGCGTTGACCCGTTCCAGCCGGGTGAAGTCCAGCATGTCCGCGATCCCGGCGGGCAGGAAGCCGCGCACGAGCTGCTCGATCATCACCGGGTCGGAGAACAGGCGGTGGTACAGGGAGTCGGAGGCTTGCATGGTCGCGGGCGCCGGTCGGGGTATGGTCGCGCGAACAGCAGCATACTCCCGCAACCATCGGCAAGGGTCGGACGGCCGCCGCGACCTTCTGACCCGGTCGCGGAGGCCCCCATGGAGCGGGGTGCGGGGCCGTTGCCTCGATTCGGTGCCAGGAGAGCCGGCATGGACGCTGTCGTCGGAAATGGATTTCGGAAGATGGACGCGCTCCCGCAGCGCTATTGTATTCCCCTTCCGTACCGAAGCATTCGTGTTGAACATCCGCGTAACCGGAAGTAATAATGCAGTATTTCTATTTTGAAATGCTGAGTTTTTCTGTTGACTCGCTGATTAGTTAGAGAGCTATATGCGTCAAGGCAGCGGCGATCGCGGCATGCCGGATTAGTAAAGCCCATGAAAAAAAATAGCATAGTTTAAAATGTAACATGGTTATTGTTGTATCCGTTACACAAAATATGGTCTGATCTGTGTATTATTTTGGCCGTTTATTGACGAAGCATTAGTACTCATGGCGGCTGAACCAGGCCATGGATTGGCCGCGCCGAGCCTACCGGCTCCGCGCATAATCCAACTTGTCCATAACATTAGTTCCAGTACAGAAAAGGAATTGAGATGTCGACCACCTATACGCTGACCATCACTATGGACGATACCACTGTCAACGACCTTCTGACCTCCGGATATTACTTGTATGCCTATAAGGCGGTGCAGGCGGGCAATCCCAACGGCGGCGCGCCGCTGGTCTGGTTCCAGACGCAGACCTTCTCGGAAACCACGGTGATCACCTGGACCGAGAGCTACGAGGCCTATACCTCGACGACCACCACCCTCACCGACGGCACCGTCATCAACGCCAGCGCCAGCTATGCCATCAACCTGGGCCAGGAACTCCAGGTGAACTCCACCGCCGGCACCGGCACGGTCGTCAACACTTCCAACTCCAGCGTGATCTCGGTCCTCAACCAGACCAGCACCCAGTTCACCTGCGGCCTCTCGCAGTCGGTCCAGGGCTCGTCGGGCTCCCAGCTCTGCGCGCTGCCGCTCTACGGCAACAACCTGGACACCATCACCCCGGTCGAGCAGGTCATGGTGGTGTTCATGACCGAGGACGTGAACACGGGATCCGTCGTCTATCAGCTCTCTGGGCCCAGCCTGCTGGTCGACATGACCGGGATGACCGAGGCGACCATCAGCTACGACATCAACACCAACTGGTCGGGCAACACCGAAGGGTGGTGCACGCAGTACGCGGCGGGAACCGAAATCGCCCCGATCCTCGTCCAGCCCTCCTGACCGGGGGTTCCGGACGGCCGCGGATCGTATCCGCGGCCGTCCGGGGTGGCCGTCCGGGACGGCGGTGCGGGTCGGACTTCGGGAGAAGGGGGGCGGGTTGGCCAACTACAGCATCCAGATCACCACGGACCAGACCTCGCTGACCGACCTTGCGGCTTCGGGCTTCCGGCTGATGGTCTTCAAGGCGGTTTACACCACCATGGGCGGCGGCGCCCCGCTGGTCTGGTTCGAGACCACCGGCTACAGCCTGACGAACACGATCGGCTGGAGCACGTCGACCCAGGCCTACACGTCGCCGACCACGGACACGACCCTGGCGTCGGGCCAGACGGTCCTGGTCGGGACCGCATATCCGATCGCCGCGGGGCAGACGCTCCAGGTGACGTCGGCTTCCGGGACCGGGGCCGTGGTCAACAACACTTCCGGGACGAACATCTATATCGACAACACGACCTCAAGCGAGTTCTTCTGCGGCCTGTGCCAGCAGTTGGACTGGCAGGGCGTCGCGGGCAGCTGCGTCCCGACCTTCGCCCTGCCGCTCTATGGCGGGATCATCGACATGACCACCCCCGCCGAGGCGGTCCTGATCGCGTTCGATGCCGAGCCGCTGACGGCCGGCACGGCGACCTACCAGCTTCTCTCGCCCGCGCTGCTGGTCGATTTCTCGGAGGCGGACGGCACCGCCCTGGACGTCACCTATGCGATAGACACCAACTGGGCGGCCAATACCGGGGCGTGCTACACCCAGGTCGCCGCGGGCACCGACCTGGTGCCGCTGCTGTTCCTCGAGCCGGACGACTGACCCGGATGGCTGATGGGGCGGTTCAGCCGGGCCGGTCCGCCAGGGGCACGACGGGAATCAGGCGGGCCTGGAGGTCCGGCGCCGGCGGGCGTCCGGGCGGCTGCCCGACCGCCACCGCCATCAGGTGGTTTCCAGTCGGCCGGAAGGTCGCGAAGGACCAGCGGGCGGCGGCGTCGTCCAGGCCGGGTTCGAAGGCGATGCGGATGCGGGCGGGATCGGCCAGGTCGAGGGCGAAGCCGTCGAGCGGGATCGACAGGCCGAGGCCCCGCGCCTTGACGTAGGCTTCCTTCAGGGTCCAGTAGGTGAAGAAGCGGAGGCTCCGGCCGGCGGGCGGGAGGGATCGCAGGTCGGCCGCTTCCGCCGGGGCGAGGAAGCGGTCGGCGAGTTCCCTCACGTCGCCGGCGCGCTCCAGGTTCTCGACGTCGATGCCGATCTCGCAGCCGGCAGCGACGGCGCAGGCGACCAGCCCGTTCGTGTTGGACAGGTTGAACCGGAGGCCGGAGAGGTCCCGGCCGGGCAGGGCGGGGCCGGCGATCTCCGGCCGGCCGTGGGCGTTCGACCGGAACCGCCAGGCGGCCGGGGGAACGTCGGCATAGCGGGACAGCACGGTGCGGACCAGCGCGCGGGTCACGAGGTATTCGTGCCGCGCCCGGTCGTTCAGGTAGCGCCGGTAACGCTCCATCTCCTCCGGAGCCAGCAGGGAACGGTAGGCGTCGGAAAGGTCGGACACGGCCGGCGCATCGGACACCACGTAGTAGATGTCGGGGTTTCCCGAGGCTGACGCCATCGTTCCGCTTTCAGGTTGCTCTCGACTTCCGCAGGGCGCCGGACGGAAGCGGCGGCATCATGGCCGCCGGCGCGGGCCGGATCAACGGCCGGGAGTCGCGACGAGCGAGCGAGGCTTTCAGGCGGCGTGCGGCACGTCGGGGCCGCCGGACGGGCGAGTCGGGCGGCGGCGCATCGGGATGATCTCGGCCCCGCGCTCGGTCACGGCGTTGCGGCCGTAGCGCACCGCCTGGGCGATCTGCACGCGGGTGATCCCGATATCCGCGAGCTGCCCGTCGGTCATGGCGTGCAGGCGCTTTTCCGCGCGCGAGATCGGATCGATCCCGATCCAGCGGGCCACGGCCGCCGCCGCGGACGATAGAAACCCCCCGCGCGCTCGGCGGTCGCGGGGAAGAAAACGATCCAGTTCCACCAGGTTCATGTCCGGCTCCTTTGCTGGCCGGCACTGTGATCGGACGCGGTTTCCAAAGAGTTAGCGGCGGACGGCCGTGCCTGGGACAAATAAATGTCATCGATGCATCGCCTGCCCGCGACCTGCGGCGAATACCGCCGAAGCAGGGCTTCGCATCGATCGCGCTTGACCGCATCCCGCACGAAAAGTAGTAGAGAAGCTTCATCCATCCTATCCTAATGGGATGGGAAATTACTATTGTATGCAATCAATACTAGCGTAATCCATTAACCGCCTGCCCGGAAGCCCACGCTCGCCATGCCAGATATCGACAGCAGCGAAGCCGACCTGGACCTTCTCGATTTTCTCCTGGACGAAGACGGCGATCCGCCTCCGCGCCGGGCCGGGATGGAGGCCCGCCCGGCGGACGGAGGGCCGCGCCGGGCTCCGCTGTCGTTCCAGCAGCGCCGCATGTGGTACCTGCACCGGCTGGACGGCAACGCCGCCTACACGATCTGCCTGGCCTTCCGGCTGGACGGGCGGTTCGAGCCGGAGGCCTTCGAGGCGGCGGTCGGCGACGTGGTCGCCCGCCACGCGGTCCTGCGCACCCGCTACGAGGAGCGCGACGGCGAGGGCGAGCAGGTGGTCGAGCCGGCGGGGCCGGTCCCGGTGGACCTGCGCGACTGGCGGGACCGGGCGGAGGACCCCGGGGCCCTGGCGGCGGCGATCCGCGAGGAGAGCGCGCGCCCGTTCGACCTGGGCCGCGGTCCGCCGCTGCGGGCGTCGGCGATCCGGATCGCGGACTCGCGGACCGCGATCGTCCTGGCGATCCACCACATCGCCGCGGACGCCTGGTCGCTGGGCATCCTGTCGGGCGACCTGCTGTCGGCCTATCGGGCGCGGCTGGCCGGCGCCGCCCCGGCCTGGGCGCCGCTGCCGGTCTCCTACGCCGACTTCGCGGCATGGCAGCGGGACACCTACGGGCCGGAAAGCATCGCCGGCGACCTCGACTACTGGCGTGGGCGGCTGGCCGGGCTGCCGGTCCTGGACCTGCCGACCGACAGGCCGCGCCCGCGCCTCCAGGGCTTCAACGGCGCGCTGGTCCCCTTCACCATCCCGGCCGGGACGGCGGACCGGCTGCGCCGGCTGGCGTCGGCCGCCCGGACCACCCAGTTCACCGCCCTGATGACCGTCTTCCAGGTGCTGCTGGGGCGGCACTGCCGGCAGGACGACGTGCCGGTCGGCACCTCGCTGGCGAACCGGGAGCGGCTGGAGATCCAGGGGCTGGTCGGGTTCTTCGTCAACATGGTGGTGGTGCGCGGCGACCTTTCCGGGGATCCCGGGTTCCGGACGCTGCTGGAGCGGCAGCGTGGGCTGGTGCTGGAGGCGTTCGACCACGCGACCCTGCCGTTCGAGATGCTGGTGGAAGCGCTGGACCTGCCGCGCGACACCAGCAGGAACCCGCTGTTCCAGGTCGCCTTCACGCTGCTGGACGCGGCCCCGCCGCCGACCGCCGGCGGGGAGTTCGCGGTCGAGCCGCTGCTGACCCAGGAAGCCGCCCGCTTCGACCTGGAACTGTTCATCCGGGAGGAGGCGGGCGGCGGCCTGTCCGGGGTGTTCTCCTACAATACGGACCTGTTCGAGGCGGAGTCGGTCGCCCGGCTGGCGCGCCAGTTCGCGGCCCTGGCGGAGGGTGCCGCGGCGGCGCCGGACATGCCGGTGTCGCGCCTGCCGCTGATAGGGCCGGACGAGCGGGCGGCGCTGCTGACCGGGCCGAAGCGGCCGGCGGCGCCCTTCGCCGAGGGAGTCCACGACCGGTTCGTCCGCCACGCGCGGGAGCGGGCCGCGGCCACGGCGCTGAGGCTGAACGGCGAGCGGCAAACCTACGGGAGCCTGGAGCGGCGGTCCGCGGCGATCGCCGGGCGGCTGAAGTCGCTGGGGATCGGCGCCGGCGACCGCGTCGCCCTGTGGTTCGAGCCGTCGCTGGAGATGCCGGCGGCGATCCTGGGCGTGCTGCGGACGGGGGCCGCCTACGTGCCGCTCGACCCTCACTATCCCGCCGACCGGGTCGCCCACGCGCTGGAGGACAGCGGCGTCGCGGCCGTCCTGACGACGGAAGCGCTGGCGCCCCGGGTGCCGGCGGGAACCGCGGTGCCGGTGCTGTGCGTCGAGGAGTGCGGCGACGCCGATGCCGAGAGGTTCGTCCCGGTCGCGGTCGGGCCGGACGACCTGGCCTACGTGATCTACACCTCCGGCTCCACCGGCAGGCCCAAGGGCGTGCTGGTCACCCACGGCAACCTGACCCGGCTGTTCGACGCGACCGACGCGTGGTTCCGCTTCGGCGCGCGGGACGTCTGGACCCTGTTCCATTCCTACGCCTTCGACTTCTCGGTCTGGGAGATCTGGGGCGCGCTGGCCTATGGCGGCGCGCTGGTGATCGTCCCGCGCGAGGTGGCGCGGGCGGCCGACGCCTTCTACGACCTGCTGTGCCGCGAGAAGGTGACGGTGCTGAACCAGACGCCGTCGGCCTTCCGCCAGCTGATCCAGGCGGAGGAGGCGGACCCGCGCGAATCCGAGCTGGCGCTGCGCTTCGTGGTGTTCGGCGGCGAGGCGCTGGACCTCGCCAGCCTGGAGCCCTGGCTGGACCGCCACGGCGACGACGCGCCGCGGCTGGTCAACATGTACGGCATCACCGAGACGACCGTCCACGTCACTTACCGGCCGATCCGCTGGCGCGACGTCAAGCGCCGGCTGGGCAGCGTGATCGGCGAGCCGATCCCGGACCTGTTCATCCGCCTGCTCGACGGCAACGGCGAGCCGGTGCCGCCCGGCATGGTCGGGGAGATCTGGGTCGGCGGGGCCGGCGTGGCGCGAGGCTACCTGAACCGGCCGGAGCTGACGGCGGAACGCTTCGTCCTGGATCCCGCCGGCGGCGGGCTCCTGTACCGCAGCGGCGACCTGGCGCGGGTCACCCCGGCGGGCGACCTGGAATATCGCGGGCGCGCCGACGCCCAGGTGAAGCTGCGCGGGTTCCGGATCGAGCTGGGCGAGATCCACGCCGTGCTGTCCGACCATCCTGCGGTCGGCGACGTGGCGGTGGTGCCGCGCGGGGAGGGCGACGCCAAGCGGCTGGTCGCCTATGTCGTCCCGCGTCCCGGCGCGGACGGCGAGGCCGGGAGCGAGGCCGGGGACGACGAGGGCTGGCGCGCCACCTTCGACATGATCTACGGCGGGGATGGGGAAGTGCTGGACTTCGACATCTCCGGCTGGAACGACAGCTACACCAACGCGCCGATCCCCGCCGCGGAGATGCGCGCCTGGCTGGACGAGACGCTGGACCGGCTGCGGGCCCTGGCGCCGCGCCGGGTGCTGGAGATCGGCTGCGGCACCGGGATGATCCTGTTCGGGCTGGCGCCGTCGGTCGAGCAGTACCACGGGCTGGACTTCTCCGCCCCGGTGGTCGAGCGGCTGCGCAGGGCCGCGGCGGACCGGGGGCTGGACCATGTCGCGGTGGAGCGGCGGGAAGCCGCCGACCTGGACGGGCTGCCCGGCGGCTTCGATCTGGTCGTGATCAATTCGGTCGCGCAATATTTCCCGAGCCGCGCCTATTTCATGGCGGTGGTGGAGGGCGCGCTGGCCCGGCTGGCGCCCGGCGGGCGGCTGTTCCTGGGCGACCTGCGCAACCGCGTGCTGCTCCGGGCGTTCCATGCCGACATCGCCGCCGCGACCGGGGCGGGGCGGACCCGGCTGGAGCTGGCGCGCCGGCTGGCGCGGGCGGTCGAGCGCGAGAAGGAGATCCTGGTCGATCCCGCCTTCTTCGCGGCGCTGGCGCGGCGGCCCGACGTGGCCGGCGTGATCGCCATGCCGAAGGCCGCGGCGGGAGACAACGAGCTGACCCGCTTCCGGTACGACGCCGTCGTCACGGTCAAGGGCGGCGCCGGGACCGTTGCGACGGCGGAATATTCGCTTTGGGCCGACGGCGACACGGAGAGCCTGCTGGCCGGGCGGCTGGCGCGGGAAGGCTCCGGCTTCGGTATCTCCGGCGTCCCGAACCGGCGGCTGGCCCGGCCGCTGGAGGCGCTGGCCTGGATCGAGGCGGACGGGCCGCCGGACGCGGTGCTGGACGGGCCGCCCGTCGATCCGGCGGACGGCCTGGACGGGGCGGTGATCGCGCGGCTCGCCCGGGAGCACGGCTGGGAGGCGCTTCCGGGCTGGACCGCCGGGACGGAGGACGGGCGCCTGGACGTCTGGTTCCGCCGGCCGGGCGAGCCGATGCCCGCGGGATGCGCGCCGGCGCCGGCCGCCGCCGAGGCGCCGGCCGCCTATCTCAACGAGCCCGCGCCGCCGGACCGGCGCGGCACGCTGGGCCGCGCGCTGCGCCGCCACGCGGCGTCCCGCCTGCCGGAACACATGGTGCCCGGCGCCTTCGTCTTCCTGGACCGGCTGCCGCTCGGGCCGACCGGCAAGCTGGACGCCCGCGCCCTGCCGGAACCCGGGGAGGACGGGCCGGCGGTCGGGGCGGACGGCGATCCGCCGCGCACTCCGCTGGAGGCCGCCGTCGCGGAGACCTGGGCGGAGGTGCTGGGCGCCGCCCGCATCGGCATCCACGACAATTTCTTCGAGGCCGGCGGCCACTCGCTGCTGGCGACCCGGGTGATCGCCCGCATCCGCGCCCGGTTCGGCATCGACCTGCCGCTGCGCCTGCTGTTCGAGCGGCCGACGGTCGCCGAGTTCGCCGCCGAGCTGGCGGGGCGGCTGGGACCGGACGCCGCGCAGGGGGCCGCCGAGGGGACCATCCCGCCGGCGGACCGAACCGGCGTGCTGCCGCTCTCCTACGCCCAGCAGCGGCTGTGGTTCCTGGACCGGCTGATGCCCGGCACCGGGGTCTACAACGTGGCGCTGGGGCTGAAGCTGGACGGCGACCTGGACGAGGCGGCGCTGCGCCAGGCGCTGACCGGCCTGATCGCCCGGCACGAGACGCTGAGGACCCGCTTCCCCGTGGTGGACGGCCGGCCCTTCCAGGAAATCATGCCGCCCTTCGAGGCGCCCCTGGTCGTGCTGGAGGGGGTCGTGCTGGAGGGGGCCGTGCTGGACGGATCGGACTTCGCGCCTCCCGCCGGCCCGGATCCGGAAAGCCTGGGGCGGGCGCTGCGGCCGCTGGCGCTGGAGCCGATCGACCTGGACCGCGGGCCGCCGCTGCGGCTGACGCTGGTCCGGCTCGCCCCCGGCTCCGCCGTTCTGGTGGCGGTGCTCCACCATGCCGTCACGGACGGCTGGTCGATGGGCGTGCTGGCGCGGGAGGTGACGGAGCTTTACCGCGCCGCCGCCGAGGGCCGCGAGGCCGGCCTGCCGCCGCTCCCGGTCCAGTATGCCGACTTCGCCGCGTGGCAGCAGCGGATGTTGGCCGGCGACGCCCTGGAGCGGCTGGTCGGCCACTGGCGCGGGCGACTGGCCGGCGCGCCGGAGGTGCTGGAGCTTCCCGCCGACGCGCTGCGGACATCCGGAGCGGACCGCCCCGCCCGGTGCCACCGCTTCCGGATCGGCGCGGCGGAGACCGAGGCCCTGCGCGGGCTGGCGAGCCGCAGCGGCGCCACGCTGTTCATGGTGCTCTATGCCGGGTTCGCGCTGCTGCTGTCGCGCTGGAGCGGGCAGTCCGACGTGGTCGTGGGCACGCCGATCGCGAACCGCACGCGCGACGACCTGGCGGGGCTGATCGGCTGCTTCGTCAATACCCTGGCCCTGCGGCTGGACCTGTCGGGCAACCCCTCCGGGCTGGACCTGGTGGAGCGGGCGCGCCGGGTGACGCTGGACGCCTATGCCCACCAGGACGCGCCGTTCGAGCTGGTGGTGGACGCCCTGGGGCTGAAGCGCTCGATCAGCCGCACGCCGCTGTTCCAGGCCATGATGGTGCTTCAGAACGCGCCGGGCGGGCGGCTCGACCTGCCGGGGCTGACCGTCACGCCGCTGGCCGACGATGCCGGCGTCGCCCGCTTCGACGTGCTGCTGACCCTGGTCGAGGAGGGCGGCGGCATCGATGCCGTCCTGGAATGCGACGCCAACCGGTTCCATGCCGGAACGGTCGAGCGGCTGGCCCGGCACCTGACGCATCTGCTGGCGGAGCTGGCGGCCCGTCCCGAAGCCGCCGCGCTGCGGCTTCCCCTGGCCGACGCCGGGGCGGATGCCGAGGCGATCCGGGCTTGGCAGCGGGCCGGGCGGGCGCCCGCCGATCTTGTCGCCCCCGGAACGATCCCCCACGTCCTGGACGCCGACGGGACGCCGGTGCCGGTCGGCCTGCCGGGAACGCTCTGGCTGGAGCGGCCGAGGGAGGCGCCGATCCCGACCGGCATCACGGTGCGCTGGACCGGGGAAGGCGTGCTGGAGCGCCGGGACGAGGGGAGCGGGGCGCCGGAGCCCGAACCGGCGGCCGGCGTCCGCGACGGGTCGGATCCGCCGAGCGCCACCGAGACGGCGCTGCTCGACATCTGGTCCGCCGTGCTGGAGCGGCCGGTGACCTCCGTCCATGCCGGATTCTTCGAGCTTGGCGGGCACTCGTTCCTGGCGGTCCAGCTCATGGCCCGGGTCGAGGCGGCGTTCGGCTGCCGGCTGCCGCTGGCCAGCCTGTTCTCCGGCGGGACGGTCGCCCGGCAGGCGGCGCTGATCGACGCGCGGTCCGGCGGCGCCGACGAGGTGCTGGTGATGCTGCGGTCCGAGGCGGCGGCGTCGGGGGCCTGTCTGGGCACGATTCTGCTGCCCCACGAGGTCTCGGGCCATGTGCTCAGCTACGCGGCGCTCGCCGCCCATCTGCCGGAGGGCTGGCGGGTGGCGGCGCTCCAGGCGCGCGGGCTCGACAATACCCGGCCGCCGATCGGCGGGCTGCCGGAAATGGCGCGGACCTATGCCGACGCCGTGCTGGCCGCCGGCCTGCCCGGTCCCTTCGTGCCGGTCGGCTACTCGTTCGGCGCGGCGCTGGCCGGCGAGCTGGCGGCCGAACTGGCGGCGCGCGGCCGGGCGGTCGCCCGCGTCTGCGTGATCGACGCGCTGGCCAACCCGCAGGACTTCGCGGACGGCATCGTGCCGGGGGACGAGGCCGGGCGGCTGCTCCACATGGTCCGGGCGGTCGAGCACTCCATGGGGCTCGATCTCGGCCTCGATGCCGCGGTGCTGAAGCAGTTCGGCCAGGAGACCCGGATCGGCCTGGTGCACCGGCGGCTGGCCGCGACCGGGGCATTCGGCGGGGCGGTCACGCGCGACCAGGTCGCCGGGATGCTGGCGGTCTACGGCGCCAACCTGGACGCCCTGCGGGACTTCCGGCCCAGGCCGATCGGCCGGCCCGTGGACGTCTGGGTGACCGACGCGCTGGCGGCCCGTTCCGGGCTGGCGGCGGACCTCGGCTGGTCGGAGGTCGCGGCCGGGCCGGTCGCGGTCCATCGGATCGGCGGCGATCATCACTCCGTGATGCGGGAGCCGATCGTCGGGGAGCTGGCGGACGCGATCGGGCGGGTGCTCGACCCCGTGCCGGCCTGATGCGAGGGAGCCTGCATGAAAGTTCAAAAACCGGAAGACGGGGATTCCGATTGACCCGATCGCCGATGATCATCTACTGATGGTGGAGTTTATCATTACTTAATCGCGTAATCATCCCGTCATCACCGCCCCTTCGACCGCGTGCTTCTCCGACAGCCGAGACCGATGCCATGCCGCGCCCGCTTCGAATCGCCCAGGTAGGTTCAATCATCTTCCCGATCCCGCCGGCCCGCTTCGGCGGAACGGAACGGGCGGTCTCGTACCTGACCGAGGCGCTGGTCGCCGCCGGGCATGAGGTCACCCTGTTCGCCTGCGGCGACGCGGTCACCTCGGCCCGGCTGGTCGCGTCGCGGGCGACGGCGCTGAACGGCAGCCAAGTGACCAATCCGCTGCCCCACTTCGCCGCCCATTTCGCGCTGGTCCGCCGGCACCTGGAGGAGTTCGACGTCGTCCATTTCCACGAGGAGGGAATGCATTTCCCCTGCTTCATGGACATCGCCGACCGGACCGTGACCACCTTCCACATGCCGCTGGGCGGGCCGGACATGCGGATCCTGTACGATGCCGTCCCGGAAATGCCGCTGGTGTCGATCTCCGACCGCCAGCGCCTGCCGCTGCCGCAGGCGCGCTGGGCCGGGACCGTGCATCACGGCATTCCCGCCGATCTTTATCGCTTCAATCCCGGACCCGGGGGCTACCTCGCCTTCATCGGCCGCTTCTCGCCGACCAAGCAGCCGCACGAGGCGATCCGGATCGCGCTGGCCGCCGGGATGCCGATCAAGCTGGCCGGGACCCTGTACGACCAGGACCGCCCCTACTGGGACAAGCGGGTGAAGCCGTACCTGGACAATCCGCTGGTCGAGGTGGTCGGCGAACTGAACGACGCGGAGAAGGACGGCTTCCTGGGCAAGGCGCGCGCGCTGCTGTTCCCGATCGACTGGGAGGAGCCGTTCGGGCTGGTCATGATCGAGTCCATGGCGACCGGCACCCCGGTGGTGGCCTACCGCCGCGGCGCCGTGCCGGAGGTGGTCGAGGACGGGATCACCGGCTACGCGGTCACCAGCCTGGAGGCGGCGGTCGACGCGGTCGGCCGCGCCGCCGACCTGGACCGCGCCGCCGTCCGCCGCCGCTTCGAGGAACGCTTCACCGATACCCGCATGGCCGCGGACTATGTGGCGATCTACCGGCGCCTGCTGGCCGGAGGGGGCATTTGAGTCCCTCGAAGGTCGGGCCTCCGAACCCGGCACGTCACAGGACCACCGTGGGATGATCCGCTCCGCGGCGATCCGAGGGAGTGCCGGTGGCCCGAGCCGAACGCCTGCTTGACCTGATCCAGATCCTTCGGCGGCATCGAAGGCCGGTCAGCGGCCAAGCCCTGGCCGGTGAATTGGGTGTCAGCCTCCGCACGCTCTATCGGGATATCGCGGCCCTCCAGGCCCAGGGCGCCGTGATCGAGGGGGAGCCGGGCGTGGGCTATGTCCTGCGGCAGGGTTTCCTGTTGCCTCCCCTGATGTTCACGGAAGAGGAGGTCGAGGCGCTCGTCCTCGGCTCCCGCTGGGTGGCCGCCCGGGCCGACGCCCGGCTGGGTGCGGCAGCGCGGAACGCGCTGGCCAGGATCGCCGCCGTGCTGCCGCCGGATCTGGCGGAGAGCCTGGACACATCGGCCCTTCTGGTAGGTCCTGGAGAACCGGTCGCCGGGCGCGGAGGCGACCTCGTCGCCATTCGCGATGCGATCCGCAGCGAACGCAAGCTGGAGCTGGCGTACCACGATCAAACCGGGACGCCGAGCGAACGGACGGTCTGGCCGTTCGCGGTCGGATTCTTCGACCGGGCATACGTCATGGTCGCTTGGTGTGAGCTGCGGGGCGGCTTTCGTCATTTCCGCCTGGATCGCATCGTCTCGCTGACAGTTACCGGCTCCCGTTACCCGCGCCGGCGGCTCGTCCTTCTGAAGGAGTGGCGAGAAAGCGAGGGCATAGCTCGGCAATGACGGTCCCGACGGAATAGGGACCCGGCAACAGCGGGCGGCGCGCCCGGACCCGTCATGCTGACAGGATCTGTCACAAGGCAGGGGCAGGATGCATCCAGCCCGGCAGGATGCACCTGCCCGATCGGGCGAACAGGCCAGCGACCCACGAAGGACATGCCATGACCGATTTCAACTTCATTCTGCTGTATGTCAGGAGCCCGGCTGACAGCGCCGACTTCTATGCCGCCCTGCTGGGCAAACCGCCGGTGGAAGCCTCTCCCACCTTCGCGATGTTCGCGTTGGACAGCGGCGTCATGCTCGGTCTGTGGGCGCGCGACGGGGTGCAGCCGCCGGCGACCGCGCCGGGGGGCTGCGAGATCGCGATCAGCCACGACGACGTGGACGGGGTCCATGCCGAGTGGGCCGGGAACGGCGTCCCGATCATTCAGCCGCCGGTCGACATGGATTTCGGACGGACCTTCGTCGCCCTGGACCCGGACGGCCACCGGCTTCGAGTCTTCACCCCGAGGCGCTGAGAGGGCGGGGCGGGGTGGCGCCCCGCCACCCGTTACCGGCGCATACCAAGCGTCAGCACGAAGGTGCGGGGCACGTGGATGCCCTGGCCTTCGCGGTAGCGCTCGTGGAAGGCGACGAAGTCGCGCTTCAGCGCGGCCCGGCGGTCCTCGTCCAGGCTGGCGGCCAGGGCGCGGGTCGGGCCGTAGCCGGTGACGAAGGTGTTCCAGGCCGCCTCGCCGCCGGTTTCCACATAGTGGCTGGTCTCGACACGGATGGTCAGGTCGAAGGCGTCGCCCAGCAGTTGCCGAAGCCGCTCCGGGCGGCCCCAGTCGAAGGGCGACACGGCGGGCGGGGCCGCCATGTAGGGGCGCATGACGGCGAACATCTCGGCGATGGCGCCGTCGGGCGTCCAGGTCGCCAGCGCCAGCCGCCCGCCCGGCCGGCAGACGCGGGCGAGTTCCCCGGCCGCCGCCTCGGGACGGCCGACGAACATGACGCCGAAGGTCGAGACGACGGCGTCGAAGCCGGCGTCCGGCAGAGGCAGGGCCTCGGCGTCGCCCAGCCGGTAGTCGATCGCGAGCCCGTCCGACAGGCCGCGCGCCGCGTCCAGCAGGCCGGCGGCGATGTCGATCCCGGTGACATGGGCGCCGCGCCGCGCGCAGGCCCGGGCGGTGATGCCGGTGCCGGTCGCGACGTCGAGGATGCGCTCGCCCGGCCGGGGCGCCAGGGCCGCGACGGTCGTATCGATGCCGTCATAGACGCCTCGGATGATCTCCTCGTAGTCGCGCCCGCCCGAACTCCAGACGGAGGCGGCGCGCTCGTTGTGCGGCTGGATGGCGGGAAGGGGGTTGGTCTGCACGGTCATGTCATGCTCCTCGGTTCCGGGTTCAGGCGGCGAGGATCGCGCGCCGGCGTCAGCCCGCCGTCCGGCCGGCGTCAGCCAGGCGTCAGCCAGGCGTCAGGACGCGGTCTCTTTCGGAGGATGGCCCGATCGGGCGTAAGCGCCTCTGACAGCCGGAACCGGACCTGCTATGGTCCGGTGCTCGGGCAAGCTCCCCCTGGAGGGCGCGATGGACGGACCGACGCTCCGCTTGCTGGGCGGCTTCTCGCTGGCCGATGCGGGCGGGTGCGAGGTCGCCGTGCCGGGGCGGAAGACGCGGATGCTGCTCGCCTACCTGGCGATGAACGCGGCGCGTCCGGTGCCCCGGGAACGCCTCGCCGGCCTGCTGTGGCCGGACCGCGACGAGCGGAGCGCCCGCCACTGCCTGCGCCAGGGCCTGACGGAACTCCGCCGCCTCGGCGAGCGGGCGGGGGGAGACCTGATCCGGACCGGCGGCGACACGGTGGCCGCGGCGCTGCCGGAAGGGCGGGTGGACGTTCCCGCCGTCGAGCGGCTGGCCCGGGAGGGCACCCCCGACGCCCTGCGCGCCGCCGCCGGCCTGTGCGCCGGGCCGCTCCTGCCGGGGGAGGAGACCGGCTCGGACGATTTCGACATGTGGCTGTCCGGCGAGCGCGCGCGGGTCGCCCGGATCGCGGGCGGCGTCTTCGCCCGCCTGACCGCGCTGTGCGAGGAGCGGGGGGACCGGGACGGCGCGGCCTGGGCGGCCGAGCGCTGGCTGGTCCTGGATCCCGCCTGCGAGGAGGCGCACCGCAGCCTGATGCGGGACCATGCGCAGGCCGGGCGGCGTTCGGAGGCGATCCTGCAATACCACGCCTGCGCCGAGGCGGTGCGCCGCCGGCTCGACGCCGAGCCGGAGGAGCGGACCGTGGAGCTGCTGCGCGGCATCCGCGACGGCGCCTGGACCGTGCCGGCGGCTCCTCGGCCGGCGGTGTCCTCCGGGCCGGAGCCCCAGGGGCTTCCGGGCAAGCCGTCGCTGGCGGTCCTGCCCTTCGAGATGCTGGACGGACCGGCCGAAGGCGGGGGGATCGCCGACGGCCTCGCCCACGACATCCTGACGCGGCTGTCCCGGCTGCGGTCGATGTTCGTCATCGCCCACGGCTCGTCGTTCCGTTTCCGGGGAGTCGGGATCGATCCGCGCAGCCTGGGCGAGGCGCTCGGCGCCCGGTACCTGGTCACCGGCACGGTCCGCACCCACGGCGGCCGGCTGCGGCTGGCGGTGACGCTGGTGGACGCCGGGAGCGGGACCGTGCTGTGGAGCGAGGTGCTGGAAAGGCGGCTGGACGACCTGTTCGCGGTCCAGGACGAGCTGACCGCCAGGATCGCCGCCGTCCTGGAGACGGAGATCGAGGCGGCGGAGATCCGGCGGTCGCTGACATGGCCTTCCGAACGGCTGGACGCCTGGGGCGCCTATCACCGCGGGCTGTGGCACATGTTCCGGTTCACCCGCGGCGATAACGACACGGCGCGGGGCTTCTTCCGGCAGGCGCTGAGGCTGGATCCGCTGAGCGCGCGCGCCCATGCCGGCCTGTCCTTCACCCATTTCCAGGACGCCTTCCTGCACCGCCTGGGCGACTGGCGGCGCGAGGCCGACCACGCCTACCGCTTCGCCGAGCAGAGCGTCGCCCTGGACGAGCGGGACCCGACGACCCACTGGGTGCTGGGGCGCGCCCTGTGGCTCCTGAAGCGCCAGGACCCGGCGGTGGAGGAGCTGGAGGTGGCGGTCGATCTCAACCCGAACTTCGCCCTCGGTCACTACACCATCGCCTTCGTCCAATCGCAGGGCGGCGACGCCGCGGCGGCCCTGGAGGCCGCCGAGCTGGCGCAGCGGCTGAGCCCCCTGGATCCCCTGCTGTTCGCGATGCTGGGCGCGCGGGCCCTGGCCTGGATGAACCTGGGGGACTACGCCCAGGCGGCGGCGTGGGGCGAGCGGGCGGCGCGCCGGCCCAACGCCCATGTCCATATCCATGCCATCGCGGCCTTCTGCGACGCCCTGGCGGACCGGCGGGAGGAGGCGCGGGTGCATGCCCGGCGGATCAGGGCGGAGATGCCGTCGTACCGGTGCGGCGATTTCCTGACGGCGTTCCGCACGCTGAGGCCGCCGGTGGCCGAGCTGATCCGCCGGGTCGGGCCGGGCATCGGGATTCCGGGATAGAGAGCGGGCCATTCGGCGTCGAACACTTCGTGCCCTTGAAGTCAGGAGGGGACCTATCATATTGACAGGTAAGTCGCCTGTCATCATGATAGGTCCCGCGGGCTTGGCGTACAACAAGGCGGGATGATGACGGACTGGAGGTGGCAAGGCGACCTGGTCAATTTCCGGCTCACCGCCAAGCGCGCGGAGCAGGTGATCAGGGAGATTGCCCGCGACTCTGCCAATGTTATCCTGGGATATCATGCCGAGGAAAGGCAGCACGAACGCGATATTTTCGACGAGGATGTATTTCGCATTCTGAGGACCGGGATGGTTCTTGAAAGCCCGGTGCGAACGACAAGAGGTGAGTGGAAGTGCAAAGTGGTTAAAAGGCTGCGCGGGAATCGAGATGCCGGCGCTGTCACCATTATTCTTCTTGATGGAAAGTTATTCGTTAAGACTATAGAGTGGGAGGACTTGAAATGACCAAGCCGCATTTCGGGGTGCATGGCGAGGAAATCAAGAAGCCGTTCCATTACAAGGGATGTGGCCTGGATGGTATATACTTGATCAACGGGTATAAGATCCATGAGACTGAGTATGGGCAAGGTGTAAGCATCAAGAACTTGGATGGGCTGCTTGACGCAATCGCCGAGTACCTTGTGGAAGGGAAAAAGGTACTGGGTGGAAAGGAGATACGCTTCCTCAGGCTGCGTATGGATATCACGCAATCCGAGATGGGCAGGCTCTTGGGAATGAGCGCGCAGCAAGTTGCCAGATGGGAGAAGGACCAAAGCCAGATCCCCGGTCCGGCCGACCGACTGCTGCGAGTAATGTACAGACAGCATATCGGCAGGAGCTTTGATTTACGCGATCTCTTGAAGTGCCTTGATGAACAAGACGCACCCATGAACGACAAAGCGGTGTTCATCAATCCGGACGAGAACGGAGACGGCTGGAAACGGGCTGCCTAACTCTGGTTATGCGCACATCCTCAACATTGGCCGCCCTCCAGGGCGGCCAGATTTTCTTCAATGGAGATGATTTTGAGCCAAGACGTATGTTACATTCGTTTCTTGCCTTCGTTTGAGGGAACGGGATTTCATTGCTCGGTCTATAAGAACTCTCCGCCACATGACGCGGATGGATGGTCCGAAGATCTATACGGTAAGTTGTTTGGTGTTGCGATCGAGCCAGGAAAGACGTCCGCGTGGGCCAGTCTCGTCAGAGTTCGGCTGGAGAAGCAGGGAGTTTTGTTCTTGAACCTGACCGACGCTCAATCATACATGGATACGGAAGGAGCCTTTTGGGCCTTTACAAGAGGCTATGCCGATGCGCACAGTCTTGAGCTGAAGCAGCCGAACTTTCTGAACAGTTTGATGTGGCGGGTAATGAAGCCTGCTATGCCGATCAACAAAATGGCGCAGAGAAGGAAACAGGAGACGCTTGGCACTCGCTCAAAATAGTTATCACAATTTCAGGTCGCACCTACAGCTTCTCGGCATGCCTGAACCAAGCCTGCAAAACCGGAGGAGTTGGCGATTAGGACAGAAACGGCCTGCGCTTCAGATATGACTTGCGGTTCCGACAACTGAGATGGGCAAATTCCGGATGCTATCGCAGTGCAAAAGCCTGTTTGCACGTTGAAGATCAGCGGCACCTGTTCTGCTACCCGGGCGCTCTTGACCGCAAAGTAATTTCAAAGGATCCCGTCACGCCACCTCGGCCAGCAGGATGCTGGTTTCCGAGTGGGATATGGCACGGGTGGAGCGGATCTCGGTCAGGACCCGGTCGAGCGTCGCGAGGTCGGCGGTATTGATCTCCGCCACCAGGTCCCATCGGCCGTTGGTCGAATGGACGCGGGTGACCTCGGGGATGCGCTTCAGGGCGGCCAGCACCGAGCGGTGATCGCTCGACCGCACCTCCAGCGAGGCGATCGCGCGGACCGGGCTGGCCCCGGCGTCGCCGCCCAGCCGGACGGTGAAGCCCAGCAGCACCCTGTCCCGGATCAGCCGGTCGATCCGGTTCTGCACCGTGCCGCGCGACACGCCGAGATGCCGGGCGAGCGTCGCGGTCGGCAGGCGCGCATTGTCGCGCAGAAGCTCGATCAGCCGGCGGTCTGTCGCGTCGAGCGACGCGGGGGACTGGCGTTCCGTCATCTGGCCCTGGCGAAATGCGGGATGGACTTGCGAATCTTAGCACATCCCTGGCTGTTCGTTGGCATTCCATGCCGTCATCCTCGTCTCCGGTTCACATCATCGGAGCGGTCGGCACATGCGTTGGACGGATTCGGGCAAATCCCGGCAATCGGCGAGGGTATCGCTGCTCGGCGTCCCGCTCGAACTGGGCGCCGGCGAGGCCGGCTCGGTGATGGGTCCGGCGGCGCTGCGCACCGCCGGCCTTCCGGCCCTGCTGGGCGAACTCGGCCACGCCGTGGTCGACCATGGCGACCTGCCGCACCCGGCGCCGGTCGAGGTCGACATGGCCCCGGCCGACGCCGCCGCGTGCCGCAACCTCGGCCACATCGCCGCCTGGACCCGACTGATCCACGACCACGCCTACCTGATGGCGCGGGACGGCGGGTTCCCGATCTTCCTGGGCGGCGACCACAGCCTGTCCATAGGCACCGTCAGCGGCATCGCGCGCCACTGCCGGGAGGCGGGCAGGGAGCTGTTCGTGCTCTGGCTCGACGCCCATGCCGATTTCAACACGCCGGCGACCACGCCGTCGGGCAACATGCACGGCATGTCCGTCGCCTTCGCCTGCGGCGACCGGAGCCTGCGGCCCCTGCTGGGCGACCGGCCCTTCGTCCCGGTCAGGGCGGAGAACGTCCACCTGTTCGGCCTGCGCTCGATCGACCCGACCGAGCGCGAGGCGGTCCAGGCGCGCGGCATCCAGGTCTCGGACATGCGGGCGATCGACGAGACCGGCGTCTCGGTCCCGCTGCGGCGGATGCTCGACCGGATCGCCGGCGGCGACGCCCACCTGCATGTCAGCCTGGACGTGGACTTCATCGATCCCGGCCTGGCGCCCGGCGTCGGGACCACGGTGCCCGGCGGCGCCACCTACCGCGAGGCGCACCTGATCATGGAACTGCTGCACGACAGCGGGCTGGTCGGGTCGCTCGACATCGTCGAACTGAACCCCTTCCTGGACGAGCGCGGCAAGAGCGCCCGCCTGCTGACCGAACTGGCCGGCAGCCTGTTCGGCCGGACCATCATCGACCGCCCGGCGCGGCGCATCCGCGTCGCCTGAACGAACCAGCCGCGAGGAGACCGAACCCATGAACGTCGCCCCCAGCCCCGACACCCTGTCCCGGAGCGCCGGCCTGATCGAGATCGAGCACTCGCTGGGCGCCCACAACTACAAGCCGCTCGACGTCGTGCTCACCCGCGGAGAGCGGGTCTGGGTATGGGACGTGGACGGCAACCGCTACCTGGACTGCCTGTCGGCCTATTCCGCGGTCAACCAGGGCCATTGCCATCCGAAGATCCTGGCGGCGATGGTCGAGCAGGCGGGCAAGCTGACCCTGACCTCGCGCGCGTTCCGCAACGACCAGCTGGCGCTGTTCTACGAGGAGCTGGCGGCGCTGACCAATTCCCACAAGATCCTGCCCATGAACAGCGGCGCCGAGGCCGTGGAATCCGCGATCAAGGCGGTGCGCAAGTGGGGCTACGAGGTCAAGGGCGTGCCCGAGGGGCAGGCGGAGATCGTCGTCTGCTCCGACAATTTCCACGGCCGGACCATCGGCATCGTGGGATTCTCCACCGACCCCGACGCGCGCGGCGGCTTCGGCCCCTTCACCCCGGGGTTCCGGGTGGTGCCGTTCGGCGACGCGGAGGCCTTCCATGCCGCGATCACGCCGAACACCGTGGGTTTCCTGGTCGAGCCGATCCAGGGCGAGGCCGGCGTGATCATCCCGCCGCCGGGATACTTCCGGCGGGTGCGCGAGCTCTGCACCGCCCACAACGTCACGCTGATCCTGGACGAGATCCAGACCGGCCTGGGCCGCACCGGCCGCCTGCTGGCGGAGGAGCACGAAGGGATCGAGGCCGACGTCACCCTGATCGGCAAGGCCCTGTCCGGCGGCTTCTACCCGGTCTCGGCCGTGCTCTCCAACACGGAGGTGCTGGGCGTGCTGAAGCCGGGCCAGCACGGCAGCACCTTCGGCGGCAACCCGCTGGCCTGCGCGGTGGCGCGCGCCGCGCTGAAGGTGCTGGTCGAGGAGGGCATGATCGGGAATTCGGCCGAGCTGGGCGCCTATTTCAAGCGGGAGCTGGAGGGTATGAAGAGCGGCGCGGTGCGGGAGGTGCGCGGCCGGGGGCTGATGCTGGCGGTCGAGCTGCATCCCGAGGCCGGCGGCGCCCGGCGCTTCTGCGAGGCGCTGCGGGCGCAGGGCATCCTGGCGAAGGACACCCACGGCCACACCATCCGCATCGCCCCGCCGCTGGTCATCACCCGCGAGGAGGTGGACTGGGCGCTGGAGCGGATCGCGCCGGTGCTGGCTGGATAGAGCGGTACCCGATCGGTTACCGCTCCGGTCCAGGCCGCCTGCCGTTCCGCTCGCCGCACTGTGTTGCGCCATGGGCGCAACCTACGGTTTGACACAGGGCGAAGATGATGCGAACCGTCGATCGTCGGTTGCGCCCATGGCGCGACGCATCGGTTCGGCTGCCCCGGGCACGGCTCCAGCTCAGCCCAGCTCTTCCTTGATGCGGCGCAGGATGCGGATGAAGTCGGCCTTGTTCTCGGGACCGATGATCCGGTCCAGCTCCGCGCCGTGGGCCCGCGAGGCCTTGGCGAGCGCCGCCAGGGCCGCCTCGCCCTCCGGCGTCAGGGTCAGGGCATAGCTGCGCCGGTCGGACGAGATCGTCTCGCGCCGGACCAGCCCCCGGCGCACGAAGTCGTTCAGCAATGGGGTCAGGGTCGATTTGTCCCGGCCGGCCGCCGAGCTGACCGCGGTCTGCGTCACGCCCGGATTGTTGGCGATCAGCCGCAGCACCGTGTAGTGCCCGGTCCGGTAGGGCACGCTGGGTCCGATCGCCTCGATCTGCCGGTTGAACGCCTGCTGGGATGCCTCGGCCGCGAGCCGCAGATGGAAGGCCGCCACGCCGGCGAGGCTTTCGAGGTTGAGCTCCTCCGGCGTCGCGGACTGCTGATCCGTCTCTTTCGGAGCACTGGGATTTGCGGATGACGGACTTCTTGGCATTCGATGCTCCCTTCGATCGGGAGCATAGCCGCATGCGTCCTTTCCGTTCAATCCTCCGTCGAGCGGCCGGGGCCGTCATCCCTGGCGCCAGAAGAAGTACACCGTCATGGCGCCGGCGATGCCGACGACCAGGAGCTTGAGCAATTTCTGGTCGATCAGCCGGGCGCCGCGGGCGCCCGCGTAGCCTCCCAGGATCGAGGCGACGGCCATCGGCAGCGTCGCGGTCCAGTGGACGGCGCCGGCGAGGACGAAGGCGGCGACCGCGGCGCCGTTCATCAATGTCGCCAGCAGGATCTTCATCCCGTTCATCGCATGGATGTCCCGCATGCCGTAGAGGGTCAGCGCCGCCAGCATCAGGAACCCGATGCCGCCGCCGAAATAGCCGCCATAGATCGAGATGACGAACTGGGCCACCAGCACGGCCGTTCCGGACAGCCTCATCCGGGCGGAGACGCCCTTGGGCGCGAAGTTGCCGACCGCGAAGACGGTGGTGGCGAACAGCATCAGCCACGGCACCAGGTCGGCGAACACCGCGTTGGGCGTGTAGAGAAGCAGCAGCGCCCCGACCAGCCCGCCGACCAGGCTCAGGCCGACGAAGACCGGCAGGCTGAATTCGGTGATGCCCAGGATGTCGCGCCGGTAGGCCAGCGCGCTGGTCGCCTGCCCCGGGAACAGCGCCACCGTGCTGGACGCGTTGGCGAGCACCGGCGGGATGCCGGCGAACACCATGGCCGGAAAGGTGATGAAGGCTCCGCCGCCGGCGATGGCGTTGACCACCCCGGCGACGAAGGCCGCGAGCACCAGAAGTCCCGTGGACAGCATCGGCGCAAGCCCGGCGTCAGTCGGCCTTGATCGGCAGGACGAGCTGGAACGCCTTTATGGTCATGCGCTTGCGGTGGTAGAAGCGGTGGGCATCGCCGCGCTGGACGCCGGAGATGATCTCCATCTGCGCGCAGCCGCGCTCCCGAGCCTGGCCCTGGAGCCAGTCGAACAGCTTGTCGCCGAAGCCGTGCGAGCGCTGCTTGGCCGAGGTCACCAGATCCTCGACATACATGTACTTGCCGCGGGACAGGGTCTCGTGGACGCGGAACCCGGCGCAGCCCGCCACCTCGCCGTTGAACCACAGAAGCGCCAGATTGTAGCCGTCGTCCATCTGCCGGCGGATCTGGTCGCGATAGGCGCCCGGGTCGGTGTACTGGGTCCTGAGCTCCTGCATCACCGGGAAGCTGGCGCCGATTTCCTGATCGTTGCCGGCGAACGTGATGGTGAATTCCTGTCCTTCCATGGCGGGCATTTTCCTCCGGTTATGGTTGGCTTGGTTCTTCTTACTGGGATACGGTATACCAGATACCAGATTGCCCGCAAGCCTCCTGTGCGTGCCTCCTTTCAGCCCGCCTCGTTGGTGAACCAGTTGGCCGTCAGGTGGTCCTCGACCGAGCGGACGCCCGGGTGGCTTTCGGCGGCGATCACCAGGGCGCGGCGCTGCTCGTCGTTCTCGACGGCGCCCCAGAGCTGGACGACCCCGTCGGCGACGACGACGTTGATCCGGCGATGGTCTACCCAGGGCTCGCGCCGCAGCAGGTCGGCCAAGCCGGTCCGGATCTGCTCGTCGCTGCTCGGGACGGGGGGCCGCGCCCGGTCCTCGACCAGGCCCCTGAGCAGGTTGGCGCGGCTGACGATGCCGACCAGCCCGCCGTCCTCCATGATCGGCACGCGCTTGATGCCGTTGCGTTCCATCAGCTCGGCGAGGTCGCGGAGGCTGGCGTCCGGCGCGGCGCTCACGACCTCCCGGGTCATGACGTCGCCGGCGTGGAGCCCGTGGGACTTGATGAAGTCGCCGACGTCGCTGCCCTGGCCGATCAGCATTTCCAGCCAGCTCGGCTTGCGGCGCTCGGTCCCGGTCTCCACCCGGCGCAGCAGGTCGCCCTCGCTGACGATGCCCAGCAGCCGGCCGTCGCCGGCGACCACGGGGACGCCGCTGATCCGCTTCTCCAGCAGCAGCTTGGCGACCTGCCCCACGGGTACGTCGGGGCCGACGGTGATGACCGGAGAGGTCATGATGTCTTTCGCTTGCATGGCTTCCGTTTCCTCCTGGAACTGTTTCTGGTTTGCCGCGGACCGTCAGTCGGGGAAATCGCAGCTCCTCTGGATGTGCAGCGCGAGGTCGAGGTTGTGGCGCAGGATCAGCGCCTCGGCCGCGTCCGCGTCGCGGGACTCCAGGGCGTCGATGATTCCGAACTGGCAGGCGGCGGCCCTGGCCGCCTGTTCCCCGTCCAGCAGTTCGAGCTTGCGGATGCCGCGCATGTGAGGCGCCATGTTCCCGGTCAGCGCCTCGATCAGCGCGCATCCGGAAAGCCGGATCAGGCCGCGTCCCAGCTCCATCGCCCGGTCGGGATAGTCCGGGACGAGGCTGACGGAAGCGCCGCTTTCCCGCGCGTCGGTGAGCAGGGGCGTTTCACGGAAGCTCCGGACCAGCGCGCCCAGCTCCTCGTCCGAGGCCCGGGCGGTGGCGAGGCGGGCGGCCATGCCCTCCAGCGCCGCCCAGACGACGACCATGTCCACGATCTCCCGCCGGGTCTTGCGGACCACCACGATGCCCCGCCGGGGCACCGCGCGCACGAGGCCCTCGTGCTCCAGCAGGATCAGGGCCTCGCGCACCGGGGTCCGGCTGATGCCCAGCGCCTGGGCCACCTCGCGGTCGTCGATGCGGATCTCGCCACGCCGGCCGTACACGTCCATCGCCAGGATCGAGTCCTTCACGGCCCGGTAGGCCTGCATCTTGAAGCTGGTCCCGGTTTCGCTGCCTTGCTCCGGCGCGGGCTGGGGGATGGCCATGGCGCGGCCCCCTCACTTGAGGGAGACCGCGGCCTTGCCCCCCTGGCGCGCCCGCAGCCGGGCGATCCCCAGGGAGATGACGGGCCAGAAGAGCATGGTGAGGGCGAGGGTGACGATGGTGCCGACGAGGGGGTTGGACCAGAAGATGGCGAGGTCGCCCTGGGAGAGCAGCATGGCCTGGCGGAAGGAGCTTTCGGCCATGTCGCCGAGGACCAGGGCCAGGACCAGCGGGGCGAGCGGGTAGGAGAGCTTCTTGAAGACGTAGCCGAGCACGCCGAAGACCAGCATGACGGCGATGTCCATGAAGGCGTTGTGGACCGTGTAGGCGCCGACCGCGCAGATCACGATGATGATCGGGGCGATGATGCTGAACGGGATGCGCAGGATCGAGGCGAACAGCGGCACCGTGGTCAGCACCACGATCAGGCCGACGACGTTGCCCAGGTACATGCTGGCGATCAGTCCCCAGACGAACTCCTTCTGCTCGACGAACAGCAGCGGGCCGGGCTGCAGGCCCCAGATCAGCAGCCCGCCGAGCAGCACCGCGGCGGTCGGCGAGCCGGGGATGCCGAGCGTCAGCATCGGCAGCAGCGCGCTGGTGCCCGCCGCGTGCGCCGCGGTCTCGGGCGCCACCACGCCCTCGATCTCGCCGGTGCCGAACCGGGAGCCGTTGCGCGAGAAGCGCTTGGCCAGGCCGTAGCTCATGAACGAGGCCGGCGTGGCGCCGCCCGGCGTGATGCCCATCCAGCAGCCCACGATCGAGCCGCGCAGCGCGGTGATCCAGTATTTCGGCAGCTGCTTCCAGGTGTGCAGCACGACCGCCGGGTTGATCCGGGCCGACTTGCCCTTGAAGGCCAGGCCCTCCTCCATGGTCAGCAGGATCTCGCCGATGCCGAACAGGCCGATGACCGCGATCAGGAAGTCGAATCCGCGCAGCAGCTCGATGGTGCCGAAGGTCATGCGCAGCTGGCCGGTGACGGTGTCGAGCCCGACGGCGGCCAGGGCGAAGCCGAGCATCATGGCGGTGAGCACCTTGAAGGGCGACTCCTTGCCCATGCCGACGAAGCTGCAGAAGGTCAGGAGCTGGACCGCGAAGAACTCGGCCGGGCCGAAGCGCAGCGCGAAGCCGGCGATCACCGGGGCCAGGAAGGTGATCAGGACGACCGCCAGGAAGGCGCCGAAGAAGGAGGAGGTGAAGGCCGCCGTCAGCGCCTCGCCGGCGCGGCCCTGCTGGGCCATGGGGTGGCCGTCGAAGGTGGTGGCGACCGACCAGGGCTCGCCCGGGATGTTGAACAGCACCGAGGTGATGGCGCCGCCGAACAGCGCCCCCCAGTAGATGCACGACAGCATGATGATCGCCGAGGTCGGCGACATGCTGAAGGTCAGCGGCAGCAGGATCGCCACGCCGTTGGCCCCGCCCAGACCGGGCAGAACGCCGATCAGCACGCCCAGCGTGATCCCGACGAACATGTAGACGATGTTCATGGGATCGGCGAGCACGCCGAAGCCATGCATCAGATTCATCAATGCTTCCAAGGCACCCCTCCACCTGGACCGCCGCCCTCGGGGGAGCGGGGCCGTTCGGCTTTGCCGTGTTGCGGACGCGCGGGTCGGGAACGGGAACGGGAACGGGGACGGATCAGTAGCCGAGCATCGCCTCGACCGGCCCCTTGGGCAGCGGCACCAGGAACCAGATCTCGAACATCACGAACAGCGCGAGCGGGATCAGGACGGCGATCGGCACGATCCTGGCGACCGGATAGCGGCCCAGCCAGGACATGAAGAAGGCGATGAAGACGGCCGCCGCCAGATAGATCCCGAGCACCCAGATCAGGCCGACGAACGCGACCGTCGGGATCAGGACCTTCAGCACCAGGATGAACTGGCCGCGCTCGACGAAGGCCGCCATGTTAGGGGTCCGGCTCAGCAGGTTGCTGACCAGGATCACGCAGCTCGACACGAACATGATCAGGCCGACATAGAACGGGAAGTACCCGGCCTCCGGCCCGTCGCTGGCCCAGCCGTTGCCGACGCGGTTGCTGTCGTACATGACGACCGCCGCCACGACGGCGAACAGCAGGGCTACCGCTATTTCCATGGTACGATGCGTGGCGACGGCGTCCCCGTCGCGGTCACGCTGGCTGGTCTGCTGGCTCATCCGCCGCTCCCCCGCTGGAATTCCTCCGGATGGAGGTCCCGGGCGCGGGCACGCCCGGGACCTGGTCGTGCCGATCCTCACTTCGCGAGGAAGCCGGCCTTCTCCATCAGGGTGCGGTGGGTCGCCTCGGCCTGGGTCAGCCACGACTGGTACTCGTCGCCGGTCTTGAAGGACGTGTTGAAGGCGCCCTTCTCCATGAAGTCCTTCCAGTCCGGGGTCTCGCGGACCTTCTGGAACAGGTCGACGTAGAACTGGGTCTGGTCGGCGGTCACTCCGGGCGACATGAAGATGCCGCGGAGCATGGTGTACTCGACGTCGAGCCCGCTTTCCTTGCAGGTGGGCACGTCGTTCCAGGACTTGCCGTCGGCGACCGGCTCCTTGAGCTGGACCCGCTGGCCGTCGAACACGCAGAGCGGCCGCAGCGCCCCGGCCCGCCACTGGGCGACCGCCTCGATCGGGTTGTTGACGCTCGCGGTGATGTGGTTGCCGACCAGCTGGGCCGCGACGTCGCCGCCGCCCTTGTAGGGGATGTAGGTGAAGGTGGCGCCGGTCGCCTGCTCGATGGCGGCGGTGATGATCTGGTCCTCCTGCTTGGACCCGGTGCCGCCCATCTTGAAGCTGTTGGCGCCGCCGCCCTTGGCCGCGTCGATCAGCTCCTTGGGCGACTGGTACGGGCTCTCCGCATTGACCCAGAGGATGAAGTTGTCGAGCGCCAGCATGGCGACCGGGGTCATGTCCTTCCAGGAGAAGGGAACGCCGGTCGCCAGCGGGGTCGTGAACAGGTTGGACAGGGTGATGATGATCTTGTGCGGGTTCCGCTTCGATCCGGAAACGTCCAGGAAGCCTTCCGCGCCGGCGCCGCCCGACTTGTTGATCACGACGATCGGCTGCTTCATCAGGTTGTTCTTCTGGATGATGCCCTGGATCATCCGGGCCATCTGGTCGGCGCCGCCTCCGGTGCCGGCGGGGACGATGAACTCGACCGACTTGGTCGGCTCCCACGCGAGGGCCGCGCCGGAGGTCAGGGTGGCCGCTGCGGCGGCTGATATGGACAGGCAGGCGATCGCGGCGGCCTTGGCCGGGCGGGAAATGCTTTCCAGCGCAGTCACGTCAGACTCCTCCCTATGACGCCGGTACCGTCGTCCACTCAGCAGCGGGAGCGGGCCGGCAACATTATTGTCGTCAGGTACGCGACCGGTCGGATCGTCTTAGCGCTGGTATATGGTATGTGGCATGGACCATACAAATCAACAGGAATTTTGCGCGAAAGGCGGGCTTCGCGCAATATCGCATCGCAGCAAGTCTTTGGGGGAGGGGGGCGAGTACCGCGGCGGCTCTACGTTTCCGGGCGCCGCCGCGCCTCCGGGGAAGTAATCCCAGGGCGAAGGCGCTGCCGGCGTCTGCGGAAGTCTTCCCGACGGCGGTCAGGCGGCTTTCCGGAAGTTGCTGTTGCTTGCCGAGGATACCGCGCCGCCGCGCCGCTGGGGCCGGGCCATGGCGGCGACGTCGGTGACGATTTCGGACAGCATCCGGGGGTCCTTGAGGACGATTTCGGCGATCACGGCGGCGAGGCCGGCGACGGCCAGGGCAAGGACGGCGATTTCCAGGGAGATGGAACTGAACATGGACGGTTTCCTTCCGAAAAGGTTGCCAGCGGGATACCAGGGAAGTCGATTGTGCGCTGCAGCAAATATGGCAGATCCCCTGTCCCTCTGGCAAGCGTCCCAAATAACGTATCTGGTATACGAGATACGCAAGCATCGCGTATCTTTCGGAGAGGAGACGCCCGGTGACACGCGGCTGTCATACGGGCGTGCTACGGAACACCGGCCTTTCCGCGGGCCGGACCGTGCGAAGCGCAGCGGTCCAGGTAATCAACATCCCGGTACGGTCCCATGAGCCCTGTCCCCGACCCCCATGACCTTCTCCGATCGCTGACCGACCTGCGGCGCGCCGTCGCCGCGGAGGGGCGGAGCCTCTGGCGCGGCTGGAACATCCGGGGCCGGCGGCGTTTCCGGATCAGCGCGCTGAACTTCGCGCATTACCTGGCGCTGCGCCGGCGGGACCTGAGCCGGATGCAGACCGAGCTGATGCCCTATGGGCTGTCCTCGCTGGGGCGGCTGGAAGGCCGCGTGCTCGGCAATCTCGACGCGGTCATCGGCGCGCTGACCGCCATCGCGGGAAGCACGCCCCGGAACTACCCCCGGCCGCGCGCCTTCTTCCGGGGCGAGCGGCTGCTCCGCGCCAACACGGAGGAGCTGTTCGGCGCGGTCCCGGACGGGGCCCGCGACGCGCGCATCATGGTGACCCTGCCGAGCGAGGCCGCCGCCGATGCCGGCCTGCCGGCGGCGCTGCTCCGCAACGGCACCGACGTGGTCCGGATCAACTGCGCCCATGACGGGCCGGAGGCCTGGGGCCGCATGATCGCCAACCTGAGGACCGCCGAAGCCGAAACCGGCCGGAAAGCCCGGATCCTGGCCGATCTGGGCGGCCCGAAGGTGCGCACGGGCGAGGTGCGGGCTCCCGAGGGCCGGGGGCGCGTCTTTCCCGGCGACGAGATCCTCCTGACCGGCGGCTCCTTCGCTTCCCCCGACGGGTACCCGTACCAGGCGGCCTGCGAGCCCGCCGCCATCCCGGGGCGGCTGCGCGTCGGTGACCCGGTCTTCATCGACGACGGCAAGCTGAGCGGGACCGTCGAGCGCCGCGACGAGGCGGGCGTCGTGGTGCGGGTGCTCCGCGCCGGCCCCAAGGGGTACCGGCTGAAGCCCGAGAAAGGGCTGAACTTCCCCTCGACCGACCTGGGGCTGCTGGCGCTCACCGAGGAGGACAGGCGCAGCCTCGACTTCATCGTCGGGCAGGTGGACATGGTGGGCTATTCCTTCGTCCAGAGCGGCGCCGACGTCCGCCTGCTCCAGGAGGAGTTCGCCCGCCGCCGCCCGGAGGACTGGACCCGCATCGGCCTGATCGCGAAGATCGAGACGCCGGTGGCCGTGCGGAACCTGCCGGAGATCATCGTCCAGGCCGCGTCGCGCCAGCCGTTCGGCGTGATGATCGCGCGCGGCGACCTGGCGGTGGAGATCGGCTTCGAGCGGCTGGCCGAGATGCAGGAGGAGATCCTGTGGCTGTGCGAGGCGGCGCACGTGCCGGTGATCTGGGCGACCCAGGTGCTGGAAAGCCTGGTCCGCAAGGGGCTTCCCACCCGCGGCGACATGACCGACGCCGCCATGTCCGCCCGCGCCGAATGCGTCATGCTGAACAAGGGTCCCTATGTCGCCGAAGCGGTGGCGGCGCTCGACCGGCTGCTCACCCGCATGGCCGGCAACCAGACGAAGAAGACCCCGAAGCTGCGGGCGCTGCGGAGCTGGTGAAGGCGCCGTCTCCGGAGCGTGACGGCGCCACCCTGGAATGGTGGATCTCCTGAATACACCCGTATAAAGGGTGAATTCTGTTGACATCGACCTCTATCCGAAAGGATAAGTTCTCCCTCTGATGCGTATCGGACCGGGAGAAGACGCATGAACGACGCCCCGTTGCACCCGCCGGCGGAACCGTCCCGCCGCGACGTCCTTGCCGGAATGGCCGGGGTCGCGGCCCTGGTCCTGGCCCCCGCCGGCGTGGCGGCCTCTTCCGGCGGCGTTTCGCCGCTGCTTCAGGCTTCGTCCAGGCTTACGGGCATCGCGCTCGACGCCTCCTACCTCGAACTGGCCGACACCGTCTGGTCCCTGCTGACGCCGACCTATGGTGCGCCGGTGCTGCGGAAGCTGGTGCAGGCGGTCAACGCCGCGCCGCCGGACCGGCCGCTGAAGGACGTGCTGGCCGAGCAGGGCCTGCTGCCGGCGGCGCAGGCCTTGGCGACCACCTGGTACACGGGGGCCGCCGACGGCGGCAGGACGGTGCATTTCTACGACGACGCGCTGATGTGGCGCGCCTGCGCCTTCACCAAGCCGCCGGCCAACTGCGGCGGCCAGTTCGGCTATTGGGAGCATGCCTGGAAGCCGGGCGCCTCCGGGCCGGCCCCGGCGAGCAAGACCTGACGGACGAGGGGCGGGAGGAACCGACATGACCAATCCGATTCCCCGTTTCAGCGGCGCCCCGGTGGTGGAGGGCGTCTCCGCCGACGTGGTGATCGTCGGCTCCGGCGTGGTCGGCGGCCTCGCCGCCCATGCGCTGGCGACCCTGGGCCACTCCGTGATCCTGCTGGACGCCGGGCCGCGCATCGACCGCGTCGAGGCCGTGGAGCGTTTCCGCGCCTCACCGACCAAGGGCTCCAACGCCCCCTACGAGAACCCCTGGTACGCGCCGCAGCCGGACGACGCCGACTTCAACAGCTACTACGTCCAGACGGCCGGGCAGAAGACCTTCCAGGGCCTCTATGTCCGCGGGGTGGGCGGGACGTCCTGGCACTGGACCGGCCATGCCGAGCGGCACTATCCCAACGACTTCCGGATGAAGTCGGCCTACGGGGTCGGCGTGGACTGGCCGATCTCCTACGACGACATGCTGCCCTATTACCTGCGCGTCGAGCGGGAATGGGGCGTCGCCGGCGACGACAACGACTATATCGGCCCCGACCGCCACGGCGAGAAGTTCCCGCTGCCCAAGGTGCCGATGTCCTATTCCGACCACGAGATCGGCAGGGTGTCGAAGCAGGTCGCGTTCGGCTACGACTGCGCCGGCACCCGGTTCGGCCCGGTCCCGCTGGAATACGGCCCCTATCCCCACGCCCGCAACTCCATTCCCCATGACGGACGGCCGCAATGCTGCGGCAACGCGTCCTGCCGCTTCATCTGCCCGATCGCCGCCAAGTACGATGCGAGCGTCCATGTCACGAAGGCCGAACTGCTCGGCGTCCGGGTCCTGGACAAGCGGGTGGTCCACCATGTCGAGACGGGCCCCTCCGGCATGATCGCCGGGGTGCGCTACCGCCATCCCGACGGCTGGGAGGGCCGCGCCGTCGGCAGGCGCTATATCCTGGCCGCCCACGCCATCGAGACGCCCAAGCTCCTGCTGATGTCGACCGGCGAGTACGCGCCGCGGGGCGTCGCCAACTCGTCCGGCATGGTCGGGCGCAACCTGATCGCCCTGGCCGACGTCAACACCATGGGCCTGGCGGTGGACGAGACCTTCCCCTATCGCGGGCCGGTCAGCGCCACCGGCGGCCTCAAGGCGCTTCGCGACGGAGATTTCCGGAAGGTCCACGGCGCCATCGCGACCAACTTCGTCAACGGCGGCTGGAACGCCTCGCTGGGACCGGCGCAGCGGGCGCAGAAGCTCATCGGGGAGGGCGTGTTCGGGGCCGACCTGGCGAAGCGGATGCTGGAGCAGACGGCGCGCGAGGTGACCCTGGGCAGCATGGTCGACGTGCTGCCGGACCCGTCCAACCGCATCGTTCCCGACTTCGAGAAGCTGGATGCGCTGGGCATCCCGCGCCCCAAGGTGACCTTCGCCTGGGACGAATACACCGACCGCGGCATCCAGGTCGCCCGCGACATGCACAGGGCCATCTTCACGGCGATGAAGGTGCCGAAGGACACCTGGCAGGAGCCGGAGCCCGACGTGGAGATGGCGGTGATCGCCGGGACGACCCGGATGGGCACCGATCCGCGGGACTCGGTGGTGGATACCTCCTGCAAGGCGCACGACCACCCGAACCTCTACATCATCGGGACCGGCGTCTATCCGACGACGGGCATCGTGTCGCCCTCCATGACCGCGGCCGGCCTCGCCCTGCGGGCGGCAGACGAGATCCACGCCAATTTCGGCCACGGCTGAGCCAGGGGATACGGCCATGAACGATCGTTCCAAGACGCCGGCGATCAGCCGGCGCACCGTGGTGACCGGCGCCGGCGCGCTGGCGCTGACCGCCTGCCTGCCGGACGTCGGCCGCGCCCAGGGCCCCACCCAGGCCCCCGCCTGCACGGCTGCGGGAGGTGCCGCGTGCGGCAAGCCGGAGAACGCGCTGATCGCCCCGCCGGAGCGCAGTTCCGACCCCGACCGACGGAGGCTGGAGGTCGCGATCGACGCCGTCTACGGCTACTACGACCTGGACGGCAGGCCGGTGGCGCTCCGGGGGTATGACGGCGGCCCGCGGCCCGTCACGCTGCGGGTAAGGGCGGGGGACACGCTGGCGCTGGACCTCGCCAACCGGCTGCCCATGGGGCCGACCCCGGCGGCCGCGACCGCCGGGGGCCACGGGCATGGGAACGGGCACGGGCACCACGGCGCGCCGGCGGACATACCGGGCATGTCGGGACTCAACGTGCCGCACGGCTTCAACCTGACCAACATGCATGTCCACGGCCTGCACGTCTCGCCCAAGCGGCCGTCCGACTACGTCCTGCTGACCGTCGAGCCGGGCCGGACCGAGCATTACAGCTACGCCATCCCGCCGAACCATCCCTGCGGGCTGAACTTCTACCACGCGCACCACCACGGCTCGGTGGCGCTGCAGGTGGCGAGCGGCATGGCCGGCGCGCTGATCGTCGAGGGCAAGGTCGACGCCATCAAGGAGATCGCCGCCTGCAAGGACGTGGTCATGCTGCTCCAGAGCCTGCCGGTCGACGAGCGCGGCCAGTTGGAGGACTACAGGACGCTGGACGTCGGCACCCAGGTCTACATAAACGGCCAGCGGAACCCGTCCATCTGCATGAAGCGCGGCGAGGTGCAGCGCTGGCGCCTGGTCAACGCCACCCACGACCGCTTCCTGACGCTGAAACTCCGGGAGCACGGCTTCACGGCGCTCGGCTACGACGGCAACCCGCTGGAAAGGACGGAGCCGGCCGACACCATCTTCCTCGCCCCGGGCAACCGCGCCGAGGTGCTGGTCAAGGCGACGGACAAGCCCGGGCTCTACCCGCTGGACGGCGGCAGCAATTTCGGCGTCGCCTACGGCACGATCGGCACCGTGTCGGTCACCGAGGAGCAGTGCGCCATGAAGCTCTACGAGGGACCGCTCGTCAGCTATGCCGACGATTTCGACGGCCACCTCAAGCCCATCGCGGACGACGAGATCGTGACTGGCCGGCGCGTCGGCTTCGGCCAGATCGGCACGCTGCCCAGCTGGACCTGGACCATCGACGGCAAGCCCTTCGCCGCGGACGAGAAGGGCTTCACCGCGAAGCTCGACACCGCCGAGGAGTGGGTGCTGACCAACCAGACCAACGATCCGCACCCGTTCCACATCCACATCAATCCATTCCAGGTGCTGGAAGCCAGCGGGCTCCCCGTCCCCGTGCCTGCCGGCCGCTGGCTGGACACGATCACCATCCCGCCCCACGGCCATGTCCGCCTGCGCACCCGCTACCGCGACTTCGACGGCCCCTTCGTCTTCCACTGCCACACCCTGGCCCACGAGGACCAGGGCATGATGAGGCTGATCACCGTCGAGGCGTGAGGCGGCCGGTCACCTGCCTGCGACGAGCATGTCGTCGATCGCGCGGACGATCATGTCACGGCTTCCGGCGAGGCATGCGACCTTGGATCCGAGCGCTTTGGCGGGAAGGGTGAAAAGCTGAAGCGGATCCATGACGACCTCCTGACCTTCGACCACGAAGACCGGATTCAGCGTCCGCTCGATCGCGCGGAGCCGGGCACGGGACACCAGGGGCGCTACGACACGGAAGTTGGTGCCTTCATAGCGATCGCTTTGGACTACCAGGAGGAACGGTATCGCGTTCCGGCCGGGACCGAGATTCTTGTGGACGTCGAATTGCGCCATCAGGTCTCGTCATTCTCCGGCAGGAAGCTGGCGATGTAATCTTCGGCGGGGCTGCCGTGCTTCTCATAGAAGTCGTTCCAGGAAGTGCAGACTTCCTTCAGGTGGCGATCATTCTCCATCTTTCGCCGGCGCTCTTCCGAAACAGCCTCAGCAAGCAGCTTCTCGACATAGTCGGAAAGGTTGTCCGTGTACTCGCGAGCGACACGAACCAGATCCTCGTTCAGCGTCATGTTGATCCGCGCCTTCGGGGCGGCGGTATTGTAAAATTCACCCGTTCCGACGCGCATGGGTTCCCCGCGAGAAAAGATCCTATAGTGCGTATCGTAATGCGCATTAGCGGTGACGGCAAGACCGAGTTATGCCCCTTCGGCCAATATGACATTCCGCCGCTCCGCAGCATTTTCCCGCATCGTGAAAAACCACTCCAAAGTCGTTGAAGCCCTCCCGGATTGATGCTTAGCATCTGGCATACAGGATACAAAAACCGGTCACACGGTCTCGCTCACAAGAGCCTGATCAGAGGGAGGGTCAGAAATGCCCAGGATGACGGCTATCGAAGCTGCGGTTCATGTGCTGGAGAAGGAGGGCGTCACGATCTGTTTCGGCGTTCCCGGCGCGGCCATCAACCCGTTCTACTCCGCCCTTCGGCACAATGGCAGGATCGACCATATCCTTGCGCGCCATGTCGAGGGCGCCTCGCACATGGCCGAGGGCTACACCCGCGCCGAAGCCGGAAACATCGGGATCTGCGTCGGGACCTCGGGTCCGGCAGGCACCGACATGATCACCGGCCTTTACTCCGCCCAGGCCGACAGCATCCCGATCCTGTGCATCACCGGGCAGGCGCCGCGCGCCCGGCTGCACAAGGAGGATTTCCAGGCGATCGACATCGCGAGCATCGCCAAGCCCGTGACCAAATGGGCGACGACCGTGCTGGAGCCGGCCCAGGTGCCCTACGTCTTCCAGCAGGCGTTCCACACCATGCGCTCCGGCCGGCCCGGCCCGGTGCTGATCGACCTGCCGCTCGACGTGCAGCTGGCGGAGATCGAGTTCGACATCGACACCTACGAGCCGCTGAAGCCCTACAAGCCGGCCGCGACCCGCCAGCAGATCGAGAAGGCGCTGGCGATGCTGGACGCGTCGGAGCGTCCGCTGATCGTCGCGGGCGGCGGCGTCATCAACGCCGACGCGTCGGCGCAGCTGGTCGAGCTGGCCGAGATCACCGGCGTGCCGGTCATCCCGACCCTGATGGGCTGGGGCACGATCCCCGACGACCATCCCCTGATGGCCGGCATGGTGGGATTGCAGACCTCGCACCGCTACGGCAACGCCACGATGCTGAAGTCCGACTTCGTGCTGGGGATCGGCAACCGCTGGGCCAACCGCCACACCGGTTCGGTCGCGACCTACACGAAGGACCGCAAGTTCGTCCATGTGGACATCGAGCCGACCCAGATCGGCCGGGTGTTCGCGCCGGACTTCGGCATCGTGTCCGACGCCGGCGCCGCCCTGGACCTGTTCGTCGAGGTGGCGCGCGAGATGAAGGCCGCGGGCAGGCTGAAGGACCGCTCCGCCTGGGCCGCGGAGTGCCTGACCCGCAAGCGGACCATGCACCGGCGCACCGACTACGACAACGTGCCGATCAAGCCGCAGCGCGTCTATCAGGAGATGAACCAGGCCTTCGGCGAGGACACCTGCTATATCAGCACGATCGGGCTGTCGCAGATCGCCGGCGCCCAGTTCCTCCACGTCTACAAGCCGCGCCACTGGATCAATTGCGGCCAGGCCGGCCCGCTGGGCTGGACCCTGCCGGCGGCGCTCGGCGTCCGGGCGGCCGACCGCAAGCGGCGGATCGTGGCCCTGTCGGGCGACTACGACTTCCAGTTCCTGATCGAGGAGCTGGCGGTCGGCGCCCAGTTCAAGCTGCCCTATATCCACGTGGTCGTGAACAACTCCTACCTGGGGCTGATCCGGCAGGCCCAGCGCGGCTTCCAGATGGATTTCCAGGTCCAGCTCTCGTTCGAGAACGTCAACGCGCCCGAGCTGAACGGCTACGGCGTGGACCATGTGGCGGTCGCCGAAGGCTTCGGCTGCAAGGCGATCCGGGTGACCGACCCGAACGAGATCCAGGCCGCCTTCGCCCAGGCCGACGCCCTGATGGAGGAGTTCCAGGTCCCGGTCGTGGTCGAGATCATCCTGGAGCGGGTGACCAACATCGCGATGGGCACCGAGATCGACAACGTGATGGAGTTCGAGGAGGTCCTCGACCTTCCGGAGGAGCAGCCGACCCGCGTGCTGGTCTGAAGCCATGGGGCGCCGGGGGCAGGCCGCCCCCGGCGCCGGGGCCATCACACATATATGGAGGAGTGCGCGTCATGCCGAAATTCGCGGCGAACCTGACGATGCTGTTCACCGAGCATGATTTCCTCGACCGGTTCGAGAAGGCCGCCAAGGCCGGCTTCCGCGGCGTCGAATATCTCTTCCCCTATCCGTACAAGCCGGACGAGTTGGCGGAGAAGCTTCGCGCCCATGACCTGACCCAGGTCCTGCACAACCTGCCCGCCGGCGACTGGGGCGCCGGGGAGCGCGGCATCGCCTGCCTGCCCGACCGGGTCGGCGAGTTCCAGGACGGCGTCGGCAAGGCGATCGAGTATGCCAAGGCGCTGAACTGCCCGCAGGTCAACTGCCTCGCCGGCATCGCCCCGTCCGGGGCGGACGAGGCCAAGCTGCGCGACACCTTCGTCGGCAACATCAAGTTCGCCGCCGACGCGCTGAAGCGCGAGGGCATCCGCCTGCTGATCGAGCCGATCAACACGATCGACATCCCCGGATTCTACCTGACCCGCACGGGGCAGGCGGTCGAGCTGATCGACCGGACCGGCTCGGACAACATCTTCGTGCAGTACGACATCTACCACATGCAGATCATGGAGGGCGACCTCGCCCGCACGATCGAGAAAAACCTGTCCCGGATCGCGCATGTGCAGCTCGCCGACAATCCCGGCCGCAACGAGCCCGGCACCGGCGAGATCAACTATCCCTTCCTGTACGGCCATCTCGACCGCATCGGCTACGACGGCTGGATCGGCTGCGAGTACAAGCCGCGTGGAAAGACCGAGGACGGACTCGGCTGGTTTACGAACGCCTGAACGGCGCGCATAATCAAACAGACGGAGGAATCGACTATGGATGTGGGCTTCATCGGTCTCGGCATCATGGGCCGCCCCATGGCGGACCACCTTATCAACGCCGGCCACCGGCTGTTCCTGTACGACGTGAAGCCGGTCCCCGACGACCTGACGTCAAAGGGCGGCACCGTCTGCGGGTCCGCGAAGGAGGTCGCGTCCAAGGCCGAGATCGTCATCACCATGGTGCCGGACACGCCCCACGTGGAGGCGGCCCTGTTCGGGCCGGAGGGCGTCGCCAAGGGCCTGTCCGAAGGCAAGATCGTGGTCGACATGAGCTCGATCGCGCCGATCGAGACCAAGCGGTTCGCCGCCGAGATCAACAAGCTGGGCTGCGACTACCTGGACGCCCCGGTGTCGGGCGGCGAGGTCGGCGCCAAGGCCGCGTCGCTGACCATCATGGTCGGCGGGCCGGAGCGGGCCTTCGAGAAGGTCAAGCCCCTGTTCGAGAAGATGGGCAAGAACATCACGCTGGTCGGCGGCAACGGCGACGGCCAGACCACCAAGGTCGCCAACCAGATCATCGTGGCGCTGAACATCCAGGCGGTCGCCGAGGCGCTGCTGTTCGCGGCCCGTGCGGGCGCCGACCCGGCCAAGGTGCGGCAGGCGCTGATGGGCGGCTTCGCCGGCTCCAAAGTGCTGGAAATCCACGGCGAGCGGATGATCAAGCGGACCTTCGACCCGGGCTTCCGCATCGAGCTGCACCAGAAGGACCTGAACCTGGCGCTCCAGGGCGCCCGCGCGCTCAACATCGCCTTGCCGAACACCGCCACCGCCCAGCAGCTGTTCAGCGCCTGCGCTGCCCAGGGCGGCTCGCAGTGGGACCATTCCGGTCTCGTGCGCATCCTGGAAACCATGAGCGGTTTCGAAATCGGCCAGACGCCCCCCGGCTCCGGGGACGACTGACCTTACCGGCGATGAGGACATGACAGACAGCCCGATCTTCCGACGGCACCGACAGACCAAGATCGTCGCGACCGTCGGCCCGGCCAGCTCGGCCCCCGACCAGCTCCGCCGCCTGCTCCTGACCGGCGTGGACGTGTTCCGGCTCAACTTCAGCCATGGCACCCAGGAAAACCATGGCGAGGTGCTGGCCCGCATCCGCGCCCTGGAGGCGGAGTTCGACCGGCCGATCGGCGTCATCGCCGACCTGCAGGGGCCGAAGCTGCGGATCGGCAGCTTCGCCGAGGGTGCCGTGGCGCTGCGGTCGGGCCGGGTGATCCGGTTCGACCTCGACCCGGCGCCGGGCAACGAGGATCGGGTCTGTCTGCCCCATCCGGAGGTGATCGAGGCCATGACCGTCGGCAGCACCCTGCTGCTGGACGACGGCAAGGTCCGCATCCGCGTCATCGAGAAGGGTCCCGACTTCCTGCTCGGCGAGATCGTCGCCGGGACCCGCCTGTCCAACAACAAGGGCTTCAACGTCCCCGACGTGATGCTGCCCCTGTCGCCGCTGACGCCCAAGGACCGCCGCGACATGGAATTCGCGCTGGACCAGGGCGTGGAATGGATCGCCTTGTCCTTCGTCCAGCGGCCGGAGGACGTGGTCGAGGCCCGCGGGCTGATCGGCGACCGCGCCGCGATCATGCTGAAGATCGAGAAGCCGGCCGCGATCCAGCACCTGGACGAACTGATCGAGCTGGCCGACGCCCTGATGGTCGCCCGCGGCGACCTGGGCGTCGAGATGCCGGCGGAGGACGTGCCCAGCCTGCAGAAGAACATGATCCAGAAGGCGCGCGACGCCGGCCGGCCGGTGATCGTCGCGACCCAGATGCTGGAATCCATGATCGGCTCGCCCTCGCCGACCCGGGCGGAGGTGTCCGACGTGGCGACCGCCGTCTATGACGGCACCGACGCGGTGATGCTCTCGGCCGAGACCGCCGCCGGCGCCTATCCGGTGGAGGCGGTCGCGATCATGGACCGCATCGTGGCGCGGGTGGAGAGCGACGCGCTGTACCGCAGCATCATGGACAGCCAGCATCCCGGGCTGGGCCGGACGACAGCCGACGCGATCACCCATTCCGCCAACCAGGCGGCCCGGGCGGTCAGCGCCAAGGCGATCGTGACCTATACCGAGTCCGGCAGCACGACCCTGCGGGCGGCGCGCGAGCGGCCCCCGATGCCGATCCTGGCGATCTCCATCCACGACACCACGGCCCGCCGCCTGGCGCTGTCCTACGGCGTCCATACCGTCCACGTGACGAAGGGCATCAGTTCCTTCGGCGAGATGGTCCCCGAGGCGATGCGGATCGCGCAGGATTACGGCATCGCCGGGATCGGCGACCGGCTGGCGATCACCGCCGGCGTTCCCTTCGGCCGCACCGGCTCGACCAACACGCTCCGCATCGTCTACCTGGAGCCGGAGCCCCAATAATGATGCCCGAGGTCCTGACGCAATCGCCCGGGGCGGCTTCGGCCCCCCTGCGCCGGGTCTTCGCCTTCGGCGGCGGCATGGCGGACGACGTGCCCGGCGGCGCGGCCCTCGACCTGCTCGGCGGCAAGGGAGCCGGCCTCGCCGAGATGAGCCGGCTCGGCCTTCCGGTGCCGCCCGGCTTCACCGTCTGCACCGAGGTCGGCCGGCACCTGCTCCGCACCGGCCGCCATCCCGACGGGGTGCGCGACGAGGTCGCCGAAGCCCTGCGCCGGCTGGAGGCCCGGACCGGCCAGCGCTTCGGCGATGCTTCCGACCCGCTGCTGGTGGCGGTCCGGTCGGGCGCCGCCGTGTCCATGCCGGGAATGATGGACACCGTCCTGAACCTGGGCCTGAACGACGCGACGGTGGAGGCCCTGGCGCGGCGCAGCGGCGACCCGCGCTTCGCGTTCGACACCTATCGCCGCTTCATCCAGATGTTCGGCGCGGTCGTCCTGGGGCTGGACCACGGCCTCTTCGAGGACATCCTGGAGCAGGCCAAGCTGCGCCACCGCTGCCGGCTGGACTGCGAGCTCGATGCCGATGCCTGCCGGGCGCTGGTCCGCTCCTACCTGGCGATGGTCGAGCGGGAGCTGGGGCAGCCCTTCCCGCAGGACCCGGTCCGGCAGCTCTGGCAGGCGATCGGCGCGGTGTTCCGGTCGTGGGACAACCGCCGCGCCGTCCTGTTCCGGCGGCTGAACGGCGTGACGGATGACGACGGGACGGGCGGCACGGCGGTGACCGTCCAGGCCATGGTGTTCGGCAACCGGGGTGCCGACAGCGGCACCGGCGTCGCCTTCACCCGCGACCCCTCGACGGGGGACGCCGTGCTGTTCGGCGAGTTCCTGCCCGACGCGCAGGGCGAGGACCTGGTCTCCGGCATCCGGACTCCGCAACCGCTGGACCGGATGGCCGAGGAGATGCCCGACGCCTTCGCCCAGCTGGAGACCGCGGCGAAGCGGCTGGAGACCCACTGCCGCGACATGCAGGACATCGAGTTCACGGTCCAGCAGGGCAGGCTTTTCCTGCTCCAGACCCGGCCGGGCAAGCGCACGATGGAAGCCGCGGTCCGGATCGCCGTCCACATGGCGGAAGCGGGGCTGATCACCGCTGCCGAGGCGGTCGGCCGCATCGATGCGGACGCGCTTCGGCGGCTGCTCCACCCCGTGCTGGACCCGTCCGCCCCCCGGAAGGTCCTGGGTCGCGGGCTCCCCGCGGCTCCCGGCGCGGTCACCGGCCGGATCGCCTTCAGCGCGGCGGAGGCGGTCGAGCGGGCTGCGCGGGGAGACTCCGTGATCCTGTGCCGCGCCGAGACCGACCCGGAGGACATCCACGGCATCCACGCCGCCGGCGGCGTGCTGACGGCGCGGGGCGGGATGACCAGCCACGCGGCCGTGGTCGCGCGCGGCATGGGCCGGACCTGCGTGGTCGCCGTTTCCGGCCTGGTCATCGACCGGGCCGGCGGCAGCGCCACGCTGGGCGGCGAGACGATCCGGTCCGGCGACGTGGTGACCCTCGACGGGTCCGGCGGCGAGGTGCTGCTGGGCGCCGTGCCGACCGTGACGCCGGCCCTGTCCGACGAGGTCGCGACCCTGATCGGCTGGGCCGACGAGCTGAGATGGCTCGGCGGCGGAACCGACACCCCCCTTCCATAACCGAGAAGAGCAGGACGATGGCGAAACCCGACACCATGACGGCGATCGAGATCACCTCGCCCGGCGCCCCCGAGGTCCTGAAGCCAACGCGGCGTCCCGTTCCGGACCCCGGGCCGGGCGACATCCTGATCGAGGTCCATGCCGCCGGCATCAACCGGCCGGACGTGCTCCAGCGCATGGGCAAGTACGACCCGCCGCCCGGCACGACCGACATCCCGGGACTGGAGGTCGCCGGACGGGTCGCCGAGGTGGGATCGGAGGTGACCGGCTGGCAGGTCGGCGATCCGGTCTGCGCCCTGCTGACCGGCGGCGGCTACGCGGAATACTGCACGGCGCCCGCCGGGCAGTGCCTGCCCATCCCCGAGGGCATGGGCATGACCGAGGCGGCCGTCGTGCCGGAAACCTTCTTCACGGTCTGGTCCAACGTGTTCGACCGCGGCCGGCTCCAGCCCGGCGAGAGCTTCCTGGTCCATGGCGGCACGTCCGGCATCGGCACGACCGCGATCCAGCTCGCCAAGGCGTTCGGCGCCCGGGTGTTCGCCACGGCGGGCGGCCCGGAGAAGTGCCGGGCCTGCACCGAGCTGGGCGCCGACCGGGCGATCGACTACCACCAGGAGGACTTCGTCCAGGTCGTCAAGGAGGCGACCGGCGGCAAGGGCGTCGACGTGATCCTGGACATGGTCGGCGGCGACTACCTGCCGCGCAACGTCGATGCCCTGGCGCCCGACGGACGCCATGTCAGCATCGCCTTCTTGCGCGGCGGCAAGGTGCCGGTGAACTTCTTTCCGGTCATGCTGAAGCGCCTGACCATGACCGGCTCGACCCTGCGGTCCCGGCCGGCGGCGGACAAGGCGGTGATCGCCGACCATCTGCTCCAGCGCGTCTGGCCGCTGCTGGCGGAGCGCCGCGTCCGGCCGGTGCTGCACAAGGTGTTCCCCCTCGCGCAGGCCGCCGATGCCCATTCGCTCATGGAGTCGAACAAGCATATCGGCAAGATCGCCCTGAGCGTCCGCGATTAGCCCCAACCGATGCGTACGCGATTAGCCCCAACCGATTCGGAGACCCAGATCCATGCAGAGCGTCAATATCGACCGGCGGGAAACCATCGAGTCCTACTACCCGCTGGACAGCTTCATCCATGACGCCGGGCTGAACGCCAGGGCCAAGGCGATGGTCATGCACGGCCTCCGCATCCTGTCGTCCCCCGATGCCGCGGGCGATTTCAAGCTGACCAAGGCGCAGCACAACGTCGCCGAGGATGCCCACGACCAGGATGCGGTGTTCGTCTATTCCGTCCGCGACGACGACAATGCCTGGTTCGACAAGGCCGAACCGGACGCGGCCAAGGCGGTCCATGCCAAGGACAACCCGACCAACGTGGAAGGGCTGTACCGCGACTTCATCGACCGCGTCATCCAGGCCGCCCGGGACGCGCATTTCCAGCCCGCCATCGGCCGCGGGGAGAAGCGGCTGGAGGGCTTCCACGGAGGTTGAACCGTCCTGTGATGCAAAGCGGCATCACTCCGCCGTTTCACGTCCGTTTCACAAAAATGCCCCGATGCACGACTCCCTTTATTGGGCATTGTGCCGGCCGGCAGCGGTCGTGGATTGGTCAAGAGGGCGAAATGGCGCGGTACAGGTTGCAGCAGTTCCTGACTCAGGAGATTCCGGACTTCCTGCTGATGGACATAGCCTATCACTGGCAGGCCAACGACAACCGCGCCATGGCCCCGCATGCGCCATGGGCACCCGAGAGCGGCAAGCAGGCCGAAGGCGACCTGAAGATCCATCAGGTCGTCAGCGGCCTGCGCGCCGGCGTCGATATCTTTATGGGTGTTTTCGGCGACCGGGATGAACCGTTTTCCCTGGCTCCTTGTTGACCTCCCCAGGAATATCAACGGAGGACTACACCATGGCTAAAGGTATGAAGCTGAAGACGCTGGCTGCCGTCGTGGCGCTGCCGCTCGTCCTGTCGGCTTGCGCCGAGACCGTGGGCGCCGGCGCGGGTGCCGCCGTCGGCAACCAGTTCGGCAAGGGCAGCGGCAACACGGCCGCGACCATCGGCGGCGCCGCGGCCGGTGCCGCGATCGGCCATTCGATCGGGAACTGAAAATAGTATTCAGCCCAGCCTGCTCTTCCTTTCATCGTCATGGCCGGACTTGATCCACGACTGTCCGGCACGATGATTGCCGATCAACCCCAAGCTGATGCTCAGGATACTTCATCTTCCCATTATCGTCATGCCCGGACTTGATCCGGGCATCTCCAGCCACGGAGCCCCCGTGAGACCTGTGAGACGATGGCCGGATCAAGTCCGGCCATGACGAAAAAGGGGTAGTTCTGCCTTGAGTTCAGGCTTGTGAGCAGTAAGCAATAAACGTGCCGGACAGCCGTGGACTTGATCCGGGTATCTCCGCATGGCGGCCCTGATGGAGCCTGCAAGAGATGACCGGGTCAAGCCCGGTCATGACGACAAGAAAGAGGAAAACGCCGCCGGAAATGCGCGCCGTGGTTGACGAGCAAAAACCTGGATCAAGTCCGGTCATGACGAAAAGGGAGAGCCTCTGCCTGTAAACGGGCGCGGCCGGCTCCGCGCAGGTCAGCCGGCCTCCCCGATCCCGCCGGTCCCGCTCTGGGGCTGCTCCTCCGGATCGAGCGCCTCGTAGAGGTCCACGGGGGCGCCTCCGTTCATCACGAACCGTTCGAACGGGTAGAGGTGATGGACGAAGTGCTGGTCGTAGGACTTCACCTTGCGGTACCCGGCCGCCAATCCCGCATCCAGCATCTCCCGCACGTCGCCGCCCAGCTCCCTGTAGAAGACCCCGTCCTCGACGACGATGAAGCGGGGGCGGCTGTCCAGGATGCGGCGCATCTCGACCGCGGGCTCCACCCAGGGGCAGCCGTCCCGGCCCGGCGCATGGAAGTTCGGCATGCCGGTGAAGGCGAACCGGGTCGGGATCTCGGCGCCGGTCAGGAAATATATGGCCGGCTGGAAACCCACCACATAGAGCGAGTCGCCGTCCCGCAGCATCGGCTTCACGTCGGCCGCGACGCGGCGTGGGGTGTCGCCTGCCCAGCGATCGCCCGCCAGCCGGTCGCGGACGATGTAGATGCTGTGCATCAGCGGCTCCTTGGCGACCGCGAACACGGTCAGTCCGGCCAGGACAGCCAGGGCCGCGCCCTTGGCGCGCCGCCCCCGCACCGAGGCCAGCAGCCCGCGGCCGATCGCCAGCCCGGCCAGCAGGCTCAGCGGCGGCAGGAACTGGATCAGGTAATGGTCCGAGCCGATGCGGAGGAACATCTGGCACAGCATCACCGCCGCCCACCAGACCGCCAGGAAGGCGACCGACCGCCGCTCGACGCCGGCGCCCGCCAGCCACCGGACCAGGACGCAGCCCAGGAGCGCGGCGACCCACAGCGGCGTCTGCTCCGCGATGGCGCGCAGCATGGCATCCCACTCGATGCCGCGTTCGCCGCCGTAGAAGACGCGGTGCGCCTGGATGTTGCCGGCGAACCAGGCGTCCCAGTGGCCCAGGACGACGTAGAGGAGCACCACCAGGACCGTCGGGACCAGGCTCATAGCGCCCAGCAGCGCCAGGGGCCGAAGGCTCGCCCGGACATGGGCGCCCAGGTCGCGCCAGTGCGGCACCGTCAGGATGAAGTAGCCGGCCAGGAAGGCCAGCATGTCGAACAGCACCGACTGCTTGATCTGGATCCCGACGCCCAGGATCAGCCCGGCGGCCGCCATGGTCGCCAGATCTGGTGGCATGCGGCGCCGGGCGGACCGGAGCACCAGGAGCAGCGCGAGCACGGCGCAGGCGTTGTGGAACAGTTCGCCTTGGAAGGCCATCCCCCCCGTGGCGAGGCTGAAGACGATGTAGCCGACACCGGCGGCGACGCCGATCGCCCGGTTGGCGTCGTCGAACAGCAGCGCCGCGATCCGGCTCAGCATCCAGGCGGTCAGCCCGACCGTCACGCTGGCGCCGATGCGGCTGAGGATCACCGGGTCGTAGGGCGTCATGGTGAACGGAGTCGCCAGCGCGAACAGGCCGAACGGCTTGAGGTCGCAGACCGTCGTGTAGGGCAGGTGGCCCCTGGCCAGCTCCGAACCCATCAGGAGGTACATGCTCTCGTCGTAGTTCAGGACGGAATAGAGCAGCCCCGGAGAGCGCAGCACCATGGCCCCTGCCACGAAAGCCAGCATCCAGGCGAATTCGTGCCAGAGGGGCGGCGCCTGGGGCGATCCACCCGACGCTTCGTCTGGCATATACCGGAACCTGTCCGGACTGGTGGGGGTTGTATGCATCACTCCAGCTCTTTCGAAACCATTTCCACGATCAATAGACTCGGCCGGCTACAGTTAGCATTCACGGGCGCCCGGCGACTTGAACAACGGTGTTAATACGGGCAAATTCCTGATAACCCTTAAGGCGGGCTCAAGTGATTGTGTCAGGGACATGTTCCATTTTGACGTGTTTGCCATAACCACCGCCCTGCTGTCATGTTTATGCCAAATTGCCAGCCATCCGCAATGTACCTGATGGCGTGAATTTATTACGGAATAAAAAGCTGATTCGTGAACAGTGCCGGTTTCATTGAGACGCGGAGACATTTTTTCGACAGCTATTCAAATCCTGGAACAGAAAATCCATTCTGCTCGTTAGTAGCGTCGCTTGCAGGCGGCCAGCTTCGGGCAGGAGAGAGTTTATGCTGATTGAACCGTCGCCCGGCCATATCGAAACAGACGATAGGAGACATTATGAGTTGGGCAGGTCCCGTCCAGATTGAGATCGGAAAGACCAAATACAAAGACACGCCGGCCTTTTCTCCCTCCATGACGCCCCAGGTCCAGGAGGATCTGCCGTCTCTGGTCTGTTTTTCGCACCTGCGGTGGAATTTCGTCTACCAGCGTCCTCAACACTTGATGTCCCGATTTGCCCGGGACTATCGGGTGTTCTTCGTCGAGGAGCCGGTGGATACCGAGAGCCAGACCGCCTGGCTTGATGTCCGCGCGGAGGAGGGCGGCGTCCGCGTCGTGGTTCCCCGCCTTCCGGGCCGCCGCACCCCCGAGCAGACCGCCGACACGCTGCGGACCCTGCTCGACGGGTTCTTCCAGGCGGAAGGGATCGTCGATCCGGTGCTCTGGTACTACACCCCCATGAGCCTGGACTTCACCGACCACCTGCGGGGCGGCGTGACTGTCTATGACTGCATGGACGAGCTGTCCGCCTTCAAGGGTGCGCCGCCGCAGCTGATCGAGCGCGAGCGTACCTTGATGTCCAAGGCCGACCTGGTCTTCACCGGCGGCTACAGCCTGTGGGAAGCCAAGCGGTCGCTGCACGCCAACGCCCATCCGTTTCCCAGCAGCGTCGACGTGGGGCACTTCGCCCAGGCCCGGGCGGAGCAGCCCGACCCGGAGGACCAGGCCGCGATCCCGCATCCGCGCCTGGGCTTCTATGGTGTGATCGACGAGCGTTTCGACATCGACCTGATCGACCGCATGGCGGAGATGCGGCCGGACCTGCATTTCGTGCTGGTCGGCCCGGTCGTGAAGATCGATCCGGAGACGCTGCCGAGGCGCCCCAACATCCACTATCTCGGCCCCAAGGTCTATGACGAGCTGCCGCACTACCTGAGCGGCTGGGACGTCGCCCTGCTGCCGTTCGCGCTGAACGAATCCACCCGGTTCATCAGCCCGACGAAGACGCCGGAATATCTGGCCGGCGGCTGCCCCGCGGTGTCCACGCCGATCAAGGACGTGGTCCGCACCTATGGCGACACCGGCGTGGTCCGGATCGCCCGGACCCCGGAAGAGTTCATCGCGGCGATCGACGCCGCCCTCGAAGATGCCAAGGACCGCGACCGCCTGCTCGCGACCGCCGACGCGGTGCTGCGGGACATGTCGTGGGACAAGACCTGGAATGAAATGAAGGAGAAGATCGAATGCGCGCTCTGACGCCCACAGGTGCCGGTGCGCCTGATTCGTCCAATTCCATCTCCGCGCGGAACGCCGGCAACGGAGGTTCGCTCGGCATGGCGAAGCGGAACAGGTTCGCCCATCAGCGCAGCGGTTTCGACTACCTGATCGTCGGCGCCGGCTTCGCGGGCAGCGTGCTTGCGGAACGCCTCGCCGCCGGCCTGGACAAGCGGGTCCTGCTGATCGACCGGCGCCCGCACATCGCGGGCAACGCCTACGACCACTACAACGACGCCGGCATCCTGATCCACCGTTACGGGCCGCACATCTTCCACACCAACTCGCAGCAGGTGGCATCCTACCTGTCGCGCTTCACCAAGTGGCGCCCCTACGAGCACAAGGTGCTGGCGGACGTCGACAACCAGCTGGTGCCGATTCCGATCAACCTGACCACGCTGGAGAAGCTCTACAATCTCAAGCTGACCCCGGAGGATGCCGAGGCGTTCCTGGCGTCCAAGGCCGAGCCGGTGGCCGAGATCCGCACGTCCGAGGACGTGGTGATCAACAAGGTCGGCCGGGAGCTGTACGAGAAGTTCTTCCGCGGCTATACCCGCAAGCAGTGGGGCCTGGACCCGTCCGAGCTGGACAAGTCCGTCACCTCGCGCGTGCCGACCCGGACCAATACCGACGACCGGTATTTCGGCGACAGCTTCCAGCAGATGCCGCTGCACGGCTATACCCGGATGTTCGAGAACATGCTCGACCATCCGAACATCAAGGTCATGCTGAACACCGACTTCGAGGAAGTCCGGCACGAGGTCCAGTACGACAGGCTGATCTATTCCGGCCCGATCGACGAGTATTTCGACTTCCGCTTCGGCAAGCTGCCCTACCGGTCGCTCCAGTTCCGCCACGAGACGGTGGACCAGGAGAACTTCCAGCCGGTCGCGGTCGTCAATTATCCGTCGGAAAACGTGCCCTATACCCGGATCACCGAGTACAAGCACCTGACCGGCCAGGTCAATCCGCGGACCAGCCTGACCTACGAGTATCCGGCCGCCGAGGGCGACCCGTACTATCCGGTGCCGCGCCCGGAGAACGCCGAGCTGTACCGCAAGTACCAGGCGCTGGCCGACGCCACGCCCAACGTGACCTTCATCGGCCGCCTGGGCACCTACAAGTACTACAACATGGACCAGGTGGTCGGGCAGGCGCTCGCCATGTTCAACCGGATCGCCGAGTCCGAGCAGCGCGAGGTGCAGCACGACGCCGCGCTGTCCCGTGCGGCCCGCGAGATGGCGCATGTCAACGGCGCCCTGCGGGCGGAAGTGGTCCACGGTGCCGGCGACTGACGGCACCCTCCGCGCCGCCCGACCATCCGGAGAGACATGAATGCATAGACCCAGCCTGTTCGACAGCTTCTTCCTGGGTGGGTTCGAGTGCTCGACCCACCGCCGCCATGACGGCCGCCGCCTCGACCTGATCGAGGCGACCGGCCATGGCCGCTTCTTCCCCGAGGACTATGCCGCCATGACCGGCCACGGCATGCGGACGGTCCGCGACGGGGTGCGCTGGCACCTGATCGAGACCAGCCCCGGCCGGTTCGACTGGTCCAGCTTCCTGCCGATGCTGCACGCCGCCCGCGCGGCCGGCGTGCAGGTCATCTGGGACCTGTGCCACTACGGCTGGCCCGACGACATCGATATCTGGCAGCCGAACTTCGTCGACCGCTTCGCCGCCTTCGCCGCGGCGGTCGCCCAGGTGGTCAAGGACGAGACGGGCGAGGTGCCGTTCTACGCCCCGATCAACGAGATCTCCTACTGGGCCTGGGCCGGCGGCGACAACGCCGCGTTCAACCCGATGGCCCGCGGGCGCGGCATGGAGCTGAAGGTCCAGCTCGTCCGCGCCTCCATCGCGGCGATCGAGGCGATCCGCGAGGTCGAGCCGCGCGCCCGGTTCGTCCAGATCGACCCGGTGATCAACGTGGTCGCCAAGTCGGGAAAGCCGGGCGACCGCGCCGGCGCCGAGGGCTACCGCCAGGCCCAGTACCAGGCCTGGGACATGCTGACCGGCCGCATCTGGCCCGGCCTGGGCGGCAAGCCCGACTACCTGGACACCATCGGGGTGAACTATTATTCCGACAACCAGTGGTTCCACGGCGGCGGCATGATCGAGCGGACCGACCCGCACTACCGGCCGTTCCGCGAGCTGCTGGCGGAGACCCATAAGCGTTACGGCAAGCCGGTGCTGGTCGCCGAGACCGGCGCCGAGGGCGATCCGCGCGCCGGCTGGTTCCGCTATGTCTGCGACGAGGTGGCGGCGGCGCTGGAGGCCGGCACCCCGGTCGAAGGCATCTGCCTCTATCCGGTCGTGGATTATCCCGGCTGGGCCGACGAGCGTCATTGCGCCACCGGCCTTCTGGGCTTCCCCGACGCCGAGGGGCGCCGTGAGGTCCACCATCCGCTGGCCGACGAGCTGGCGCACCAGGTGGCCCGCTTCGGCAGGCTGGGGGCGGCGCCCGAGCTGGAGACCGATGCGGCCTAGGGCGGTATCCGATCGGGTTGAACCGCTGTGTTGCGCCATGGGCGCAACCTGCGGCTCGATGCAGGGCGGAAGTGATGCGGGACGACGATCGTAGGTTGCGCCCATGGCGCAACGCAGCTGATCGGTTGCTCCGGGGCACGGCTCCAGCACCGGGACGGCATGTGAAAGCCGAAGGGGTGCCGAAGCCTCCGGCACCCCTTCAGAGGATTGGACAAGATGGCTTCCGGATCTAGAACCAGCGGTCCGCTGCCCAGGCGGCCCCTGGGCTTTCTGATGAGATACATCAAGGCCCGCCCCTGGCAGTTCGGCGGGCTGTTCAGCGTGATCGTGGCCGGGGCGGCCTGCGCCGTGATGGTCCAGTACGGCATGAAGCTGCTGGTCGACGCCATGGCCTCGCCCGACCGGGCGACCGCCGACGTCTGGACCCCGCTGGCCCTGTTCCTGGGACTGATCGCGGTCGAGAACGTGCTGTGGCGCAGCGGCGGCTGGCTGGGCGCCCGCACGATCGTGTCCACCGGAGTGGACATGCGGCTGGACCTGTTCCAGCACCTGACCGGCCATCCCATGCGGTATTTCAGCCAGCACATGGCCGGGTCGCTGGGCGGCAGGATCACCGCGACGGCGAATGCCGCCGGCATGATCCTGCGCGGCCTGACCTGGAGCATCGTCCCGCCCTCCACCGAGATCATCGGCGCGGTCATCGTGCTGACCACGATCGACTGGCGCATGGGCGCCGCGCTGGCCGTCTTCGTCGCGATCGTCGCGGCGGCGATCATCCTGTTCGGCGTCCGGGGCAAGGACATCCACCACGACTTCGCGAGGCAATCGTCCCGCGCCGGAGGCGAGCTGGTCGACGTCGTCTCCAACGTCTGGACGGTCAAGGCCTTCTCCGCCCGCCAGCGGGAGAGGGACCGGCTGGCCGGCGAGCTGGGGGCCGAGGCGGCCTCCGAGCGCCGGAGCTGGATGTACCTGGAGAAGGCGCGCCTGCTGCACGACGCCTGCCTGTGGGTCATGGCGGGCTCCATGCTGCTGTGGGCGATCACCCTGTGGCGCGCGGGATCGATCACCCCGGGCGACGTGGTCATCATCAGCGCCCTGACCTTCCGCATCCTGCACGGGTCGCGCGACCTGGCGCTGGCGCTGGTCAGCACCTCGCAGTTCATCGGCACGATCTCGGACAGCCTGAACGTGATCGCCCAGCCCCACGGCATCGAGGACCCGGGCGACGAGCGCCCGCTGCTGGCCCAGGGCGGGGCGATCCGGTTCGACGACGTCTCGTTCAGCTATCCCGACGGGCGGCAGGTCTTCGACCGCTTCGACCTGGACATCCCGGCCGGGCAGAAGGTCGGGCTGGTCGGGCCGTCCGGCTCGGGCAAATCGACGCTGATCGGGCTGATCCAGCGGCTGGACGACGCCCAGGGCGGCTCCATCCTGATCGACGGGCAGCGGATCACGGAAGTGGGCCAGGACAGCCTGCGATCCCGGATCGCGGTGGTGCCGCAGGAGATCGCGCTGTTCCACCGCACGATCCTGGAGAATATCCGCTACGGCAAGCCGGACGCCACCGACGAGGAGGTGATGGCCGCGGCCCGCCACGCCTATTGCCACGACTTCATCAGCGCGCTGCCGGAAGGCTACCACACGATGGTCGGCGAGCGCGGCGTCCGCCTGTCCGGCGGCCAGCGCCAGCGCCTGGGCATCGCCCGCGCCTTCCTGAAGAACGCGCCGATCCTGATCCTGGACGAGGCGACCTCCGCCCTCGACACGGAGTCGGAGCAGGAGATCCAGCTGGCGCTGGCCGACCTGGTCCGCGGCCGGACCGTGCTGGCGGTGGCGCACCGCCTGTCCACCGTCTCCACCTTCGACCGCATCCTGGTGCTGTCCAACGGCGTCGTGGTCGAGGACGGCTCCCCGGCGGAGCTGCGCCGCCGCGGCGGCATCTTCGACCGCATGTGGCGCCTTCAGGCCGACAGCCTGGCGGAGTCCATGCAGATGGACGCGGCGGATTAGGGCAGGGGCGACGCGCTTCCGGACTTTTTGCGCATGCCCGGGACGCCGGAACCAGCTCTCCTGGTTCCGGCGTTTCATCGTTCACGGTTCCGTTGTTGGAAGGTATGATTGATGATAACTGTTATCTGAGTTGGTGGGAGAGACGCTATGCCTCGCAGCTTCGCCCTTGGCGATCATTTCGAGAACTTCATAGAAGAACAGGTGCGAAACGGTCGTTACAACAACGGATCCGAAGTTGTGCGCGAGGGGCTGCGACTGTTGGAAGACTGGGAGAATCTGCATCGGATCAGAGTCGAGGAAATCCACCGATCAATTGAAGAAAGCCGCAGGGATGGCCGCACCAAGCCTGCCAGTGAAGTACTCGGCCGCTTGGAAGCCAAATATGAGGCGATGGGTGCGTCGGCTGAAAAGCGGGATGACGAGTGACTCTTCCGGTTGAGTTTGCCGGAGCGGCGGAAGCAGACCTGGAAGCGATCGCAGACTACATAGGGAGAGACAATCCGAAACGCGCCGCTGCCTTCATCCGGGAGCTTGCAGCGCGTTGCAGGCGCATAGCCTGCCAACCCCGCGCCTTCACTCTACGGGAAGAGTTTGGGGCGGGCATTCGTACCGTTGCTCACGGCAGTTATCTCATCCTGTACGCGGAACGCGACGGGAAATTGGTGATCGAACGTATCGTGCATGGAGCGCGAGACCTGAACAATATTCTTGATGTTCGATTTTCACCGTAGGTCGGCAAGAGCGTGCCGAACCTCCAGATACAATCATCATTCGGCCGATACGGATCTGCCTTCAGTCGCCATTTCAGGGTTGTGGGTTACGGAGTTACGGGCCGTGGGGGGAAGTTCCCGGCCCGTAACTCCGCGCCCGTATCAGGCGTCGAACCCGTTCCGCCGGAGCGTCCGGTCGAAATCGGGCGCGAGGACGAGCGCCATCAGCGCGCCCCCGACCGCGTTCTTCCGATCCATCAGCGCGTGGCGCTTGCGGCGCAACTCCGCAGCGCCGGAGCGCCGGAACCAAGCCTTCCGGTTCTGGCGCTTCGGGGTCCAGGCTTCGACGCGGGCATCATGCCGTTCGGCAAGCGCCTGCTGCTCATCCCCTGACGCCGAGAGGCGGCACAGGCGGCTGAACTCCTGAAGATCGGCCAGGGAAGGGCGTGGCGTCATGGTGTCCGGCAGCCCGAAAGCATGTATCTCGGCAGGGGACCATTCCGGAAGGCGCGCCGGAGCGGCATCAAGCTCGGCATTGACCTTGCGGAGTCCCAACCCGACCTCACGGTAATCGAGCAGAAGCGCCGCGAGCGGGTCCGGAGACTCGGCGGCGGCGGCGAGCGGAACCGTGGCCGCGACCCGAAGGGCGGCGGCGACGGAAAACAAGAGCCGGCGCGAAACCGCGCAGGGTATGCTATTGGCATTCTCTGCCATGGATCGACTCCACGCGTCGTATCAGTGGTCAGATGGGGTTGGGGAGGATTCCGGTCCGAAACCGCACATACATTCCACGTAGGCCGGTCTTGGCCGCGGGCCGATCAACACCCGCCAGGAACAGGCGGGTGGAATTTCGTTGGACCCCGTTCAACACCCAATTCGAGGTTCAGTCGGCCAATCCCATGACGAAGGCCAGCGCGACGTTCAGGCTGGCGATATCAGCAGGGGTGAGTCGGCCGATGCGCTGCCCGACCCGTTCGCGGCGGATCGTAACCGGCTTGTCCGCCATGACCTGGGATCTCGAGCGCAGGCCGTTGCCGCCGTCGGGTTCGACCGTCACCCGGAAATCCGGCGCGTCGGCCAGTTCGGAGGTCATCTGGCACACCATGACGGAACGGTGCGCCGAGGGGAGAGCGTCGGTCTGGATGATTACGGCCGGACGGGGCTTGCCGTAGTCGCCGGAAGCGGCGACGATGACGACGTCACCGCGCTTCATCGCCGCCGTCGAATTCGGAGACTGCCTCGATCCAGTCAAGCGCCTCCGCTTCCGCGGCAGGGTCGAGTGCCGCCACTTCCGCAGCGATCCGGACCCTGACCGCTTGGGAGCGGACATCCGGGAGGGTCAAGCGCACCTCGCGGAAGCCTTGGCTTTTGCGACGCTCCCGCATCGCTCTCATCCGTTCCGCAGGTTGCATGGCCGAAACTCCCTTCCGAAGCAAACATACCATTATGTAACGCGTTACGCCTGGACGGAACGGCTCAAAAAATGGGGTCAGAGCAATTTCTTGACCACGGCCCCCGCCCCATGGTACCGCTGGCTCCCCAACCGGAGACCGCCGCCATGGCCCGCCCCACGCGCCTTATCCTGCCCGGGCACACTCACCACATCCTCCAGCGGGGAAACAACCGGCAGGACGTGTTCTTCGGCGACGAGGGCCGCCGGCTGTTCCTCACATACCTGGGGGAGGCGGTGGCGGGCGAGCGGTGTGCGCTGCATGCCTATGTGCTGATGACCAACCATTTCCACCTCGTCGTCACGGCCGGCGGGGCGGAGTCGATCCCACGGCTGATGCAGTCGGTCGGGCGGCGCTATGTCGCCCATGTCAACCGGACCCGCGGGCGGACCGGGACGCTGTGGGAGGGGCGGTACAAATCGACCATCCTGGACAGCGAGACCTACGTGCTGGCCTGCCACCGCTATGTGGAGGCGAACCCGGTGCGGGCCGGCGTCGTCTCCCAGCCTGAGGACTATCCCTGGTCGAGCTACGGCCACAACGCCCTGGGCCGCCGCGATCCGCTCCTGGCCGAGCATCCGACCTACGCGGCGCTGGGCCGGAATGCCTCGGAGCGGCGGGCCGCCTATCGGAAACTGTTCGGCGCCGGGCCGACGGAGGAGGAGGCCGATATCCTCCGCGACGCGACCCAGCGGGGCTGGGTCCCGGGCAGCGAACCGTTCCGGCGCGGGATCGAACGCGCGCTGGGCCGGCGGGTCGATCCTCCGCGCCGGGGCCGGCCGCCGAACGGGTCGCCGAAGCTTTCGCGGGAGGCGGCGCCCGTGGAGGACGATCTGGCGTGGGACTGGGACCTGGATTAGAGAGGTACCCGATCAGGTCGGAACGCTCCGGTTCACATAGCCTGCCGATCCATTCGGCGCACCGTGTTGCGCCATGGGCGCAACCTACGGCTCGACGCAGGGCGGAGGTGATGCAGACTGACGATCGTAGGTTGCGCCCGTGGCGCAACGCATCGGATCGACGCCGGCCGGAGGTGATGCGGGCCGACGATCGTAGGTTGCGCCCGTGGCGCAACGCATCGGATCGGCCTGTTCGGGCACGATTCTCGCAGGCTGCGGAAGCTCAGGCCGACTTGGACCGGGGCGGGACCGCCATGTCCAGGGGCTTGGCCGCCGGCCCCTTGGTCCGTTCCCACAGGCGGGCCATGGCGACCGCGGGAAGCGTCAAGGCGCGGATGGCGATCTTCTGGCCGATCGTCAGCCGCTCGCGCCATTTCTCGTCGGACCGGATCTCGTTCGAGGTGGAACGCCGCATCACGTTGCCGTCGATATTGTGGGTGACCTGGTCGGTCCAGGCGAGCTGCGCCGGCTCATAGGCCAGCCCCGTCCATTCCATGATCCTCCGCAGCTCGCCCGGCGGGTCGAGGGCGAGGTTCTCGTACTGGACCGACAGGTGGGGCCGGCCGTGCAGGAACATCACCGTCGCCAGGGTTTCGCGGCAATAGCGGAGCGACGGGCGGAACACCGAATGCTGGAGTCGATGGACCCGATGGACGATGGAGCAGACCTGCCCGCGCGGGTCGCGCATCAGGTGGAGCGGCAGGATCTCGACGAACCCGGCGGCGACCAGCTTGGCCAGCCGGCTCTGGATCTTGCTGGAATCGATGATGATGCGGGCGCCGGTGACCTCGGCGACGGCATCGAAGATCAGCTTGTTATGGAGCCGGAATGTCTCGGGATCGTCGCTGTTCAGGTCCAGGTCGCGCAGGCTGATTCCCCCCTCCCGCTGGACGACGGCATCGATGCGGGGCCAGAACGAGCAGTGCCAGATCGTCTCGGCGCCGCAGGTACACTCGTTGCCGAGCAGCGTCTTGGCGTCCTTCTTGTAGCGGGTATTGGCGAGGTTGGCGAGCTGCCACACCTCGCCGACGCTGACGGCCAGCGAGTTCTTGGCGATCAGCAGGTCAAGCAGGGTGGACCCGCTATGGGTCATGCCGACGATATAGAGGATCTTGTAGCTCGTGTTCATGCCTTGCACCCACCTTGCCTGAGCAGAACAGCGCTTAGCGTCGCGCCCGAAGCAGGACTACTCGAGGCGGAGGGAAGAAGCGCCCCGTATCTTCCCGCCCGATTATTGTCGTGCATTTCGCTTACAAGACAAATTTATCAAGCGTATAGGCGCTGAACGAGCCTATCGGTTCGCCGCAACCTCCTTTGTAGGCACCCTGTTCCGGTACGCGCCCAAGGAGGTATGAAGAAGTTTTTCCAGAAGGCGAAGCTTGCGCCTATGATCGGCGCCTGGAAGAGCGGGGCCCGAGAGGCCGGGAGGGAGGTGACGGATGGAAGGTCGCGATCGTCTCTTTGCCGCCGGAGGGGCCGTCGTCCTGGCGATGCTGGGAACCGCCATGGCCGGCTTCGCCGGCGCCCAGACCGGTCCCGAGACGGCGGCCATGCAGGCGCTGGTCGCCAAGGCGCCGTCCTGCATCGCACGGCCCAGGGTCGTCACCGTGACGCCCGGCCAGTCGATCCAGGCCGCGATCGACCGGGCGGAGCCGGGGACCGTCATCAGCGTCGAGGCCGGAACCTACCGGGGGTCCCTGGACCTGACCGGGCTGAGCGGCACGCCGGACCGGCCGGTGATCCTGCTGTCGGCCGGCGGGGTCGGTGCCGCCGTCATCGTCGGGGCGCCGGACAAGCCCGCGATCGGCGCCTGGGGCATCTCCGACGTGGGGATCTACGGCTTCAAGGTCGTCTCCGGCACCTCCGCCGGGGATCTCGGCGGCTTCAAGATCGCCGGCCCGTGGGAGAAACCGGCCCGCAACGTCGCGATCGTCGGCAACGTCGTGACCGGCGTCGGGACCGACGGGATCAAGCTGTTCAACGGCGCCGCCGACATCAAGGTGGTCGGCAACCTGATCGACGGCGACTGGCGCGAGGAGGGGATGGACAACGTCTCGGTGGAGAGGTCGCTGTTCGCCTTCAACACGGTCCGCGGGTCGGCGCGCTACACCTCGATCACCATGAAGGCGGGATCGCGCGACATCACGCTGGCCGGCAACGAGTTCGACTCGCGCTCGGGCGTCGGGATCAACGTGGGCGGCGTCGGCACGTCGCGGTTCAACAGGAAGTTTCCCGACTATTGGAAAGGCTTCGAGGCGTCGGCCATCACCGTCACCGGGAACGTCGTCGGCGACCGGCCGGAGCGGAGCGTCGCCTTCGTCGGGGCCAACAGGTCGGTGCTGAAGGACAATTTCCTGGCCGGGGCGGTCCGGTCCCGGCCGCACGATCAGCCGGGCAAGCTGCACTACCCGTCGCACGACAACCGGATCGTCGGCAATACGGTCGCCAAGGAGAGCTTCTTCCAGCCGGACGAGGGTCAGGACCGGGGCTATGTCCTGGCCGGCAACGGGACCGGCGCCGCGAAGGTGCGGGCCGGCGTGGCGGCGCTGCCCGACCCGGTCCGCGCCGTCTGCCCGGCCTCGCCTGCGGGAACATTGGCCCGGACCTTCACCTCTTCGGAATGAGGGTGCCCTGGCCGGTCGGGGCCGGCACGCCCATCCGGCAGAAATCCTCGACCATTTGAGTTAATGGTGTTTCGCGCTGGCTGAACGGTCCGGCTGCGGTGATCATGAAGCGCGCATCGATCGTGCCGGGTACGGCGGCCGGCAACCGGTGCCCTTCAGGAGGAGCTGTCTCGACAATGCCTTCGCATCTGGATCAGCTTGAAGCGCGGTCGATCTATATCCTGCGCGAGGCCTTCGCGTGCATCGAACCGCTCGGCATGCTGTGGTCGATCGGAAAGGACAGCAACGCGCTGCTGTGGCTTGCCCGCAAGGCCTTCTTCGGCCGCGTGCCGTTTCCCGTGATCCAGCTCGACACCGGGATGGAACTGCCGGAGGTCTACGAGTTCCGCGACCGCATCGCGCGCGACTGGGACCTGGACCTGGTGATCGAGCAGTGCCCGCCGGAGGAGGAGATGGACCCGACCCTTCCCCCGGCCAGCCGGTCCGCGGCGCGCAAGACCGCGGGACTGAAGAACGTCACGGAGCGCCTGGGCTTCCGCGGCCTGATCGCCGGCATCCGGCGCGACGAGCAGGCGACCCGCGCCAAGGAGCGCGTGTTCAGCCCCCGGTCGAGCGACAACGCCTGGGACGTGCGCGAGCAGCCGCCCGAGCTGTGGGACCAGTACAAGACCGAGTTCCCGGACGGGACGCACGTGCGGATCCACCCCTTGCTGCACTGGACCGAGTTGGACATCTGGCGATACTCCAAGCGCGAGGACATCCCCATCGTGCCGCTCTACTTCGCCCGGGAGGGCAAGCGGTACCGGTCCCTGGGCGAGAAGAACATCACCCTGCCGGTGGACAGCACCGCCTCGACGATCGACGAGATCATCGCGGAGCTGAGCGAGACCCGCACGTCCGAGCGCGCCGGGCGGACCATGGACCACGAGGCGGAGGACGCCTTCGAGCGCCTGCGCACCAGCGGATATCTGTGAGGCACGATGGCCGAGACAACCGAACAGGCACAACCCGCCCGCTTCCGCCCGGCCGACCTGCGGCTCGTGGTGGTCGGCCACGTGGACCACGGCAAGTCGACGCTGATCGGCCGCCTGCTCCACGACACCGGCTCGCTGCCCGACGGCAAGCTGGAAGAGCTGAAGGCGGTCAGCGAGAAGCGCGGCATGCCGCTGGAATGGTCGTTCGTGCTGGACGCCCTCCAGGCCGAGCGCGACCAGGCCGTGACCATCGACATCACCCAGATCTGGCTGCGCACGCCGCGGCGCGACTGCGTGATCATCGACGCGCCCGGCCACCGGGAGTTCCTGCGCAACATGGTCAGCGGCGCCGCGTCGGCCGACGCCGCCGTCCTGGTGGTGGACGCGTCCGAGGGCATGCGCGAGCAGTCGCGCCGCCACGCCTATCTGCTGAACCTGCTGGGCCTGCGCCAGGTCGCGGTCGCGGTGAACAAGATGGACCTGGTGGACCACGACGCCGCCCGGTTCGACGAGGTCCGCCGATCGGTCGAGGATTTCCTCCACGGCCTGGGGCTGCGGGCGTCGGCGGTGGTCCCTGTCTCCGCCCGGCACGGCGAGAACCTGGCGGACCGGGCCGCCGCGATGCCCTGGTACGAGGGGCCGACCCTGCTGGAGGCGCTGGACCGGTTCGAGCCGAGCGCCGCGCCGGTGGACCGGCCGCTGCGGCTGCCGATCCAGGACGTCTACAAGTTCGACCACCGGCGGATCCTGGTCGGGCGGGTCGAGACCGGCGTGCTGAGGGCCGGCGACCAGCTCCTGTTCTCGCCGGCCAACCGGACGGCCAGGATCGCCACCATCGAGCACTGGGGGCCGGGAGAGGCGCCGGTCGAGGTGCGGGCCGGACGGACCGTCGGCATCACCCTGGACGAGCCGTTGTTCGTGGAGCGCGGCGACGTGGCCAGCCACGCCGACCATGCGCCGGTCCTGACCAACGTGTTCCGCGCCAGCCTGTTCTGGATCGGCCGGAAGCCGCTGCTCCCCGGCCAGGCCCTGACGCTGAAGCTGGGGACCGACCGGGCCGCGGTGACCGTCCAGTCGATCGACCGGGTGGTCGATACCCAGACGCTGGGCGGCGGCGACGCCGACCAAGTCAGGACCAACGAGGTGTGCGAGGTGACGCTCCGCTCGCGCGAGATGCTGGCGCTGGACGAGCATTCGGCCAATCCCGCCACCGGGCGCTGCGTGCTGGTGGACGGGTTCGACACGGTCGCGGCCGGCGTCGTCAACATGCGGGGATATCCCGACCAGCGCCAGTTGCTCACCGTCAAGTCGACCAACATCCAGGAGGTCGACCACCTGCTGAACGCGACGGCGCGCGCCTGGCGGAACGGCCACCACGGGGCGGTCATCTGGTTCACGGGGCTGTCGGGGGCGGGCAAGTCCACGCTCGCCATGCGGGCGGAGCAGCGGCTGTTCCAACGGGGCTTCCAGACCTATGTGCTGGACGGCGACAATGTCCGCCATGGCCTGAACTCCGACCTGGGATTCGCCCCGGCCGACCGGGCCGAGAACATCCGGCGGGTCGGGGAGGTCGCCTCCCTGTTCGCCAACGCGGGGCTGATCGTGATCACGTCCTTCATCTCGCCCTATCGGGCCGACCGCGAGCGGGTGCGCAAGGCGGCGGGAGCGGCGTTCCACGAGATCTACATCAAGGCGGACCTGTCCGTCTGCGAGCAGCGTGATCCCAAGGGCCTGTACCGCAAGGCCCGGGCGGGCGTGATCCCGGAATTCACCGGCATCTCGGCGCCCTACGAGCCTCCGGAGTCGCCGGAACTGGTGGTCGATACCTCCCGGCGCAGCGTCGAGGAGTGCCTGGAGGACATCATGAACTACGTGGAGGCCCACATCGCCCTGCGGACGAGCGACGTGGCCTGAGACAGGGAGGGGGTGCCGAGGCGCCTCCCTCCCGACCTGCGCTCTTTTCCGGTAGAGCATTCACCCGTCATCGTCATGACCGGGCTTGACCCGGTCATCGCTTGCAGGCTTCGTAAGCGCTGCAATGCGGGGAGATACCCGGATCAAGTCCGGGTATGACGAAAAGGGGGAGCGTCTGCCCATAGCTGAGCGATAAGCGACTACCGCGCCGGACAGCTTTGGCTCAGGAGTGGCCGTCGAACTGGAAGTTGCCGGCCGTCAGGGCGGAGGTCTTGACGCCCAGGAGCGTCAGGGTCTGGCCGCCGCCGAGGTCGATCTCGACATTGTCGCCCTTCTGGGTCATGGCGTCCTTGACGTCGTCGAAGCCGTCGAGCTTGAGGCCCTTCAGCTCGATGGTGTCGCCGCCGGAGGCCGGCTTGAAGTCGCCGATGGTGTCGCTGCCGTGGCCCTTCTCGAACACGAAGGAGTCGCGGCCGGCACCGCCGAACAGCAGGTCGTCGCCGCCCTTGCCGTTGATGACGTCGTCGCCGTCGCCGCCCTTGACGATGTTGTCCAGGCCGTTGCCGGTCAGCGAAGCGTCGCCGGAGCCGGTGAAGGTCAGGTTCTCCACGTGGGCGGGGAGCTTGAAGTCGGGGGCGCTGCTCAGGACGGTGTCGATGCCGCCGTTGCCCTTCTCGACGACCTTGTCCTTCGCGGTGTCGACCACGTAGGTGTCGTCGCCGTCGCCGCCGATCATCTTGTCGGCGCCGGCCTTGCCGTCGATCCTGTCGTCGCCCTTGGTGCCCTTCAGCGTGTTGGCGTCCTTGGTCCCGGCGATGGTCTTGCTCGGCTCGGCGCTCTCCGCCCAGGCGCCGGTGTCCTCGGGCGCGGGGGCGACGGCACTGTCCGTCTTGGAACCGGACTCCGACTTGACGCCGGCGCCGGCCGCCGGCTTGGTGCCGCCGACCTTGTTGCCCGAGACGACGAAGCCCGAGGACTGGCCGCCGTCCGGCTTGAAGAAGTTCGAGCTGGCGACGCTGTTGTCGATCACCTTGTTGTTGAAGGAGTTATATGTGAAGTGCCCCTTCTGAGTGTGCGCCGACGAGCCGACCGGGTCGTTGAACGAGTTGTGCTCCACCAGGTTGTTGTTGGCGCCGGTGAAGTGCAGGCTCTTGCCGTCGATCTTGGCGGTCACGACGTTGTGGTGGACGTGGACGTTCTTGGCCTCGAAGCCTTTCCACTCGTCCGGGAACTCGCGGTTGAAGCGCGAGCTGCCGACGCCGCCGACCTTGATGCCGATCGCGGTGTCGATGTCGAACAGGTTGTTGGCGACCTCCACGTCCCGCGAGCCGGCCTTCAGCGTGATCCCGGTGTACTTCGCCTCGCCCTTGATGGTGTTGTTGGCATAGACGACGTTCTTGACCGAGACGTTGTCGATGGCTTCCTGGCGCCACTTGCCGTCGATCGTGTTGTTCGTCACCAGCACGTTGTTGGCGCCCTGGAACAGCTTGAAGCCGTCCTGGCCCTTGCCGGTGATGGTGTTGCCGTCGATCAGCAGGTTGTGGGGCGGGTTCTTCCACGGACCCCAGATCTTGAAGCCGCCGATGTCGCCGCCGTTGGTGTTGGAGACGACGTGGAAGTCCTTGATCGCGACGTTGCTGATGCCGTTCGCGGTGACCGTGGCGTTGCCCGATCCGCCGACGATCTTGGCGGCACCCTTGCCGTCGGCCGATTCAAGGACGATCGGCTTGTTCTCGGTCCCGTGCAGGCCGCTCAGCTTGATGTTCTCGTTGTAGGTTCCGGCCTTGACCTTGATCATGGTGCCGGGATCGGCCTTGTTGATCGCGGCCTGGATGGTCTTGAGCGGAGAGCCTTCGGAACCATTGCCGGAGTTGTTGCCTTTGTTAGAAACCCAAATGACTTTGGAAGGGTTGAATCCAGAAAAAATATCGGCGACTTTGCGGGCTGTGGGCATCTTGGATTCTCTTTACCTGTGTAGGGTGAGTTGGCGCAGTTTCGGCTGCATTACTTGAGACTTTTGCAGTCAATCCTTAATCCATCTTTACCCCGGCTGTGATAAAAAACGGTTTTGCGCTCTTTGGTAAGTGCTGTCCTCAGTGAAGAGCGCGAGGATAGCCCTCCGTTTCATCCAGTGGTCTGGATACGGGTCGGGAGTTCGGCGGCATGCCTCCATATCGGGCGCGGCATCGGTGGATTTTCGCGCCGATCGGAGAGGTTTGTCCGGTGGGGTTTTCGGGCCGGGTTCGCGACGGGGGCGCGGACCGTTGATGACCATCGATCCGATGATCGGCACTGGAAATCAATCGACCTGGAACAAGGCTAGAATAAAGCCATGATGACCTCACCTTCGTTGAATTCGCGCAGGACCAACGTCTGCGCACGGCGTTTCGCAGAATTTCACATGCCTCCGCAGTGTATTACTGGGAAGCCTTCGCTGAACTCATGACAGTAGGGGTGTTTTCTTGTCGGCGAGTTAACTTGACCGCAAATTACAGGCATTTTGCCCTGACGCCTGCGCAAAAAACCCGTTTGGAAATCCGACAAAAGTGAGACTTGCGATATGGCAGAGTTGAGATTTCGATGGGCTGGACGGGATGTTTCCGGTATTTTTTTGGTATTCTGTCGGCCGGCCGCAGTTTACCTCTTGAAACGACCGAAACGGGCTGCAACTGTTCCCGGTCTCGAACGATACTGCGATTACATCGCCCGCTCCGGTCCTCGCAGCTGTGTTGCGCCATGGGCGCAACCTCGATGCAGGGCGGAGGCTATGCGGGCCGACGGTCGTAGCGCCCATGGCGCAACGCGTCGGATCGGCCGTCTCGGGCGGCTCGACCTGATCGGGTACGACTCTACCGGCACTGGGGCTGATCGGCGGTGCTCCGGTGGTCCAGCCAGCGCGACCGGTAGGCGTGCAGTCCAGGCATCTCCAACGCCGGCGGCTTCTCCAGGGAAACAGGGACAGGGGCGGTCCGGCTGACATGGTCCGCGAGCAGCGCCGCACCAGCCGCGGTTCCCCGCGCGTCGGTATTGAGCAGCGTCTGGCCATGCGGGTGGCGCGAGCGGCGCAGGCACGACACCAGGCCGGAATAGAGCGGATCGTGCGCCAGCGCACCGTCGAGCACCGCCAGTCCGTCGCTGCCCAGGGCATCCAGGCACCCGTCGGTCAGGAGGGCGGCGCGGATCACCTCCAGGGCGCACCGTTCCGCGGGCGTCCCGCCGGCCCCGGGGGAGGGCAGGATGCCGGCCTCGATCAGGCGGTTGGCCACACGGGTGTCGGCGGCCCGCGGGACTTCGCGCCAAGCCGGGACCGGCGCCCCGGCCAGCGGCCGGCCTTCCACGTCGGCACCCCAGGCCGGCCCGCGTCTGCCGTCCCGGTCGGCGGCGGGATCGTCGGCAAGCCCCAGGATCTCCCCGCCCGCGGAGACCACGGCGATCCCGGCGTGGCCGGCCGCCTGGTAGCGGTAGAAATTGGCGCTGGCGCGGTGCAGCCCCGGCAGCACGTCCAGGTCGGCCGGCAGCCCGAGGCGCTGGGCCAGTTCGGGCCGCAGGCGCCCGGCCGGCGCCCAGGCGGGCGCCATGGGCGGGATCAGCCGGTCCCACGCCTGCGCCCGGGCGACGGCGGTGAATCGCCGCTCCCGCACGTTCCACAGGTTCGACTGCGCGCCGAGGACAGTGACTTCGGAGACGGCGGCCCCGCTCAGCCGCCACGCCCAATATTGCGGCAGGCCGAGGAACCAGCGCGCCCGGCCGAAGGCCTCCGGGAACTCGTGCTCCAGCCACAGCAGCTGGCCGGCGAAGGGAATCGTCTCCGGCAGGGCCGGATCTTCCCGAAGGCCGGCCATGCCGGCGTAGGCACGCCCGACCTCGGCGGGGAGCGGCTGGCCGGGATCGATCATCGGGGCGGCGGGACCGTCCTCGGTCACCAGCACCCCGCCGGCGCCGCAGGCGACGAAGGCCCCGAGCGCGTGGCGGGCCGCCGCGTCGCGCAGGCCGTCCAGCAGCCACGACTCCAGCCCGGCCAGGTCGTAATGCCGGTAGGGCGGGCCGTCCTGGGCCGGGTTGGGGGCGGAGACCGTCTCCAGGATGATGCCGCGGCGGGTCGCGACACTCAGCCTCACGTCGGCCGGTCCGACCTCGAAGACGGCGATGCACGCGCTGCTCTCGTTCCTCACGCCCTGGATCCCCTTTCGACAGCCCGTCCCGGCCGGCGGGACCGGCCCCGGCGGGAATCGGGCCCTCGGGTGCGCGCCCGCGTTATACCCCTATATAAAGATCAAATATTGCTCGTTCCTTGATGAATTCGTGCCTTCACGGCGCGGCGTGGCGCGGGCGGGCGATGTCGTTGATGCCGTCCAGGTCGGGCGCCTGCCCGTAGCTCATGCGCCGCATCTGCTCGATCACGCGCTCCATCTCCTCGTCCGGCAGCACCGGCGGGTCGCCCAGCGTCAGGGCATGGACATACATGCGCGACAGGGTCTCGACCTCGTTGGCCAGCCACAGGGCGGACTCCAGCGTCTTGCCCAGCGAGATCTGGCCGTGCTGGCCGAGCAAGCAGGCGAGCCGGCCTTCCAGCGCCTCGAGCGCGTAGTCGGAAAGCTGCTGGGTGCCGAAGGTCGCGTATTTCGCGCACCGGATCGTGGTGCCGCCGGCGACGCCGGTCATGTAGTGGAAGCTGGGGATCGTCCTGTGGTGGCAGGCCAGCGTCGTGGCAAAGATGGAGTGGCAGTGCAGGACCACGTCGATGTCGGTGCGCTGGCGCAGGATGTCGCGGTGGAAGCGCCATTCCGACGACGGCCTGCGGCCCACATAGGTGCCGTCGAACGCCATCTCGACCAGATCGTCGGGCTGCATCCGGTCGTAGGGCAGGGACGAGGGCGTGATCAGGAAGCCGTCGCCGAACCGGACGGACAGGTTGCCGGCCGTCCCCTGGTTGATGCCGGTCGCGTTCATCTGGCGGCAGGTCTCCACCATCTCGCGGCGCAGGTCCTGGCCGTCGGTGTGCTGTGTCATGGCGTTTCCAGTCTGGTCGTTGTCGAGGATGTCGTCGTCGGGGCCGCGCGGGCCAGTTCCAGCCAGCGGGCGCGGTAGTCCGCCAGGCCGGGAAGGTCCGGCAGGGGCGGCTTCTCCAGGGCTATGGGGACCGGCGAGGCGCGCCCGGCATGGCCGGCGAGCAGGGCCGATCCCGCGGCGGTGCCCTGGGAATCGAGGTTGAACAGGGTCTCGGCGCCGGGATGGCGGGTGCGGCGGAATGCTGCCACCAGCCCGGCATAGAGCGGGTCGCGCACGAAGCTGCCGTCCAGCACCACCAGCCGGTCGCTTCCCAGCGCGTCCAGGCACACGCTGGTCAGCAGGGCGGTGTAGAGCACGGCCAGCGCCCGCCGCTCCGCCGGGCTCTCCGGCGGCGGGCCGGCGATCCGGCCGGTCCCGGCGCTGCCCGGGAACATCCCGTCCTCGCCGCCGAAGGAGGGCAGGGCGAGGGTGCCGGCCGCCACCAGCCGGGCGACAAGGCCGGCGTCGGCCCGCTCGCCCGTCCCCTCGGTGCCGGCGACGCGGGAGAACTCGCGCCCGCCCATGGTCAGCGCGCCGGCCAGAGGGCGGCCCGAAACGTCGGCGTTGCAGGTCATGCCGCGGGCCTCGTCGAGGCGGGCCGGGTCGAAGCGGTCGCTCAGGCCGACGATCCAGGTGCCGGTGGAGACCACCGTCATGTCCGAGTGGCCGGCCGCCTGGTAGCGGTAGAAGTTGGCGCTGCTGTCATGGATCCCGGCCAGCACCTCCAGGTTCGCCGGCAGGTCGGCCGGCAGGCCGTGGCGCCGCGCCAGGTCGGGCCGCAGCCGTCCGACCGCCTTCCAGGCCGGCGCGAAGGGCGGCACCAGCCGGTCCCAGCCGCGCGCCCGGACCAGGGCGGCCGGGCGTCCCTCCGGCACGTTCCACAGGTGCGACTGGGCGCCCAGGATCGTCACCTCGGAAACCGCCGCGCCGCTCAGCCGCCACGCCCAGTATTGCGGCAGGCCCAGGAACCAGCGCGCCCGGGCGAAGGCCTCGGGAAACTCCTCCTCCAGCCACAGCATCTGCCGGGCGAGGTGGGTCGCCCCCAGCATGACCGGGCTGCCGCGCTCCAGGTAGGGTCCGGCCATGCCGGCATAGGCGCGGTCGATCCGGGCGGGCAGCGGCTGCTCGTAGTCGATCATGGGGGCGGCGGGGCCGTCCTCCCCGACCAGCACGCCGCCGGAGCCGTGGCCGCAGGCGACGAAGGCGCCGAGCCGGTGGCGGGCGGCGAAGCCGCGCAGGCCGTCCAGCAGCCATTCCTCCTGCCCGGCCAGGTCGTGGTGGCGGTAGGGCGGGCCGTCGCGGGTCGCGTTGGGCGTGGAGATCGTCTCCAGGATCGCGCCCGCGCGGGTCGCGACGTTCAGCTTCACGTTGGTCTTGCCGATGTCGAAGACGGCGACCCTGGTTTCCTCGCGGGCCTTGTCGTTCTCGTCCTTCACGCTCTGAACTCCTCCCTCAGGGCCCGGTAGAGCCGCCGGAACCGGACGAAGCCGTCGCCATAGGCGGCATGCAGCGCGGGGTCCGGCTCGGTCACGTCGAGCACCGGCGGCTTGACGCAGACGTCGGCGACGGCCTCCCCCGTCGCCGCGATCCGGGCGAGGCGGGCGGCGCCGAACGCCGGGCCGGCCTCGCTGCCGGCATAGCGGATGACCGGGATGCCGAGCGCCGAGGCGATGATCCGGGTCCAGAACGCGCTGCGGGCGCCGCCGCCGATGATCGCCGCCCGGCCCACCGGCGTTCCCGCCGCCTCCAGGCAGTCCCGCGCCTCGCGCAGCGACAGGGCGACGCCTTCCAGCACCGCCTGCATCACGTCGGTCGGCTGCGTGTCGGGGGCCAGCCCGAACAGCACGCCGCGCGCGTGCGGGTCGTCGTGGGGCGTCCTTTCCCCCGCCAGGTAGGGCAGGAACAGCAGCCGCCCGGGCCCCCGGAAGCCGGCCTCCGTCCGCGCCAGCAGCTCCCCGATGTCGGGGGATCCGACCAGCCGGGCCGCCCATTCCACCGTGCTGGCGCCGTTGAGCAGCGCCGCCATCTGGAACCAGGTGCCCGGCAGGGTGTGGGCGAAGCCGTGGATCAGGGTCTCCGGCGCCGGCCGGTAGGCGCCGGTCGTCACGAAGACCTGGGCCGAGGTGCCGAGCGAGACGAAGGCGTCGCCGTCCGCGATGGCGCCGATGCCGACCGCACCCGCCGCGGCGTCGCCGGCCCCGCCGGCCACGGGGATCTCCCGGCCGGCGAATCCCCACTCCCGCGCGACCGCCGGGGAGAGCGTGCCGGCCGGCTCGGTCCCCTCGGCCAGCCGGGGCATCCGGCCCGCGTCGAGCCCGCAGGCCGCCAGGAGCGCCGGCGACCATGCCCGCGCCGCCTCGTCCAGCAGGAGCGAGCCGGCGGCGTCGGACGGGTCGGTCACCGCCTCGCCGGTCAGCTTCAGCCGGACATAGTCCTTGGGCAGCATGACGCGCCGGATGCGGCGGAACAGTTCCGGCTCGTGCCGCCGGACCCACAGCAGCTTCGGCGCGGTCAGGCCGGGCATGGCGGTGATGCCGGCGATCCGGCCCAGGCCGGGGACCAGGGCTTCCAGCTCGGCGCATTCCGCCGATGCCCTGCCGTCGTTCCACAGGATGGCGGGGCGCAGCGGCCGGTCGTCGCCGTCCAGCAGCACGGCGCCGTGCATCTGCCCGGACAGGCCGATCCCGGCGACGGCGGCGAAGGCATCCGGGGCCGCCCGGCGGACCTCCGCCACGGCGTCCAGGGTCGCCCGCCACCAGATGTCCGGATGCTGCTCCGACCACAGCGGACGGGGACGGGACGTGGAGAGCGGCACCGTTGCCGTCGCGAGCGGCGCCTGGGCGCCGTCCACCAGCACCACCTTGACGGCCGAGGTGCCGATGTCGATGCCCAGCCAAGCCGGGGCGCGCGGATCAGGCATTCCGGACATCCCCGGCCACCGGCCCGAACCGGGGCGGGATCCGGGTCATCGGGAACTCGTCGGGGCGGTACTGCTCGATATAGGCGAAACCCTGCTCGATCATGGCCTCCACGTTCTGGCGCAGCATGGTGACGGGGAAGGGAAGGAACGCCGCGAACGGGTCCCAGTCGAAGCAGCCGATGAAGCGGCCGTGGAAGGCGGCCCGGTCCAGCGACTGGAAGAACTGGACCGCCCCCTCGAAGGCGGTGATGGAATTGACGAACAGCCCGGCCGGCATCCCGCCGAGCCTGCGGCACAGGTCCTCGGCCGCGCGGCGGGCGACCGGCGGCGAGTAGCCGCAGGGGTGGATCCGGTCGTCGCGCAGGGGCAGGCCGCGGGCGGCCAGGGCCTCCCGGAACCCGGCGACGCGCTCCTCCGTCGCGTATTCGCCGGCGACTCCGCCCAGGAAATGGATCTCCTCCCCGGCGGTCCCGCCGGTGCCGCGATCGGCGGCGGCGATCTTGTCCAGCAGGACGTCGGTCAGCATGCGGGCGCCGCCCCGGTTGTCGCTGACCACCGAGGGCGCGTTGGCGCCGGGCAGGTCTATGTTGACGCAGGGGATCCCGGCGGCATGGCACAGGTCGTTCAGCGGCTCCGGCCGGGCCACGCCGACGATGAACAGGAACTCGACCTGGTGGGACAGCAGCCGCTCGACCACCTCGCGCTCGGTCTCCGGCTGGCGCTGGGTGCTGACCACCATCGGGCAGAACCCGCGCGCCCGGGCGCCGGCCTCGAACGTCTCCGACAGGCCGGCGAAGAAGCGGTTGCGGTAGTGCGGCATGATCATGCCGGCCAGGCCGGAGCGCGCCAGCCGCAGCCCGCGCGCCTTCATGTTGGTGGTGTAGCCGATGTCCCGCGCGGCGCCGAGCACGCGGGCCGCGGTCGCCTCGCTGATGCGATAGCGCTGCCACGTGCCGTTCAGCACCATGCTGACGGTCGCCGGCGACGTTCCCGTGGACGTCGCGATGTCGTAGATGGTGGACTTCCGCCCCCGGTCCGACGCCATGCCGCGCTGTTCCTCCCCCGTGCTCCCGCTTGGCGCCCATTCCGGCCGCGGGTGATTCATGGGGAGCATGATAAAGCATCATGACCCGGTTTGCTAAATGGATTTAGCGGTCAGTACCCGATCGGGACGATCCGCCCGGGACAGCTGATCCGATGCGTTGCGCCATGGGCGCAACCTACGACCGTCGGCCCGCATCACCTCCGCCCTCCATCAAGTCGTAGGTTGCGCCCATGGCGCAACACTGTACGGCGAGTGGAACGGCTGGCTGCGAGGACCGGGCGATGAACGGGGGAGGGACGCCGCCCCTCCGCCCGGCACCGGCGGATCAGCGGACCAGCACCTCCGCGGCGTCCTTGGTCCGGGTCACGAGCTGGGCGGCCTGGTGGACCGCGGAGGAGATCTCCCGGATGTTGGCGGAGACGGTCGAGACCGCGGCCGAGGCGCTCTGCATGTTGGACGACATGCTCATGGTCACGGCGCTCTGCTCCTCCACCGCGGAAGCCGTGCCTGTAACATGGTCGCGCACGGCCGAGATGGCGTGCCGGATCGTGTCGAGCGCGCCGACGACCTCGCCCGAGGTGCCCTGGATCCCGTCGATCTCCTGCGAGATCTGCTCGGTCGCCTTGGCCGCCTGGTTGGCCAGGTTCTTGACTTCGGAAGCGACCACGGCGAAGCCCTTGCCCGATTCGCCGGCCCGCGCCGCCTCGATCGTGGCGTTCAGCGCCAGCAGGTTGATCTGCCCTGCGATGTTCTGGATCAGGCTGACGATGCCGTTCATCGCCTGGGCGGCGTTGGTCAGCTTCTCCGTGCTCAGGCCGGCGTTCACCGCGTGGTCGAACGCCTCGTCGGTGGCGGAGCGGGACTTCGCCATGCTCTGGGAGATCTCGGAGATGGAGGCGGCGAGCTGCTCCGCGCTGGCGGCGACCATCTGGACATTGTTGGAGGTCTCGTCGGCCGCCAGGGAGGCCGAGCGCGCTTCCGAGCTGGACCGCTCGACGGCTCCGTCGATCTCGCCGAAGTTCTCGTCGATCAGGACCTTGAAGTTGGACAGCAGCTTCACCTGGGCCGTGATGTCGGTCGCGAACTTCACGACCTTGGTGACCTTGCCGTTGATGTCGAGGATCGGGTTGTAGGACGCCTCGATCCAGACGGGCTGGCCGTTCTTGCCGATCCGCTTGTACTGCCCGGCCAGGAACCGGCCCCGCCTGAGGTGCTCCCAGAACTCCGCATAGGCTCGGCTTTCCCGGTAGTCCGGCTCGACGAACATGGAATGATGCCGGCCCTGGATTTCCGCCAGGGAGTACCCGGTGACCTTCTGGAAATTCTCGTTGGCCGTCAGGATGGTACCGTCCGGCGCGAACTCGATCACCGCCTGGGACTTGTTCACGGCGACGAAATGGGCCTCGTAGTCCAGGTTCAGAAGCCGCTCCTTGGCGTCGGCCCATTCCACGACGAATCCGATCCGCTGCCGTCGCTCGAACAGCGGCGTGAGGTTCAGGTCGAACACGCGCTTGCCGACCCGGATGGTGGCGGCGTGCGGCTTCTCCAGGGCCATCAGCATGGCGCGCTGGTGGCCGGGATTCTTGTGGAAGACGTCGATGTTGCTGCCGATCAGGGTGGCGACGCTGAAGCTCGGCAGTTCCTTCTTCAGGTCCTCCTCGGCTTCGCGCATCAGCTCGACCACCGACGGGTTCATGTAGATGATGTTGAGGCCGCCATCGGCGACCATGACGTTGGAGCGTAGCGCATCCAGCGCCGCGATCCGGGTGGTGAGCGCCCTGTCGGTCTTGAACATCTTGAACATTGTTTCGATCCCTCCGCGAAAGCGATTTCCCGTGCTCGTGATGCCGGCCCGGCGACCGCCGGCCCGGCCGTGTCATGCCGCCTGGATGCCCGCGAGGAACCGCTCGACCTCGGTCCGCAGCATCTCGGCCTGGTGCGCCAGCTCGCCCGCGGCACCCAGCACCTGGCTGGCTGCGGCTCCCGCCTGCTGGGACGCCTGGCTGACCCGGGAGACGTTCTGCGATACTTCCCGGGTGCCTGCGGCGGCCTGGACGACGTTGCGGGAGATCTCCGCCGTCGCCGCCGTCTGCTCCTCGACCGCCGCGGCTATGGTGGTCGAGCTGTCGTTGATCTCGCGGATCGTGACGCCGATCCCCCGGATCGCCGTGACCACCGCCCCGGTGGCCCCCTGCATCGCGCCGATCTGGCCGGAAATCTCCTCCGTCGCCCGGCTGGTCTGGTTGGCCAGGCTCTTCACTTCGCTCGCCACGACGGCGAAGCCCTTGCCGGTCTCTCCCGCGCGGGCGGCCTCGATCGTCGCGTTCAGCGCCAGCAGGTTGGTCTGACTGGCGATGTCGGCGATCAGGTCGATCACCTCGTTGATCTTCTGCGCGGCGTCGGCCAGGCCCTGCACCGTCGCGTCGGTCTGCGCCGCCTGCTCGACCGCCTGGTTGGCGACGGTGTTGGAACGGGTGACCTGGCGGGCGATCTCCTGGAGCGAGCCGCTCATCTCTTCCGCCGCCGAGGCGACGGTCTGGACGTTGTTGGAGGTCTGCTCCGCCGCCGCGGCCGAAGCGGTCGCCTGCCGGTCCGTTTCCTCCGCGATCGCGGCCATGCTCTGAGCGGTGCCGTCCAGTTCGGTCGCGGCCGAGGAGACGGTGCGCAGGATCGACGAGACGGAACTGTCGAACGCGCCGACCAGCCTCACGATCTCGGCGGCCCGCGCCTCCTTCCCCGCCTGCTCGGCCTTCTGCTCCTCGGCAAGCCGGTGGGCGGTGATGGCGTTCCGCTTGAAGACGTCGACCGCCTCGGCCATGGAGCCGATCTCGTCCCGCCGTCCCACGCCGGGAATATCGACCTCCCGGTCCCCCTCGGCGAGGCGCCTCATCACGTCGGTCATCCGCACGATGGGCCGCGAGATCGCCCGGCCGCTCGCCCAGGCGAGCGCCGCCCCGAGCAGGAACCCGGCGCAGGACAGGGCGACGATCAGCCGCTTCGTGACGGAGACGGAGTCGACCGTTTCCGTTTCGACCCTGAGCTCCTCCTCCGCGGCGGTGTCGCGGACATGGGCTGCGGTGGCGGTCAGCATGTTGCCCATCTCGAGCATCGGGCCGTTGATCCGGTGCTCGATGGCGCCGCTCAATTCGACCACCCGATCGAAGCTCCTGCGGTATTCCGCCGCCAGGTCGCGGGTCCGGGCGACGGTGTTGCCGTAGGATCGGCCGGCGGAGGCGGAGGACAGGACGGCGAGCACCCGCTCCAGCCCGGCGAGCCGGTCCGCCGCCGAGGCGGCCGACGCCTTGTCGTGCCGCGCCAGCATCCTGTTGGCGGCCAGTTCCGCCTTCAACAGGGTTTCGAGCGCGGAGCCGGTCAGCGTGACGGCGTCGCTGTTGCCGTCCTTGACCGCCACCAGCCGCGCTTCCTCCAGCGCCTCCATCACGGCGTTCCCCGTGGGGTCGAGCACCTCGCGGACCAGCCTGTCCGCCTCGGTCTTCCAGGCCACGATGTCGTCGAAACTCCGGGTATAGGCGTCGGCCTTCCCGCGGCTCTCCGTCAGGTCGCCCCTGAGATCCGGGTCCGACACGAGGGTCAGGCCATGGTCGAGGCCGGCCCGCAGCCGCCCCATCGCGGCGCGCGCCGCTTCCGCATGGTCGCCCTGGCCGGTGACGGCGTATTCCCGGACCAGCCGGCGGACCTCGCTCATGTCGCGGTCGATGGTCCGGGCCGTATCGACGATCCTGACCGTCCCGGCGTAATCCTGGAAGGCATCGCCGATCGTGGCGAGGGAATCGACGCTCTGGACCGACAGGGCGCCCAGGATGACCAGCACGGCGCCCGAGACGAAGCCGATCTTCGTTCCGACTTTCAGGTTCTCGAAGGCCCTGCCGAAGCGGGCTCCATGGACGGGCATGGTATTCTCTCCTTGGGAAAGCCGGTTCAGAAGGATTCGAGCAGGAAGCGCCGGTTGCGCCCCTGCACCGGCCGCGCGTTGTTCATGAACAGGGCCGCGAACTGCGCGATCTGGGCCGTCGAGGCCTCGATCGGGCTGGCGAACACGATCCAGGTGACCCCCTCGGAGCAGGGGGGCGACGTGAGCGAACCCGCGTAGCGGAAATAGGAGCGCGCTTCCGGCAGCAGGGCGGCGGGGTCGAACATCCCGGCCGGCGCGGCCTCGCCGCCGGTCTTGATCGGCATCACGTCCCACAGGGGCGTGAGCGCGGGGTTCGCCGAGCCCGGAGTGACGAAGACCGCGACGGCCGCGACGGTCCCGGTCGCCGACTTGTGGATGAAGTGGCACTCCATCTGGAAGGCCTTGCCCGAGACCAGATGTTCCGACGGATGGTGGAAGTGGAACTGCACGAGATCGTACCGGGTGCCCGCTATGTTGGTATGGCAACCGGGCCCGCAGCTCGCCTGGATGGTATTGCCGTCGTTGACGACATGGACCGGCACCTTCGAGTACGAGATGTCGAGCTGTCCCATCTCGGCCCGGATCGCCCCGTCGAGGTCGATCGGCGTCTGCTCCAGGCCCAGCGAGCAGGAGCGGAACTCGGGCGTCAGCTCGCCCCAATGCTCCGGACCGTTGTCGCCGTGGTAGGACCAGGGAGGCGAGGCATTGTCCCGGGCCGGCTCTCCGGCCCGGGCGATCGCGGAGCAGATCGGGCATGCCGCGACTCCTCCGGCCGTCAGGTGCCGTAACAGGGTGCGACGATTCAGAAGGGTGGAACCAGGCATGATCTTCTCCAGGCAGCCGGGGCGTCCCCGGCGGAGTCCGTCCGGACCCCTTTCGGTCCGGACGGACTCCGCCGGCGTGTTCGAAGGGCGACGGCGGAGAAGCCTTCCGCGGCGAGGCCCATGCGGCGCGGAGAAGCGAGAATGATACCATTTCAAGGTAATCATTTCGGAATATGTCGAAGGTGATGTCGGTGGCTGCGTCCTGTCCCGGAAGGATGCCGCAGCAGAACCCAGAGCCGTAGCCAGTCAGGATTCTTAAGATTACCGCGCGTTCACCACACGGACGTCATGGCATTTTGCGAAAATGCGTCGAACAATGCGCAAAAGTGGTGCGCGGCGCGGGTCGAATCCTTCCCCGACCGGTTGTTTTCACTGCATTTTGCGAATAGGGGCCGGCCGCGGATCGTCAACCCGGAAAGGCCCGAGGGACCAGGTTCTTCGGAGGTGCCCTGAGAACGACATTGACCGTTTTGCTAAATGGATTTAGCTTTCGATCGCCAACGAATATCCGGCATCAGGCCGGAAGCCACAGGAGGAGGAAACATGACCCGCAGGATCGGTCGCCGGCTCGTGCTCGCCGGCGCCTTCGCGGCCACCCTGACCGCCACGGCCCTGACCTCGGCGGCCTTCGCCCCGGCGGCCCATGCCGCGGAGACCCGCATGGGCGTGGTCGTCAAGATCGGCGGCATTCCCTGGTTCAACGCCATGGAGGCGGGCATCAGGCAGCGCGCCAAGGAGCTGGGGGTGAACGCCTTCATGGTCGGCCCGACCAGCGCCGACCCGGCGCTCCAGGTCCGCGCGGTCGAGGACCTGATCGCCCAGCGCGTCGACGTGATCGGCGTGGTGCCGAACGACGCCGAGGTGCTGGAACCCGTGCTCCAGCGCGCCCGGGACGCCGGCATCAAGGTGATCACCCATGAATCGCCCAAGCAGAAGAACGCCGACTGGAACTTCGAGCTGGCCTCGGTCGAGGGCTTCGGCGACGCCTACGGCAAGATGCTGGCCGACCGGCTGGGCGGGAAGGGCAAGTACGCGGTCTTCGTCGGCTCGCTCACCGTGCCGCTCCACAACGCCTGGGCCGACGCCGCCATCGCCTACATCAAGCAGAACCATCCGGAGATGGAGCTGGTCGGGGAGCGCTACGGCGTCGCCGAGAACGTGGACGAGTCCCGGCGGACCGCGCTCGACCTGATGCGCGCCCATCCCGACCTGAAGGGCTTCCTCGCCTTCGGCAGCCAGGGCCCGATCGGCGCCGCCCGCGCCGTCAACGAGCGCCGCAAGGGCGGCGAGGTGGCCGTGCTCGGCCCGTTCTCGCCGGGGCAGGGGCGCCGCCTGGTCCATGACGACGTCCTGACCGGCGGCTTCATGTGGAACCCGATGGAGGCCGGCAAGGTCTTCGTGACCCTGGGCGACATGCTGGCCAAGGGGCAGGAGATCGAGGACGGGATGGAGATCCCCGGGCTGGGCAAGGTCAATCCCGACTTCGCCGAGCGCAACATCATCGTCGACCAGCTCGTCGAGCTGAACAAGGACACGGTCGACGAGCTGGCCGAACTCGGCCTCTGAACCCTCTGGATTGGCAATGCTTCTTCGACTTGAGAAGGTGTCGAAGGTGTTCGGCGGCGTGAAGGCGCTGCAGGACGTCTCCTTCGACGTGGCGGCCGGCGAGGTCCTGTGCCTCGCCGGGGAGAACGGGTGCGGCAAGAGCACGCTGATCAAGATCGTCAGCGGCGTCTACCGCCCCGAACCGGGCGCCACCCTGCTGTTCGACGGCAAGCCGATGGACGGCCTGACCCCGGGGCAGGCCCGCGCGCTCGGCATCCAGGTGATCTGGCAGGACCTGGCCCTGTTCCCCGAGATGTCGGTGGCGGAGAACATCGCCTTCGAACGCAACCTCGGCGGCGGGCCGCGGCTGGTGAACTACGCGGCGATGCGCGAGGCCGCGGCCGGCATCCTGGCCCGGCTGGGCGTGACGCTCGACCTGGACCGTCCCTTGCGCGAGCTGTCGATCGCCCAGCGGCAGGTGGTCGCGATCTGCCGGGCGCTGATCGCGGACGCCCGGCTGGTCTTCATGGACGAGCCGACCGCCTCCCTCAGCCAGGCGGAGACCGACGCCCTTCTGACGATCGTCCGCCGGCTGTCGGCCGACGGCATCGCCGTCGTGTTCGTCAGCCACCGGCTGGCCGAGGTGCTGGAGGTCTGCAGCCGGGTCACCGTGCTGCGCGACGGCCGCAACGTCGGCACCTTCCCGACCGAGGGCATGACCCAGACCCGACTGACCGAGCTGATGACCGGCCAGACCTTCGACCAGGCGGTGCGCGCCGCCGACCGTTCCGCGGCGCCTGCCGTGCTGGAGGTGGCGGGGCTGACCCGGCGCGGCGAGTACCAGGACGTCTCCCTCACGGTCCGCCGGGGCGAGGTCGTCGGCATCACCGGTCGCCTGGGTGCCGGCCGGACCGAGCTGGCGCTGTCGCTGTTCGGCATGACCCGGCCCGACGCCGGGGAGATCCGGCTGGACGGCAAGCCGCTCCGCCTGCGCTCCAACCGCGACGCCATCGCGGCCGGCATCGCTTATGTGTCGGAGGACCGGCTGTCGCTCGGCCTCGTCCAGCCCCAGTCGATCGCCGACAACACGGCGCTGCCGGTGCTCGACCGGCTGCTGGGCGCCGGCGGCCTGCTGTCGGACCGGAAGAAGTCGGCCCTGGTGTCGGACTGGGTCCGGCGGCTGGCGGTCAAGATCGGCCGTCCGGAGGACGCCGTCTCCACCCTGTCCGGCGGCAACCAGCAGCGCATCGTGCTGGCGAAGTGGCTGGCGACCGAGCCCAAGGTGCTGATCCTGGACTCTCCCACGGTCGGCGTCGATGTCGGCGCCCGCGCCGGGATCTTCTCGATCGTCCACAAGCTCGCCGAGGAGGGCATGGCCATCATCCTGATCTCCGACGAGATACCCGAGGTCTATTTCAACTGCGACCGCATCCTGCACATGCGCGACGGGCGCCTGATCGACGAATACCTGCCGGGGGCGGTCCCGATCGACCGGATCGAGAGCCACGTCCATGCATAGGTTCCGCTTGCCCCATATCGGCACGACCGAACGCTGGTTGATGGCCGTGATCGCCGCGATGTGCCTGTTCCTGGCGCTCACCACCGACAGCTTCTTCACTCTGGTCAACCTGTTCGACCTGCTCAACATCAGTGCCGTCAACGTGATCTTCGCGGCCGGCCTGCTGGTGGTGCTGATCGCGGGCGGCATCGACATCTCGTTCGCGGTCGCGGCGTCCGTGGTCCAGTACCTGACCGCCATCACGGTGGAGCAGTTCGGCGGCGGCAACTGGGCCGTCGGGTTCCTGGTCGCGTCGTTCTACGGCTTCGCGCTGGGCGCGCTGAACGCGACCCTGATCTGGCGGTTCCGGATCATCTCGATCGTCGTGACCATCGCGACCTTCAACCTGTTCTTCGGCGCACTGATGTTCTTCACCCAGGGCGTCTCGATCTACGACCTGCCGGACTGGTGGCTGGACCGCATCATCCTGGTCGAGTTCGACACCGCCATCGGCTTCGCCGAGCTGACCCTGCCGGTCGCGGTGATGATCGTGGTGGTCGCCGCCACCTGGTTCCTGATCCGCCGGACCACGCCGGGCCGCCAGCTCTACGCCATGGGCGACAATCCGGAAGGCGCGAAGCGGGTCGGCATCAACATCGCCGGCATGCATTACCTGGCCTATGGCTGGCTGGGCGTGACCGCCGGCATCGCCGGGCTGATGCAGGCCCACTACGCGCAGGAGGTCGTGCCCAACGCCCTCTACGGCCGCGAGCTGGACGTGCTGGCCGCCGTGGTGCTGGGGGGAGCGCGGCTCGGCGGCGGGCGCGGCACGCTGCTGGGCGCGATCCTGGGCGTGGCGCTGGTCGCCATCACCCAGAACGGGCTGAACCTGCTGGGCGTCTCGCCCTATGCCTTCAAGATGATCGTCGGCGCCGTGATCCTGGCCGCGATCACCCTGTCGGGCAGCGGCATGACGGCCCTGCTCGGCAGCTTCCGCACCCGTCCGGAAAGGGCCGTGCCATGAGCCGTACCGGCGTGACCGACCGGGCGCCCCGCGCGCCGTCCCTGGGCAGCCGCCTCGCGGCCCTGGGCTCGGCCGGAGAGGTCGGCGGGCTGCTGCTGTTCCTGGCCCTCGTGGTCCTGGGCTTCAGCCTGGCGACCGACCGCTTCCTGACGGTGCCGACCTTCGCCTCGATCGCCTTCCAGTTGCCCGAGCTGGGTCTGCTGACCCTGGCGATGCTGATCCCGATCCTGTCCGGCGGGCTGAACCTGGCGATCACCTTCACCGCCAACATCTCCGGCCTGGTGCTGGCCTGGGTGCTCCAGGCGAACGGCGGGGCCGAGGCCGGCATGGCGGTCTTCCTGATGGGAGCCCTCGCCGCAGTCGCGGTCGGGGCGCTGGTCGGCTGGGTCATGGGGGCGATCATCGCCTATACCGGCGCGCACCCGATCCTGGTGTCGCTCAGCATGATGATCTTCCTGCGCGGCCTGGGCGAGTTCCTGACCCGGGGCGGCGACATCTCCGGCTTTCCGGAGTTCGTCCGGGCGATCGGCCACGGCTGGTTCCTGGGCATCCCCGTGCCCCTGTGGCTGCTGATCGGCTGCGTCGCCCTGTGGCACCTGCTGCTGAGCCGCACCCGCCTGGGCCTGACCATCTACATGGCCGGGTCGAACATCGAGGCGACCCGCTATTCCGGCATCGACACCCGCCGCACGCTGATGCTGGTCTATACCCTGTCCGGCGTGATGTGCGGCATCGCCGGCGTGCTGATGCTGGCCCGCTTCAACTCGGTCCGCGTCGGCCACGGCGAGGCCTACCTGCTGATCACGGTGCTGGCCTGCTTCCTGGGCCGGGTCGATCCGTTCGGCGGCTTCGGCCGCGCGCTGCCCGTGGCGCTGGCGCTGCTGATCCTCCAGGTGATCGCGTCCGGCCTGAACCTGCTGGGCGCCAACCAGCACCTGGCGACCGCCCTGTGGGGCGCCTTCCTGATCCTGGTCATGGTGATCCGCTACCTGTGGGCCGGCCGGTCCGCGCGGCGGCCCTGACCTTTTCCCGATACATTCCCCCCGATACCTTCTCCAAGGAGACCGACATGCAAGGATTCGGCGTTCACACCAGCCTCTGGTCCCTCGACTGGACCCGCAAGGCCGCCGAACTGGCGATCCCGGAGGCCAAGCGCTACGGCCTGGCCTTCGTCGAGATCGCGCTGCTCGACCCGCCCGCCGTCGATGCCGAGCACACCCGCAAGCTGCTGGACCAGCACGAGCTGACGGCGGTCTGCTCGCTGGGCCTGCCCGACGACAGCCGGCCGACCAACAATCCCGGCAAGGCGCTGGAATTCCTGACCATGGCGCTGGACAAGACCGCCGCCACGGGCGCCAAGGCGCTGAGCGGCGTGATCTACGGCTCGATCGGCGAGCGCACCGGCAAGCCGCCGACCCAGGCCGAACTGGACGCGGTGGCCTCGGTGATGGAGAAGGCGGCGGCCCACGCCCGCAAGCTGGGCCTGGAGCTGGGCCTGGAGGCGGTCAACCGCTACGAGAACCACATGCTCAACACGGCGGACCAGACCGTCTCCCTGCTGGAGCGGATCGGCGCCCCCAACGTGTTCGTCCACCTCGACACCTACCACATGAACATCGAGGAGAAGGGCGTCGCCAACGGCATCCTGCGCGCCCGCGAGCACCTGAAATACATCCACCTGTCCGAGAGCGACCGCGGCGTGCCCGGCACCGGCACGGTCGCCTGGGACGAGGTGTTCGGCGCGCTCGCCGCGATCGGCTTCAAGGGCGGCATGGCCATGGAGAGCTTCATCGAGCTGCCCCCGCAGATCGCCACCGCCCTGTCGGTCTGGCGCCCCGTCGCCCGCGACCGCGAGGAAGTGCTTGCCGACGGCCTGCCGTTCCTCCGCAACAAGGCCCGGCAGTACGGGCTGATCTAGAGCTGTGCCCGATCTGGTCGATCCGCTCCCGGGGCAGCCGAACCGATGCGTTGCGCCATGGGCGCAACCTACGATCGTCGGCCGGCATCACATCGAATCGTAGGTTGCGCCCATGGCGCAACACGGTGCTGCGGGGACTTTCGTTTTGCACAGTTGGGTGAGTGCTTCGCTTTCCGTCATGCGCGGGCTTGACCCGCGCATCCACGCGCAAGGCTCCGATTGGAGAGGAAGAGGCTCGTGCGGATAGCCATGGAATGCCTCCAGCTGAAATACATGACGATTGCATATCCCGGACTCCTGAAGGACAATGGAATAGAGGACCATTCCCTCCTCCATCCTGTTTCGCATGGACAGATCGGTATAGACTGATCGGCAAAACAGGGAGGGAACCGTGGCCGACGTTGGGATGCAGACCAAGCCTCTGGCCGAACCGCCGCCGGAGCCGCCGCCCAGGCCAGCCCCCTTCAGCGCGGCGGAGATCGGGGCGCTGGCGCATCTCTACCGGGGGGAGCTTTACCGCAGCACGGTCTGGCGGACGCGGCTGGACGCCACCACCAACTGGGCGGTGGTGACCACCGGGATCGCGCTGACGCTGACCTACAGCAGCGCCTCGGCGACGCCGCTGCCGCTGGTCCTGGTGGGGCTGCTGGTGGCGGTGTTCCTCTATATCGAGGCGCGGCGCTACCGCTTCTTCGATTTCTGGCGGATCCGCGCCCATGTGCTGGAGGTCAATTTCTTCGGCCCGATCCTGCGCGGGCAGGGCGTGCGGACCGACAACGGCTGGAACGAGATCCTGTACCAGGATTACCGGCACCCCAACCTGCACATCACCTTCCTGGAGGCGGTCGGCCGGCGCCTGCGCCGCAACTACGGCTGGATCTTCATGATCCAGGTCGTGGCCTATGTCGGCAAGCTGCTGATCCATCCCATGCCGATCGGCCGCCTGGACGAGCTGTTCGTCCGCGCCACCATCGGGCCGCTGCCCGGTCAGGTCGTCCTGCTCGCCGGCCTCCTCTTCCATGCCGGCTGGATCGCCATCGCCATCCACACGTCGCGGAGCCGGCGCGGGGCCGACCGCGTCCACCGGCCGCGCCCGCCGGTCGACCGCATCCTCCAGCTCGCCCGCGGCACCGACTGACCGGGCGGCCCCGGCAGGCTCCGCGTCAGAGCCGGCCGGGACGCAGGTAGACGAACCAGTAGACCAGCGCCACGAGCATTCCGCCGCCGACCACGTTCCCGGCGGTCACCGAGACCAGGACCCGCAGGAAGCTCCACACCGTGACGTCGGCGGGCTCCCGGTCGATCAGGGTCCAGAAATCCGGCTGCGCCATGACGTCGATCAGCACCGCGCACGGCAGATAGAACATGACGGCGATCGCGTGCTCGAATTCGAGCACGTAGAACGCGGCGACCGGCAGCACCAGCGCCATGATGCGATCCGCCGTGGTGCGGGCGCTGTAGGTGAGCCAGACGCCCAGGCAAAGCAGGGTGTTGCCCAGGACGCCCAGCACGAACCCGTCGAACAGACCCAGGCCGTCGATCTGGGCGGCCGTGCCCAGCAGCCCGGCACCGACGCTGCCCTCCATCCGGGCATGCTGGCCGGCCAGAATCAGGAGCGTCGCGGTCGAGACCGTGCCGACGAGATTGCCGACGAAGACGATGCCCCAGGCCCGCAGCAGCCGGGCGGTCGTCAGGCGTCCGTGCGCCCAGGCCATGACCATCAGGTTGTTCGTGGTGAACAGCTCCGCTCCGCCGACGATCGCGAGGACGTAGGCCAGCGAGAACGTCACCCCGCCGGCCAGCTTCACGAGCCCGGGGGTGGAGGAGGTCCCGGCGCCCGCGGTCACCGCGGCGGCGAACGTGGCCCCGAAGGCGACGAAGGCGCCGGCCAGGATACCCAGCACGAGGAGGCTGAGCGAGTCCTGTTCCGCTTTCTCGACGCCGACCCGCTCGGCCCGTTTCGCCATCTCCTTCGGCAAGAGGGCGTCGATCTGACGTGGCGCGACGCGCCCGTCGCGCTGCCCGAACTCCATGGAAGACTCTCCGGATCATCGCTTCTCGGGCCGCCGCGGCGGCGCTTCGGCCGGCGGGGCGCCGGGTCAATGGGCCATCAGCACGGGCACGCCCATATGCCCCAGGATATGCCGCGTGGCGCCGCCCAGGATCCATTCGCTCAGCCACGACCGCCCATAAGCCCCCATGACGACCAGGTCGGCTCCCTCGCGGGCCGCAGCGGCCAGGATGGCGCTTCCCGCATCGCTATCCTCGGCCCCGATCGGCTCGATGGAGACGGGAGCCCCGTGCGACGAGATCGCCCGCTTCAGGTCCAGCAAGGGCCACCGCGTGACGGAGGGGCAGGACGCGCGTCCCCGGCCCTGGAGAACGAGCACCCGCTCCGCGCGGTCGATGAACGGCAGGGCGCCGTGCAGGGCCGCGGCGGCCTGCCGGCTTCCGTTCCAGGCGACGACGATCGACCGGCCGACATGGTCGAACCGGCCGGCATTGGGGACGATCAGGACGGGACGGCCGCTCGACAGGACGCAGGTCTCGGGCACGTCGAAACCCACCTCGTCCGAGACCAGGTCCGTCTGCTCGACGACGGTGAGGTCGTGGTACCGGGCGGCCACGCTCAGCACCTCCGCCGCGTCGCCTTCCGCCACCTGCCAGTCGCAGGGCACTTCGGCGGCCTCCGCCAGGGCGCGGAACCGCCGCTCGGCCTCGGCGGCGAGCGCGTAGGACCGCTCGATCCGGGTGGCGGAAGCGCCGCCCTCGCCGGGGAACAGCAGCTTCAGCATCGACACGTCCCGCAGCGTCGAGAGCCCGGTCAGGCGGGCGCCATGGGCCTTCGCGATGGCCACGGCGGTCGCCTCGTGCGGGGACGAGGTCTCCAGCGGTTTCACATGCACGAGAATGTTCCGGAACATCCTGTCTTCCTTCCCTGGTTCGTTTCGATTCTTTCCGGCCGCGCGCGGCTCAGCCCGGCATGGGGACCGCACCGGCACCCTCCAGCGGCGTCGGTCCCTCCAGGGGAACCGTGAGCACGTCGCAGGGCATGTCGAGCAGGAGGCGCTCGGCCACGCTGCCGAGCAGCAGTCGCTCCATCGGTCCTCTGGTCCGCGTGCGCGTGCCGACCACGCCGAGATCGGCCCCGAAGGCTCCGGCCGCGTCGAGGATCGCCTGGGCGGGCGATCCCCGCTCGACGACCGGAAGGAAGCCGTTCGGGGCGAGCCCCGCCCGTCGGGCGATCCCGCGCAGGAGGCCTTCGCACGTCCGCGCCAGTTCGGCGCGATGCCGGTCGGCTGCCGCGGCGTCTCCCAACTGGCGAAGCCCGACGGAGTCGTCGGCCACATGCAGCGCGTACAGGGTCTGGCCGCCGGCCAGCCCGTGCGCCTGCTCCAGGATGCTCACCGCCTCCGCGGTCAGGTCCAGCGCCGCCAGGGTGCATCGGTAGTCTCCCGGGCCGGGACGCTTGACCACGAGTATCGGCGTGCTCGCGTTGCGGACCACGCGCTCCACCGTGGTGCCGACGAGGATGTCTTCCAGGATGGCGCGGCGGTGCGCGCCCAGCACGATCAGGTCGGCCTCCTCCTCCCGAGCCGCGGCGAGGATCTCCCGGAAGTCCAGGCCGCCGGAGACACGCATGTCGATGCGGTCGCGGGGAAGGGTGTCCAGCCGTGCCGCGGTGCTCTCCAGCGCACGGAGCGCCAGGCCACGTTCCTCGTCGAAGATCGGGGCGGGAAGCTCGTCGTCGACCACGTTCAGCAGGACCAGGCGGGCTTCCATGCGGGCCGCCAGATATGCGGCTTGGACGACGGCGCGGTCGCTTCGGGGCGACAGATCGGATGCGGCGAGAATGACTTTCATCGAGAGTGGCTCCGGCTGCCGGTATCGAGCGGGGCGTCATGACCTCAAGACATCAGCTTCCAGCTCTGCCGGCTTTGACATGGATCAAGGCATTTCAAACCGGCTCTGTCACCATCGGTCGGCATGAACCAACCTGAACCCGCCCGGAACCATGCTCACCAAACCCCTTTTGACCGTGCAGGAGGTTGCCGACCTTCTGAAGATTTCCGATGATACCGTCCGCGAGTGGATCCATGACAAGTCCCTGCGCGCCATCAAGTTCGGCCGGGAATGGCGCATAGTGGCGCGGGATCTGGAAAGCTTCCTCAACGCCCGCGCCAATCGCCCTGAAGGCGACGGTCCGTAGGCATTGCCGGCGGCTTCGGCGCGCCATGCGAAAAGCCTCGCGAAAGGGGGAAGGGTGGAGTTCCTGCATCAATCGATCTTCTACGAGATGGCGGCGCTCCTGGCGCTCGCCTCGGTGGTCGGGCTGGCCGGGCTGCTGCTGCGCCAGCCGCTGATCGTCAGCTTCATCGCGGTCGGCATCATCGCCGGCCCCGACGCGTCGGGGCTGGTCCGGTCGACCGAGCATATCGAGCTGCTCGCCGAGATCGGCATTGCGGTCCTGCTGTTCCTCGTCGGCCTCAAGCTCGACGTGAAGCTCGTGCGCACGCTGGGCGCCGTGGCGCTGGCGACTGGCCTGGGCCAGGTCGCCTTCACCTCCGTCTTCGGCTTCCTGATCTGCCTGTTGCTGGGGTTCGACGCGGTCACCAGCGCCTATGTCGCCGTGGCCCTGACGTTCTCCAGCACGATCATCATCGTCAAGCTGCTGTCGGACAAGCGCGAGATCGATTCCCTGCACGGGCGCATCGCGCTGGGTTTCCTGATCGTCCAGGACATCGCGGTGGTGCTGGCGATGGTGGTCCTGTCCGCCTACGGCGTCGGGGCGGGGGGCAGCCGGTCCGGACTCGGCATCGCGGGGGCGGTCGGCAGCGGCGCGCTGCTGCTGGGAGCGGTCGGCCTGTTCATCCGCTTCGGGGCCGAGCGGCTGCTGGCGCGGATAGTCACCCTGCCGGAACTGCTGGTGACCTTCTCCATCGCATGGGCCGTGCTGCTGGCCGCGGTCAGCGACTGGCTGGGCTTCGGCAAGGAGCTGGGGGGACTGCTCGGCGGTGTCTCCATCGCCTCCACCAGCTTCCGCGAGGCGGTCGCCTCACGCCTTGCCAGCCTGCGCGATTTCCTGCTGCTGTTCTTCTTCATCGGGCTCGGCGCCCGGCTGGACCTGGAGGTTCTCGGCGACCAGCTCGGCGCGTCCTTCATCCTGGCGCTCTTCGTGCTGATCGGCAATCCGCTGATCGTGCTCGCCATCATGGGCTACATGGGCTATCGCAAGCGGACCGGGTTCATGGCCGGGCTGACGGTGGCGCAGATCAGCGAGTTCTCTCTCATCTTCATGGCGATGGGTTTGTCGCTGGGGCATGTCAGGCCCGAGGCGATGGGGCTTGTCACGCTGGTCGGCCTCGTGACGATCACCCTGTCCACCTACATGATCGTCTATTCGCAACCCCTCTACGGGCTGGTCGAGAAGCTGCTCGGCCCCTTCGAGCGCGCGGTACCGCATCGGGAGGAGGCGGCCGACGCGGCAGACCCGGGCGGCGACTACGATGTCGTCCTGTTCGGCCTGGGCCGCTACGGACGGGAAATCGCGAAGGGACTGACCGGAAGGGGCATGTCCGTGCTGGGCGTCGATTTCGATCCGGAGGCCATGGCCCGATGGCGCAGGCGCGGCCTGCCGGGCCTGTACGGGGATGCGACCGATCCCGATTTCCTGGAGCAGCTGCCGCTGCGGCGCAGCGACTGGGTGGTGGTGGCGATTCCGGCGCATCCGCGGACGATCAGCCATCACGACTTCCGGCTCTCCCTGCTTCAGTCGCTGCGAAACGCGGGCTTCGCGGGGCGGGTGGCGCTGACGAGTGCCGACAGGGCCGACGGGGAGCATCTCCTGCTCGCGGGAACCGACCTGGTCATCAGCCCCTTCGAGGATGCGGCGGCCCGCGCGGTCGAGCGGATCGCCGACGCTCCGCCGGAACGAGCCGGCGGCGCCTCCGCCCCGGCCGGACGGGCTAAGCCGCCGCCATCGGCCGTCCACGGGTGATCCGCTCCACCGAATCCGCGAAGTTGCCGTTCTCCGAGCCTTCGACGAATTCGACATGGATCCCGTCTCCGTCGGTATCCCGGACCGTGATGCCGATGCCGGTGCCGTCCCGCAGGTCCAGCCGGCCGGCGGTCCCGACCGCGGCAGCGCCGGCGGCCGACACCAGGGCGCCGGCGGCGGACAGGTCGAGGATGCGGGCCTGCCGCACCGAGCCCTCCAGGGTCACCGTGCAGGGCTCGTCCACCCGGACGCGCGGCAGGCGGCGGCGGTCGGTCACGACGGTCGAGGTGCGGACCACGCGGACCAGCGCGGCGCGCAGGTCGGCGGTGGCGTGGGCGACCTCGCCCATGCCGGCCTTGACCTGCACCGCCTGGCGTCCGGTCTCGGACGCCTCGTGCGAGACGTCGGCGATGCGGGCGGAGACCTCCTGGGCCGCGACCGAGGTCTCGGCCACGCTCCGGCTGATCTCCCGCGTGGCGGCGGACTGCTCCTCCATCGCGGCGGCGATCCCCCCGGAGATCTGGTCGATCTCCGCGATGGTGGCGCCGATCCGCTCCACCGCGCCGACGGCCGTTCCGGTGACCGACTGGATCTCGGCGATCTGGCGGGTGATCTCCTCGGTGGAGCGGGCGGTCTGGTTGGCCAGGTTCTTGACCTCCTGCGCCACCACGGCGAAGCCCTTGCCCGCCTCCCCGGCGCGGGCGGCCTCGATGGTGGCGTTCAGGGCCAGCAGGTTGGTCTGCCCCGCGATGTCCCGGATCAGGTCGACCACGTCGCTGATCGACGCCACCGCGTCGGACAGGGAGCGGATCGTCTCCTGGGTATGGCGTCCGTCCTCGACGGCGCGGCGGGTCACGGTGCCGGCGGCCGACACCTGGGTCGTGATCTCCTGGATCGAGGCAGAGAGCTGCTCGGTGGCGGCGGCGACCGTCTGGGCGTTCGCCAGGGCCGCGTCGGCGGCCGACGACACGTTCCCCGCGTTGAGGCTGACCCGCTCGGCCGAGGCGGCCATGCCGTCCGCATCGGCCGCCATGGAGCCGGTGCGCGCCGCGACCTGCTCGACCGCGTGCCCGGCCTCCCGCTCGACCGTGTCGGCCATGGCCAGCAGGGCGGCGATCCGGTCGGCCTCCGCCTTGCGGTCCAGCTCCGCCCGCGCCTGGACGCCGTAGAGCAGGTGAGCCCACATCGTCCGGAGCTGGGCGGTGACCCGCCGGAACTCGCGCGTGCGGGGCAGGTCGATGCGGTGGCGGGCGTCACCCGCCGCGATCGCCTGGAAATGGACCTCCAGCCGGCCGACCGGGCGCTGGATCGCGCGCACCAGGCCGAAGGCGAAGAGGGCGGTGATCGCGATGCACAGGGCGACCAGCCCGATCACCGCCTGGAAGCGGATCCGGAAGCTTTCCTGCGCGCTCCGGGTTTCCGCCTCGGACACGCGGAGCTGGAGGTTGATCAGTTCGGCCAGCTTCTCCGTCACGGGATCGATGGTCTGATAAAGCCGCGACCTGACGAACGAGTCCAGCCCGGCCGAGTCGCGCGCGGCCAGCAGGCGGGACAGCTCATCGACCGCCGCGTCTGCGGCCGTCATCAGCCGCCGCGCCTGCTCGACCAGGGCCGCCTCATCGGCGGTCAGCAGCGTGTCGAGGTAGGTTTTCCAGAGGCTTCGGATCTCGCTCCGGGCGGCCGCGACGGAGGCGACCCCCTCGTCCCATCCGAAGTTCCCGTTGTTCACCTTGTGCGAGGCATCGACCACCGAGACCGCATAGGCGTCGGAAATCCGCTTGAGGTCGCGGAGCGGCACGACCCGGTCGGCATAGACGGTCTGGAGCCTGCCGTTCGATCCCTCCATGCCCCCCAGGCCCAGCCAGCCGACCGCGATCATCATGGCTATGATCAGCGCGAAGGACGCTACCAAGCGCACGCGCAGGCCGTGCCAGGCTGCGGCGGCACGGGCCGCGATGCCGGTCCCGACCATCTCGCCCTCCTCCAGCGCCACCGCGCCGGCGCGGCCCTCGCGCAGGGCCGCGTAACCCGCCTCGGCTTGCCCGACCTCTTCCCGGGTCGGCTTCGACCGGATCGAAACGTAACCCGTGACCGCGCCGCCCTCGACCACGGGCGTGACGTTGGCCCGCACCCAGTAATGGTCGCCGGATCGGGTCCGGTTCTTGACCATCCCCTCCCAGGACCGCCCGGCCTTGATGGTCCGCCAAAGATCGGCGAAAGCGTCGGCAGGCATGTCGGGATGCCGGATGATGTTGTGGGGAGCTCCCAGCAGCTCCTCCTCGGAGAAGCCGCTGATCTCCGAGAAGGCGCGGTTGACGAAGGTTATCGTGCCGGCGAGATCGGTGCGGGACACGAGGAGCTGTCCGTCCGGAAAATCGACTTCCCGACCCGTCGCATTTGCTTGCAGGGACAATACGCATCACTCCCCTGAGTTGGGATTTGACGAAATTATGACGGTGTTTCTTAAAAATGCATGTACCGTCGCCCGACGACCCTTCGCATTTTTCCGTTTTCACGATGAGTCGAAGAGAGGTAACCTGATCACCGATAACGACGGACGCATCGCAGACCCCGGAACATGGAACAAATCGCTTCCGGCCCCGGATTTCGAAAGGCATGTTTTCCTGATGACCGAATCCCCCGGCAGACGCGCCGAGCTGCTGACCGACGCTCAGGTCCGGGACTGCCTGCGCTGGTGCGGCGACCGCAGGCGCTATCCCCATCGCGACCGCGTCGCGGTGCTGCTGAGCGTCCGCGCCGGCCTGCGCGCGATGGAGATCGCCAGGCTCCGCCGCGCCCACGTCATGACGGCCGGCGGCGACATCGGCGACGAGATCGTGCTGGAGGACGGGATCTGCCGGAAGGGTGCCGGCCGGATCATCCCCATGCACCGCGACCTGCGCGCCCATGTCGTCACGCTGTTCGGCACGGTTCCCGGCGGCCCGCCCGATCCGCTGATCCTGTCGGAGCGGGCGATGCGCAGGAACCCGGAGGACCCGGACGACACCCGCCCGGTCTGCATGGCCCCGAATTCGATCGTGCTGATGTTCCGCCAGATGTATGGTGAGCTCGGCCTGACCGGCTTCTCCAGCCATTCCGGCCGCCGCACCTTCATCACGTCGGCCGCCCGCCTGATCACCCGGGCGGGAGGTTCCCTGCGCGATGTCCAGCAACTGGCCGGCCACACCAGCCTGGCCTCCACCCAGACCTATGTGGACGGCAGCGATGAAGCCAAGCGACGGGTCATCGAGCTTCTTTGACCTCTCCGGAACCGCGGTCCGGACCCTGGACGCCGACGCGGCGCGGGATGCCGTCCCGGACCTGTGCGACGTGCTGCTGGACTGCGTCCATGGCGGCGCCTCGGTCAGCTTCATGGCGCCGCTGGCGCGGGAAAAGGCCGAAGCCTTCTGGAACGGCGTCGCCGCCGGCGTGGCCCGCGGCGATCGCGCGCTCGTGGTCGCCGAGATCGATGGCAGGATGGGCGGCGGGATGGGCGGCGGGACGGGATCGCGGCGGATCGTCGGCACCGTCCAGATGGTTCCGGCGCCCCAGGACAACCAGCCGCACCGGGCCGACATCGCCAAGCTGCTGGTCCACAGCGGCGCGCGGGGCAGGGGGGTCGCCGCCGCCCTGATGGCCGAGGCGGAGAACGCCGCCCGCCGCGCCGGCCGCACCCTGCTGGTGCTCGACACCGTCAGCGACAGCGCGGCGGCGCGGCTCTATGGCCGCCTCGGCTGGACCGCCGCCGGCAGCGTGCCGGACTATGCGCTCTATCCCGACGGCCGGCCCTGCCCGACGACCTTCTTCTACAAGCGGGTCTGAGGCGTCACCTTCCTCAATACCGCCGGCCCTCAATACCGCCAGCGGACCCCCGCCGTGACGGAGTTGGCCCCGCCGGCGTCGCCCATCAGGCCGAACGCCGGGGAGCGGTGGTGCAGGCGGGCCACCGCGCTCCACGACCGGGCGGGCGGCCCGACCTCGGCCTCGATCACCCAGTAGATCAGCCAGCGCTCGGTGGAGCCGTTCATCGCCACTTCCTCCGCCGGTTTCCGCGTCGCGTAGGACAGGCCCAGCCCATAGGCGACCCCCGTGTGGACCGACTCGCTCCAGGGGAACCGGAGCCAGCGGGCGACCGGCAGGGCGTTGAACTCCCAGTGGCTGTCGTCGCCGAAATGGCGGACCACCTGGCCTTCCAGGTCGATCTCGGCATAAGGGCCGAACTCCCACACCCGGCGCGACGCAGCCACTCCCACCAGGTAGGAGTCCCGCCAGGTCAGATCCTCGGCGGTCAGCAGTTCCTCGAAGGAATTGTCGGTCAGCCGGGCCCCGAAGAGGGTGAGGGCATCGGGCGCGACCGCCTGGACAGGGCCCGCCGGCAGCGTCGAAACGAGAGCGGCGCAAGCCAGCACCTTGGCAATCTTCATGGCGGTGTCTTCCGGAGCGAAACGGCAGCGTCCGCATATTGATCGATCGCCGGCCCATGCAAGGACCGGCCCATAGCCGGAGGCGGAGGATGAACGCGGCCGGCCGCTCCACTCGCCGCACCGTGTTGCGCCATGGGCGCAACCTACGGCTCGATGCAGGTCGGAGGCGATGCGGATCGACCTGATCGGGATACTGCAAGATTTTCCGTGCCGGCGGACCGGCGGGTGTAGGATTTCCGCCCGGCCCGTCGTCCTGAGGCCGTGTCCAACGAGAGGAGGCAGTCGATGCCCTATGTTGACGGATTCGTGCTCGCGGTGCCCAGGCGGAACATCGAGGCCTACCAGGCCATGGCCCGCCATGCCGGACAGATCTGGAAGGAGCACGGCGCGCTGTCGTTCGTCGAATGCATCGGCGACGACACGCCCTACGGCGAGCTGACCTCGTTTCCGCGCGCCGTGCAGGCGACGGACGACGAAGTCGTCGTGTTCTCCTGGATCACCTACGAATCGCGAGAACAGCGCGACGCGGTCAATGCCAAGGTGATGGCGGACCCGCGGCTGAAGGACAGCATGAAGGACATGCCGTTCGACGGCAAACGCATGATCTACGGCGGGTTCCAGAGCTTCCTGGAGCTGTGACCGCGGGCGCCCCGACGCTTCCCGGCATCAGGCCGGCTCCGCGACCCGGCTCTCCTCCGGAACGGGGCTCGCGGAGGCGCCCGCGTGCCGTGCCATCTGGCGCTCGATGGCGGCCCGCATCTCGGCACCGGTGATCGGCTTGTGGGCGGCGCCGAAACCCAGGGCGACGATCTCGGAGACGATATCCTGGCCGGTTTCCCCGGTCAGGACCACGCCCGGCACCTTGCGGCCGAGGAACTCCTGGATCCGCAGCAGGCAGTCGGTGCCGACCTGGCCGTTGCGCAGCCGGTAGTCGGTGACGACGATGTCCGGCGTCAGGCCGCTCCGTTCCAGGGCCGCGATGGCCTCGTCGCCCGACGATGCCGCCAGCACCTCGTAGCCCCGGTCTTCCAGCATCGACCGGAGGCCCATCAGGACGATGGCGTCGTCGTCGATGGCGAGCGCCACGCGGCCCAGGCCGGAGGCGTCGCCCGCCCGGTCCGCCGCGGGTCCCGTGCGGCGGGTCTCCGCGCCGAGGGGCCTGGACGCCGCCGGCAGCAGGATCGAGAAGACGGACCCGGTGCCGGGCACGGAGTGGACCTCCACCGGGTGGCCGAGCAGCCGCGACAGCCGCTGGACGATGGCGAGGCCCAGACCGAGCCCCTGGCTCCGGTCGCGCTCCTGGTTGCCGATCTGGTGGAATTCCTCCCAGATCCGGTCCAGGTGTTCGGGCGGGATGCCGATGCCGGTGTCCGCGATCTCGACGCGGACGCCGTCGGCCGCCGGCCGGCAGCGGATCCTGACTTCGCCCGCCTCGGTGTAGCGGATCGCGTTCTCCATCAGGTTGCGGATGATCCGGCCGAGCAAGGTGCGGTCGCTGCGCACCGCGACGTCGCAGGCCGCGTCGCGCAACAGGCGGAGCCCCTTGGCCGCCGCGGCGGGGGCGAAGCAGGCGGCGGTCTCGTCGATCAGCGGGCCGATCGGCACGTCGGCCAGTTCCGGGACGATCGCGCCGGCATCCAGCTTGGACACATCGAGCAGGCTGTCCAGCAGGTCCTTCAGGGCTCCCAACCCCTGGCCGAGCCGTTCCAGCAGGGCCTGCCCGGCGTCGGTCCCGACATGGCGCTCCAGCGCCGTGAAGACGAAGAACAGCGACTGCATCGGCTGGCGCAGGTCGTGGCTGGCGGCGGCCAGGAACTTGGACTTCGCCATGTTGGCCCGCTCGGCCTGCTCCTTCGCCAGGGCCAGCCGGCCTTCCCACGCCTTGGAGGCGCCGATATCCTGGAAGGCGACCAGCGCGCCGGTGATCCGCCCGCCGGCCGCCCGGATCGGCGCGGCGCTGACGCTGATCCAGGTGATCGACCCGTCGCCGCGGCGGTAGCGGATCTCCTCCGCCTGGACCTCCTCGCCGCCCAGGGCCCGGGCCAGCGGATGGGCCTCGGGGGCCAGCGGCGTGCCGTCGGGAAGGCAGGCGCCCCAGGCGGCGTAGGCCGCGACGTCGGGCGTCGGCAGGAGCGGATGGCCCAGGATGCGCTCGACCTCGGGATTGCCCAGGACGATCCTGCCGGACGGCGCGTCGGCCATCAGCAATCCTACCGGCATCGTGTCGATGATCGCGCGCAGGTGGAGCCGCTTGGTCTCCAGCCGGCTGATCATCTCCTCGCGCTCCCGCTCGGCCTCCCGGCGCTCCGTGATGTCCCGGATGATCCCGGTGAAGAAGCGGCGGCCGTCGGCCTGCCACTCCGCGATCGACAGTTCCAGCGGAAACACCGAGCCGTCCTTGCGCCGCCCCTCGACCGCGCGGTCGCTGCCGATGATCCGGCGTTCGCCGGTCCGCCGGAATTGGGCGAGATAGCCGTCGTGGCGGCTCGCCTCGGCTTCCGGCATCAGCATCTTGACGTTGCCGCCGATGACCTCCCCGGCGGCATGGCCGAAGATCCGCTCCGCCGCCCGGTTGAAGGACCGCACCGTCCCCTGGTCGTCGATCACCACGATCGCGTCGACGGCGCTGTCCACGATCGAGCGGTACTGCGCCTCGGCCTGCTCCGTCGCCCGCCCGGCGCTGAGGATGCTCGAATTGGCGTCGTCGAGCGCCCGCCACAGCCGCTCGACCTCGGCGATCGGTGCCGATCTCCGCGGCGAGGCACCGGATACGCCGGCGCGGTGCAGGCTCTCAAGGGCCCGGCCGGCTTCGGCGAGGGCCTCGATCGGGCCCAGGATCCGCTGGCACAGCGCGCGGCCCAGGGCCAGCGACGTGACGAGAAGGATCGCCGCCAACCCGCCGGCGACCCACAGGGTGCGGATCAGCGGACGGTCGATGTCGGCGGTCGGGGCGCCGACGAACAGGGTCCATCCGGTCAGCGCGGACGTCCGGTAGGCGCTGACCAGTTCCGTCCCTTCCAGCGACAGTCCCTGCGCCATGCCGTTGGGCGAGCGGGCGCGGGCATCCGACAGCCAGTCCGGCATCATCCTGCCGACGAAGGCTGCGGAATCCCGGTTCCGGGCCACGAAGCGGCCCTGGCGGTCGAAGGCGGCCACCACCGTGCCGTCCTGCGGGCTGAATTCGGCGAGCAGCGATGCCCAGGCCTGCGGGCGCACGAAGGCGGTCAGCAGGTACCGCACGGCCCCGTCGCGCATCACCGGGACGACATGGCCGACGCCGGCCTCGCCCGACAGGCTGCCGGTGAACAGGTCCGACACCACCGGCCGCCGGGCCTGCGTCGCGAAGCGCAGGAGGTCCGGGTTGGCGCTCCGCGGCAGCGGGGCGCCGAACGGAAGCCCGGTATGGACCAGCGGAGTGCCGTTCGGGTCCAGCAGGACGACGTTCTGCCAGTTCGAATGCAGGTGGCGCGCCAGCAGGGCGCGCTCGTGGAAACCCCTGAGGTCGTCGCTGATCAGCGATTCCGAGACGGAAAGCCCCCGCAGGGCCTCGATGTTGGCGGTCACCTCCCGATCGACCGTCAGGGCCAGGGCCTGGGCGGTCTCCCGCAGTCCCCGCTCGACGCTGGCCCTCCGCTCGGTCGCCAGCCAAGCGGTCAGGGTTCCTCCGAGGACGAGCATGGGCAGCAGGGTGACGAGTACCAGCGACAGCAGGTGTCGGCGGAGGGGCACGGCGGGAAGGCGACGGAGCGAAGGCGTGACGGACATGGCGCGAACTGGTTCCGGAAGAGTCGACCTTGGTGTTTCAATGGTTAATAAATCGTGACCTAAGCATTTTGACGATTGGTCTCGCCATTTCCGCTTCCCGGGGAACCGATCGGTCCTTCCGGAGGTTGAAACCTGCGAGTGTCGGGCCCGTGCCGGGTTCTGGATCGGGGAGAAGGGAAGGAGGCCGGCAGATGCGGGTATCCCATATCGCGGGAGGGGTGCTGCTGGCGGCGGCGGCGGGCGCCGCCGGTTTCGCGGTGCTCGCTTGGCAGCCGGAGATCGAGCCGGTGGAACCGCCCGCCCGCGCCGCCTTCGACCAGGCCGAGATCGCCGAGGGGGCGAAGCTGGCGGCGCTGGGCAATTGCCTGCAATGCCACACCGCGCCGGGAGGCAAGCCCTTCGCCGGCGGCTATCCGCTCGAGACGCCGTTCGGCACGATCCACGGCACCAACATCACGCCCGATCCGGAGACCGGCATCGGGACCTGGTCCGCGGAGGCTTTCCGGCGGGCGATGGCCGAGGGCGTCGGCCGCTCCGGCGAGCATCTGTATCCGGGCTTTCCCTACGACCATTTCACCAGGGTGACCGACCGGGACAATCGCGCGCTCTACGCCTACCTGATGACCCGCGAGCCGGTCCGGGCCGAGGCGCCGCCGAACCGGCTGCCCCTGCCGCTGACCTTCCGGCCGCTGCTGGCGGGATGGAAGCTCCTGTTCCTGGAGGCCGGGGAATACCGCCCCGACCCGGAGAGGTCGGACGAGTGGAACCGCGGCGCCTACCTGGCCGAGGGGCTGGCCCATTGCGGCGCCTGCCACACGCCGCGGAACGCGCTGGGTGCCCGCGAGGCCGGCCGGGAGTTCGCCGGCGGCTTCTCCGAAGGCTGGTACGCCCCGGCGCTGGACCGGGACTCGGCCGCGCCGGTGCCCTGGACTCGCGATGCCCTGTTCGATTACCTGCGCACCGGCGTCAGCGAGGATCATGCCGTGGCGTCCGGACCCATGGCGCCCGTGGTGCGCAACCTCTCCGACGTGCCGGATGCGGACATCCGGGCCATCGCGACCTATGTCGCCGACCGGATGGGCGCGCCGGACGGGCCTGCCCCCGCGCCGCCCGCCCCGCCGCCCCCAGCGCCTGTCGCCCGCGCCGGCGGGGAGGAACGGGGGCAGGAGCAGGGCAGGGCGGCGGCGATCTATGCCGGGGCCTGCGCCACCTGCCATGAACCCGGCGGTCCGCTCCAGTTCCAGGCGCCGGTCGCCCTGGACCGGGCCACGTCGCTGGCGCAGCCGAACCCCAGCAACGCCATCCGGGCGATCCTGCACGGGGTCGAGACGCCGGACGCCGCGGCCCAACCGCTGATGCCGGGCTTCGCCAACGCGCTGACCGACGCGCAGGTGGCCGAGCTGACGGCCTGGCTGCGGACGCGGTTCTCCGGCGGACCCGCCTGGGACGACCTGGAGGCCGAGGTCGCCGAGGCCCGCTCGGGCCGATCCGCGGAATAGGAGGAACCCCATGATCACCCTGTCCGTCAACGGCCGGGACCATAGCGTCGATGCCGACCCGGCGACGCCGCTGCTCTACGTCCTGCGCGACGACCTCGGGCTCAACGCGGCGAAGTTCGGCTGCGGCCTGGGCCAGTGCGGCTCCTGCATGGTGCTGGTGGACGGCGCGCCGGTCATCTCCTGCGTGACCCCGGTGGCGGCGCTGGAAGGGCGGCGCATCCGGACGGTCGAGGGGCTGGGAACCGTCGAAGATCCGGGACCGGTCCAGCGCGCCTTCATCGAGGAGCAGGCGGCCCAGTGCGGCTATTGCATCCCCGGCTTCATGATCAGCGCCCAGGCATTGCTGGAACGGACAGCCTCGCCGTCCGACGCGGAGATCCGCGATGCCCTGCATCCCAACCTGTGCCGCTGCGGCACCCACATGCGGATCTTCAAGGCGGTGCGCCGGGCCGCCCAGGCGATGCAGACGGCCGATGCCGCCGGAACCGGGCGGGAGGACGCGCGATGAAGGATTTGGCCGGTTTCCCCCGGGCGCTGTCGCGCCGCGCCTTCCTCGGCGGCGGCGCGCTGCTGGTGGGATTCACCCTGATGCCCGGTCACCTGCTCGCCCAGGCGCCGCAGGAGGCCGACGGCGGGGGCGGCGTCGGGCTGCCCAAGGCGCTCGGGGCCGATCCGTCCCTGGAGTCGTGGATCCGGATCGACGCCGACGGCGCGATCACCGTCTTCACCGGCAAGGCCGAGCTGGGGCAGGGGATCAGGACGGCGCTGACCCAGGTCGCGGCGGAGGAGCTGGGCGTCGATCCCGCCGACATCGCCCTGGTCACGGCCGACACCGGCCGGACCCCCAACGAGAGCTTCACCGCCGGCAGCCAGTCCATGCAGGACAGCGGCACCGCGATCCTGCACGCCGCGGCCCAGGTGCGGTCGATCCTGTCGGACCTGGCGGCGGAGCGGCTCGAGGTGCCGGCCGAACGGCTGGGCCTGGAAGGCGGCTCGTTCAGGGCGCCGGACGGCAGGGCCGTGACCTTCGGCGAGCTGGTGGGCGGCGGCGCCCTCGACGGGGTCCCGGCGGAGGCGGGCGCAGCCTTGAAGCCTGCGGAGCAGTACCGGGTGATCGGCCGCGACCTCCCGCGGATCGACATCCCGGCGAAGGTCACCGGCGGGCCGGCCTATGTCCAGGATCTGCGCATGCCCGGCATGGTGCATGCCCGCGTCGTCCGGCCGCCGGGCTACGGCGCCCGCCTGCGCGCGGTCGACGCCGCGGCGGTCGAAGGGATGCCCGGCGTGGTCGGCGTCCACCGCGACGGCAGCTACCTGGCCGTGGTCGCGGAGCGGGAGTGGCAGGCGGTGACCGCCTCCCGGGCGCTTGCCCGTGCGGCGGTCTGGGACGATGCGACGGCGCTGCCCGACCAGGCAGACATCTTCGATACCCTGCTGGCCCTCCCGTCCGAGGACACGGTGATCCACGACCGGCGCGACGGCCTGGCGGCGGCCGCCGGCTCGACGCGGCGGCTGGAGGCGGAGTACCGGCGCGAGTACCATGTCCACGCCTCCATCGGCCCGTCCTGCGCGGTCGGCCTGTTCCAGGACGGCATGATGACGGTCTGGTCCCACGCCCAGGGCATGTACCCGCTGCGGGCCGCGCTGGTCGAGATGCTGGGGCTGCAGGAGGACCGGGTCCGCTGCATCCATGCCGAGGGGTCCGGCTGCTACGGCCACAACGGAGCCGACGACGCCGGCGCCGACGCCGCCCTGCTCGCCCGGGCGTTCCCCGGCCGGCCGGTGCGCGTCCAGTGGATGCGCGAGGACGAGCATTGCTGGGAACCGTTCGGACCGGCCATGCTGTCCCGCGCCGCGGGCGCGCTCGATACCGAGGGCCGGATCGTCGATTGGAACTACGAGGTCTGGAGCAACGCCCATTCGACCCGGCCGGGCGGGGCGGGAGCGCTGATGCCGGCCTGGCACCTGGACCGGCCGTTCCGGCCGGACCCGCCCACGCCGATCCCCCAGCCGGCCGGCGGCGGCGACCGCAACGCGATCCCGCTCTATGTCCTGCCCAACGCCCGCATCACCCACCATTTCATTCCGGAGATGCCCTTGCGGGTCTCGGCCCTGCGGGCGCTCGGCGGCTACATGAACGTGTTCGCGCTGGAGAGCTTCATGGACGAGCTGGCGGGCGAGGCCGGGGCCGACCCGGTCGAGTTCCGGCTGCGCCACTTGGAGGACCCTCGGGCACGCGACGTGGTGACCCTGGCCGCCGAGCGGTTCGGCTGGCCCGCCGCCGCCGATCTGCCCGCCGGCCACGGCCGGGGCTTCGGCTTCGCCCGCTACAAGAACCTGGCGGCCTACTGCGCGGTCGCCGTGGAGGTCGCGGTCGAGCGGGAGACCGGCGCCGTCCGGCTGGTGCGCGCCGTCTCCGCGATCGACAGCGGGCAGGCGGTCAATCCCGACGGCATCCGCAACCAGACCGAGGGCGGCATCATCCAGTCCGCCAGCTGGACGCTGCTGGAGCGCGCGACCTTCGACCGGACCCGCATCACCAGCCGGGACTGGAGCAGCTATCCGGTGCTGCGCTTCGACCAGGTGCCCGACAGCGTCGAGGTCCACGTGATCGACCGTCCCGGAGCGCCCTACCTGGGCACCGGCGAGGCCGCCCAGGGACCGGCGGCGGCCGCCATCGCCAACGCGGTCGCCGACGCCGCCGGCGTCCGCCTGCGCGACCTGCCGCTGACCCGCGACCGCGTCAAGGCGGCGATCGGGGTATAGTCGCCCGCCCGCGGCTTCCGGCCGAGTCATTCCGCCCCTTTTTCATCATGCCCGGACTTGATCCACGGCTGTCCGGCACGGCGGTTGCTGATCAACCATTGAGAACATTTCTAGTGACCGTTTTCTCCTTCAGTTCGTCCTCCGCGGGCTTGACCCGCGGATCTCAAGGCACGGAGGCGCCGATGCTTCCCGTGAAAGATGGCCGGATCAAGTCCGGCCATGACGAAAAAGGGGTAGTTCCGCCTTGAGTTCAGGCTTGTGAGCAGTACGCAACAACCGTGCCGGACAGCCCTGGATCAGGACCGGCTGGAAAGCATAAGCCCCGATCTTCCCGGTAGCTTCCTGTCGCCGGCTGTATCATTGTCCCGCATGCGGGAAACGCATGAAACCGGAAGGATCATGGGGACGGGCCGACGCAACGATCTCCGGAAAGGGCGGAGCGGATCACCGGTCCGGCGCGTCCTTTTCGCGTGGCTCGCCGTTTGCGCGCTCCTGATCCAGTCCATCGTCCCCGAGTTGGCGATGGCGGCGCGAGACGCCCCGGAACGCCGGATCGCGGCCACCGGGACGCATGCGCCGGGAATGGTCGCCGGACACGGCGCCCACGAGCCCCAGGAATCCCACGATTGCGGGACGACGGAACCGGATCGACAGCCCCCGCCGGGCGTCCACGACTCCTGTCCCTTCTGCTTCGTGCAGTCGTTGCAGGTTCTGCCGGCCGACGGCGGACGGATCGCGTCGCCTTCGGTCGCGGTCCCCCTGAAGGTGACGGTCCGCGACGCCGTTCCCCTCGTCGCCAGACAGTTCCTGACCTGCCTCCATCCCCGCGCTCCACCGCAAGACGACACGGCCTGATTCCCCATCGACGGACGGCACCCTGCCGTCCGTCGTCCCGTTCGTCTTCCGCGATGGAAACTCCATGAACCATGCCCTGACGGCGGCGCTTGGCGCCGCTATCCTTTGCCTGGCCGGCGCAAGCCCGGCTTCGGCCCATGCAACCCTCGAAACCAGGGAGGCTCCCGCCGGCAGCTTCTACAAGGCGGTGATCCGGATCGGCCACGGCTGCGAAGGCGCTGCCACGACGTCCATCCGTGTCCAGATTCCCGAAGGCGTCATCGCGGTCAAGCCGATGCCCAAGCCGGGGTGGCAACTGACCACCAAGGAGGGGCAGTACGCCCAGGCTTACGATTACTACGGCGACAAGCTGACCAAGGGCGTCACGGAAGTATCCTGGTCCGGCGGCAACCTGCCCGATGCCTGGTATGACGAGTTCGTCTTCCGGGCCAGGCTGCCCGACGTTCCGGCGGGTACGGTCATCCACTTCCCGATCGTCCAGCAGTGCGAGACGGGCGTGCATCGCTGGATCGAGATCCCCGAGCCGGGCCGGAGCGCGGACGACTACAAGGAGCCGGCTCCCGGCGTAAAGATCACGGCCAAGCCGTGAGCACCGGAGATCCCGCGGGACGGCATCGCGCCGGTCCGCGGGACGGCATCGCCCGATCGGCCGGTCTGCTGATGTTGGTCCTGGCGTCGCTGGTTCACGCGCCGGCGGCCCTGGCGCACGCGGTCGTGGTGGAGACCGGCCCGGAGGACGGCGCCCGCCTGGACGCGCCGCCGCGCGAGGCATGGCTGCGGTTCAACGAGCCTGTCAGGCCGGTCACGGTGCGGGTGCTCGCCGCCGGGGGCGGTGCCGTGACCGGACCCGAGGCGGTGACGGCCGAAGGCGAGACGATCCGCATCGCCCTGCCCGAGGATCTGCCGGAAGGCGGTTATGTCCTCAGCTATCGCGTGACCTCGGCCGACGGCCATCCGGTGGCGGGCTCGATCGTCTTCGCGGCCGGAACGGAGGCTCCCCCGGCCGCCGTCACCGAGCCGTCGGCAACCGACGGGACCGCCGTCGCGGCCGCGGCCGTCCGGGCGCTGCACTACGCGGCATTGCTGTTCGCGGCGGGCGGCGGACTGTTCCTGGCCTTCGTCCCGGCGCGCCGGGATCCCCTGGGCGGACGCCTGACGCCGGCCCTGTGCCTGGGAGCGGCGGTGGCGGCGCTGACCGGGATGCTGGGCATCGGCCTTGCCGGGGCCAACCTGCAAGGCGCGCCTCTCGGCAGCCTGCTGCAGGGCGGCACCTGGCAGACCGGGCTGGCCACCTCGGTCGGCTTCGCCGGGCTGCTCGCCCTGGCGGGGCTGCTCGCCGGCACGACGGGCTTGGCGCTCGATGGCCGGCGGGGAGACGCCGCCCTCGTCGTCGGCGCGCTGCTGGCTTCGGCGTCCCTGGCCGTCACCGGCCACGCCGCCACGGCGCCGCCGCGATGGCTGAGCCAGCCTCTGGTGTTCGCCCATGCCCTGGCGGCGATCTACTGGGTGGGCGCCCTGTGGCCGCTGATCGTCGTCCTGCGCACGGTCCCGCCGGACGAGGCGATCCGTGCGGTGCAACGGTTCTCCCGGCTTGCCGTTCCCGCCGTCGCCGTGCTTGCCCTCGCCGGCACGGTCATCAGCATGCTCCAATTGGGCGACGCGGCCACGGTGGCGACCACCGCATACGGCCGGATCTGGCTTGCCAAGGCGATGCTGGTCGCCATCCTTCTCGCGCTGGCGGCGATCAACCGGCAGCGACTGACACCCGCCCTCGCCGAGGGACGACCCGCAGCCGCCCGGCGGCTCGCCCGCGGCATCCGGATCGAGCTGCTGGCGGTCGCCGGCATAATCCTGGCCACCGCGAGCTTCCCGCTGACGCCGCCGCCGCGGGCGCTGCTGGCCCAGGAAGCCGGCATGCGGGAGGGCGCCGGGGAAAACCACCGTCACGACGGGATTCCGGAAGCCGCGGCCGGACCTGGGCGGCCCGACGGATATACCGCCGTCGTGACCGTCGGGAACCGCACGGCCGTCATCGCCGTGGAACCGGCACGGCCGGGCCGCAACAGCGTGAAGGCGTACCTGACCGGACCCGGCGACGATGTCCTGTCGCCGCTGGAAGCGACCGTCGAGTTGGCTCACCCGGATGCCGGCATCGAGCCGATCAGTCGCCCCTTGGCCGTTTCGGCGCAGGGGACCGTCGCCGGCGACGTGGACCTGCCGTTCACCGGGAACTGGACCCTGGCCCTCGACGTCCTGGTCACCGACTTCGAGAAGGCGGTGTTCCGGACCCGGCTGATCGTCAAGGAAGGGAGATGACCATGGACGCCTGAAGGCGCGAAAGGAAAGGACGAGGCTTGCCCGCCCCGGGTCCGCGGCTCCGTGCCGGAGCCATGGCGCCGTCCTGCGGGACGGCGATCCGGACGGGAGATTCAAGGGTGGAAATTGCAAAAATAGTCCCAATTAGGGAAGCCGGACAAGAAAGTGATCGGGTTCCACTGAGCAAGGAGCAGTTCGATGAGTGTGCCTATCTCGACCGAGAAGCGGTTGCTGACCGCGAATGAATTCGACGTCGTCAGCCAGTCACACTATCCGGCGATCTGCGGCCTGTCCGAGGATGCACTGGCAAGCAATCTGAAGCTTCTGCGCGAGTACCGTCGGAAGGCGAGGGATCGCTCCCGCCAGCAGCGTCGGGAGATGCGCGGCAAGGCCGAGCCGCGCGGCGCCACCGCCGCCCGCGACAATACCGGCACGGAAGCGAAGGCCGCCATCTTCGCCGGCGCGGTGAAGCGCCTCAACCGCGAGCTCGGGCGGATCCGCAAGGCCGGATCGGGCGGCAGCCAGACCGACATCGCCCGGCGCGCCCTGGAGCTGAAGCGCCAGAACCGCGTCCGCCATCATCCCAGTTCGGGCAGAACCGCGAACCGGTCGATGAGCATGGTCGAGAACCCCAACCCGACGGTCAGCATGGACCCGCGGGAGATCGGGCGCGTCTCGCAGGCGGTCAAGGTGGGCCAGGCCCGCCGCGACTCCAATTGATACGGTCCGGCACGGGAGATCGCGCATGTCCAGGATGACGGCCGCCCTGGTGGCTGCGGGACTGGGCTTCGGCGCTGCCGCGGCCTGGGCCGACGCTCCGCCGCCGAACGCCCGGCCCCTGTCCCAGCTTATCGCCGCCGTCGAGCGCCAGGACGATTTCGCCCATTTCAAGGAGATCGACTGGGACGACGACGGGTACTACGAGGTCGAGTACCGCACCCGCGGCGGCGGCGACCGCGAGGTCAAGATCGATCCCGTCACGGGACAGGTCAGGCCCGACTGAGGGTTTGGCCGCCCGGAGACGGAAAAAGCGCCGCTGCCTTTCGGCAGCGGCACGAGGTTCGATCCCGAACGGTTAGGTCTGGGTTCGAGGGGGGATCAGGTGGCGGCGGAACCGACCGGCTGGGCCTGCCCGCCGGTGGCGAGGCGGTATTCCTGCTCGTTCCGGGCGTGATGGCGGGCCAGCATCGGCCGCAGGACGACGATGGCGCAGACGGCGGAGCAGAGGTCCATGATCGCGACGGTGTAGAGCACGGTCGACCAGGTGCCGGTGGCTTCCATCAGGATGTTGCCGAGCGGGACCATCAGGGCCGCGATACCCTTGGCGCAGTACAGGAGGCCGTAGATCTTGCCGACATGCTTGGTGCCGAAGGCATCGCCCGCGGTGGCGCTGAAGAGGCTGTAGACTTCGCCCCAGGCCAGGAACACGACGCCGCTCAGGATCAGGAAGGCGTAGGGGTTGTGGCCGAAGTAGCCCAGCGCGATGATGCCGAGGCCTTCCATGGAGAAGGCGATGAACATGGTCTTCTCACGGCCGATATGGTCCGAGATCCAGCCGAAGAGGGGACGCGACAGGCCGTTCATGACGCGGTCGAGCATCAGGGCGAAGGGCAGGGCGGCCATGGTGAAGAAGTAGAGGTTGACCGGGAATTCCTTGACGCCGAGGTCGTGGGCGATCAGGCCGAGCTGGGCCACCGCCATCAGGCCGCCGGTCACGGTCAGGGTGAACATCAGCAGCATGGTCCAGAACACCGGGGTGCGCAGGGCTTCGCTGAGCGTGTAGTCGCGGCGGGACTGGGCGACCTTGGTGGAGTAGTTGACCTCGCCCTTCTGGGGCGACCGCAGGAACCAGGCCACGGCGAAGATGACGATGCCCTGGACGGCGCCAAAGTAGAAGAAGGCGCTCTGATAGCCGCTCGACGCGATCACGGCGGCGATCGGCAGGATGGTCAGGGCCGAGCCGGCACCGTAGCCGCCGGCGGTCAGGCCGACCGCCAGGCCGCGGCGATCCGGGAACCACTTCAGCGCGTTGTTGATGCAGGTCGCATAGACGCAGCCGACGCCCATGCCGCCGACCGCGGCGCCGACATAGAAGCCGGTCAGCGTGGTGGCATAGGAGTTGATGATCCAGGAGAGGCCGACCAGCACGCCGCCGATGGCGACCATCACGCGCGGGCCGTACTTGTCGATGAAGTAGCCTTCGATGGGGGTCAGCCAGGTCTGGACGACGACGAAGATCGTGAAGGCGGCCTGGATCGAGGCGCGGGTCCATCCGTAGGTCGCCTGGATCTCCGGCACGAACAGCGTCCAGGCATACTGTATGTTAGCCGTCGCCACCATACAGATCACGCCGACGGCGAGCTGGATCCATCGCATGCGGGCGGAATCGGGAGCCCGAGTCCTTCCCTGTTGATCAACCGATGTATGCATCGGACATTTCCTCCGTGTGGATGGACGACTATTGGTCCGGTGTTTCTTATTCTTCCGGAGGGCCTTGATCCCGTGACGGCAGCCTCGGAACCCACTGGTTCCCGGCTGCGACAACGTGACGCCCTCTGGTGTCTGGTATATTGAATGCCAAACACCAACCGTGATGCAAATGGTTTTATTATTTTTCCACGATGTGGAACGCGAATTCCAAAGTGGCGTCGGACAATCGGTTGAAACGGAAACCAATTCCCGGCGGCAGGGAGTATGCCGGACGACTAGGCCGCGACTCTGGAAGGCGTCGGCCGGGAGGCCGGGAGGGCGTTCAGGACTGGAAAGGGGCGGTCGAATACCACGCCGGAGGGAGGTGCCGTCCGGGATTTACTTGCGGGCGCGGCAAGGCCAGCCCTGACATCGATGCAAGGCTGACCTTTGGTATTCTGTATTCCAGTACGCTTGATGTCGTGCCGCGCCGCCGTTATGTTGCTATGCAGCAAACGACACCGGCGCACCGCCTCGGACCAAGGGAACCTGGAAAATGCTGAAGAACTCCGACTTCCTCCTCACCCTCATGGCTTTCGCCGGCCTCGCGACGCACGTCCTGACCTCGGGTTCCGCCTGGCCGTTCTCCACGTCCGCCGGCGAGGACGAGGGAGACAGCATCTTCTGGACATCCGACCGGCTGTCCCAGGGCGGCCAAGGCCACGAACGGCCTTTCTGGATCGAGTGATCCGTCAGAAGCTGGTCCAGACCATGCGTGTCAGGTCGGGTCCGGGTGATCCGGCCAGCAGCAGGACGGCCCCATGGCACAGGCCGCTCAGCACGCCGAACCAGAGGGTGGTGACCAGCACCTTCCGATGCGTGCCGTCCGCCGGAGCGTCCCGTGATTTCCTGATATGCACGCTTCCTCCCACTTCTTTCTTGTTATCGGTTTCATCTTCAACGGACCGGTCTGTAAACGCAACCGGCTCCGTTCCCTATCCAGCCCCTTTCCCGATTGGCGGAACGGGGTTCTGAGGCGCGGCATCCGCGCCGTCCGATTTTCTTTCCCAAGCGCCAGTTTCCGTCCTAACCAAGGTCCGCCGGGACGGCCGGCACGACGCAAGGGCCGTATCCGGCCCCATGCGGTATGCGGAGTTCCGCGCCGCCGGGCGTTTCGATCCATTCCGGCACGATCCTGACCAGCGGCTGCCGCATCGCCGCCTCGACCGCCTCCGCGACGGTGCGGCTGGCGGCGAGGCGCATCAGGTTCATCCGGGTGGCGAAGATCAGGCGCGCCGCGCCGGCATCCGCTTCGCCGAGGATTTCCGCCGGACGGCCCCACCGGCAGCTCACGATCTCCGATCCGTCGGGTTGGGCCTGCTGGCCGGGACTGGCCGCCGCGATGAAGAAGACCGTGTCGAAGCGCCTGGGACGCACGGACGGCGTCACCCAGTGGCCGAAGGGGACGAGGCGGTCGGCCGCGGGGATCAGCCCCTCCGCCTCGAGCAGGGCGCCGAAGGTGATGTCCCCGGACAGGAGCCGGGCGCGGTAGCGCGCCGCCAGGTCGGCGCAACGGGCGGGATCGGGCAGGGCGCCGTCATGCCGCCGCCGGGCCAGCAGGATACCGCATTCCTCGAATGTCTCCCGGATCGCCGCCAGCCGGGCCGGATGCAGGCCGCCGCCGGAGCTTCCGGAGGAGCCGCGATCCTCCGCGGCGAGGCATCCTCCCGGAAACACCAGCGCGCCCGGGGCGAAACCCAGCCCGGCGTGACGTTCGATCATCAGGGTCTCTAGCCCGCCGGGCGCATCGCGCAGCAGGATGAGGGTCGCCGCCGGGCGCGGGGCGGAGCGCGTCTCCGGGGCCTTGTCGGGGGCCTTGTCGGGTGCCTTGCGTATTCTTTGCATACCGTACACCACATGCCAGAAGGAAAGGGTAGTACGGTGCACGGACTTTGTGCAAGGTTGATTATGGAAGCAGCAACTCAGCGCCGTCCGGAGCGGGCGGCGGACAGGGAGAAGACAGGATGGATCCGGACACCTTCAACATGGAAGTCCGCAAGTTTCTCAAAGTCGTCGGGGTGACCTCCCAGCGCGAGATCGAGGCCGCGGTGGAACGGGCGATCCGGTCGGGCCGGATCAAGGGCGGCGAGACCCTGTCCGCCAAGGTCGTGCTCACCGTCGACGGCATCGACCTGCGCCACGAGATCGACGGCGAGATCGAGCTCGGCTGACGCCGTTCGGAACAGCCCAGGGCGGCGGGTCCCGGGCCGCGCCTGCGCGCGATCCGGAACCCGCCGCCCCGGCGGGCGCCGACGGCTACCAGCCCACGAAGCCTTCCGCGACCGGATCGACCACGTCGATATGGTCCACGACGTCCCGGACGCCCGGGACCGTCCGCGCGCCGACCACGAGCGCCTGCCGCTGGGACTGGGTCCGCACGGCACCCCAGAGATGGACGACGCCGTCCTTCACCACCACGTTCTCGCCGAAGTCCGGCGCCCAGGGCTGCTCCGCGTAGGCTTTCAGCACCCGCTCGCGGATCGTCCTGTCGTCCACCGACGGGGCGGCCGTTCCGGGCTCCAGGGTCGTCAGGATACGCATCAGGTTCGCCCGGCTGATGATGCCGACCACCTGACGGTCGCGGGTGACCGGAACCCGCTTGATCCGGCGGCTCTCCATCAGCTCGACCACCTCGTTGAGGGGGGCGTCCTCGTCGACGCTGATCACGCTGCCGCTCATCGCGTCGCGGACGGTCCGGCCGTGCTGCTTCGTGAAGGCGTCCGCCTGCGACGAGGCGCCCGCGACGAGGCCGAGCCACCAGGAGCCGCGGCCCTTGCCCTGGGTCTCGGTCCCGGTTTCCGCCCGCCGCAGCAGGTCGCCCTCGCTGATCACGCCGATGACGCGGCCCTGGCCGTCGACGACGGGCATGCCGCTGATCCGGTGCTCAAGCATCCGCTTCGCCGCTTCCGCGACGGTACTGTCCGCATCGATCGTGATGACGCTGCGGGTCATGATGTCGCCGGCCTTCATCGTTTCCTCCGTTCTTTTTCTTGAGTTCGATGCTTCTTGGCTTCGATGCAGATCGCCCGGGACTTGCCTCCCTCGGCGGCGGCAATCTGGCATACGTTATACCAACTACCAGAATTGCGCGGTGACAGTAAGGGGGCATCGGGACACGGGCGGCGCGATCGCCACCGCGGCCGGAAGCCGGGACATAGTCTTCGTGCCGGCCCTCCCTTTTCTCAGCGCGGCCAGTTGTCGATCTCGACGGGATCGATCGCGTCGGCCGGCCCGAAGCCGAAGATCCGGCCGTAGAACCACAGTTCGGCCTCCAGGGTCCGCCGTATGGTCGCCGCCTGCCGGAACCCGTGGCCCTCGCCCTCGAAGGCCAGCAGGGCCACCGGCAGACCCTTGGCGCGGAGCGCGTCGGCCATCATGGCGGCCTGGTTGGGCGGAACGACCTTGTCGTCCAGCCCCTGGAACAGGATGACCGGGCAGCCGATCCGGTCCAGATGATGGATCGGCGATCGCGCCCGGATGACGTCGCCCGAAGTTTCCAAGGGTCCGACCAGCCGGTCCAGGTAGCGGGACTCGAACTTGTGGGTGTCGTGGTAGAGCGCCTCCAGGTCGGAGATGCCGTAATGGCTTGCCCCCGCCCGGAACCGGTCGGTGAAGGTCAGGGCGCACAGGGTGGTGTATCCGCCGGCGCTGCCCCCGGTGATCGCGATCCGGTCGGGATCGGCGAGTCCCTGGCCGACCAGGTATGTCGCGGCCGCGACGCAGTCCTCCACGTCGGCCACGCCCCAGGCACCGTCGAGCGCCCGGCGGTACGGCGTCCCGAAGCCGCTCGACCCCGCATAGTTCACGTCGACGACCGCGAAGCCGCGGCTGGTCCAGTACTGGATCGGCAGGCTCAGCTGGGGGGAAGCGGCCGAGGTCGGGCCGCCGTGGCTCTTGACCAGCAGCGGGGGCAGGGTGCCGTCGGGCGCCCGATGATCGGCGCTGGTCGGGGGATAGTGGAAGGCATAGGCGGTCCGCCCGCCGGCGCTCCGGAACTCGATCGACCGGGCGACCGAGATCGTCCCCTCCGGCAGGTCGACCGGCGCCGAGCGGCGCAGCACCCGGACGCCGTCGGAGGTCAGCAGGACGACCGAGCCGGGCTCCCTGCCGCTGCCCGCCAGCAGCGCGATGCCGCCGCCGGCCATCGGTTTGACCGCGCCGATCTGGTCGTAGGGAATGTCCGCGGCCCGGGGCGACAGCCCGTCGCCGATGCCGGTAGCCAAGGACCAGAATCCGTCGCGGGTGAAGGCCGCGGCGATCCCGTCGCCGGCGAAGCCGTAGGTCGCCTGGCCGAAGTTCCAGTAGGGGCGGGCGAACTCCGCCGCCATGGGGAGAAGCGGGACCCCGGCATCGGCGCCGGCTCCCGTGCCGTTCCAGCGGACCAGGTTCCACCAGCCGCTCCGGTCCGAGACATAGTGGAGCGCGCCGGACGGGGACCAGGACGGCTGCACGACGGCGACGTCGTCCCCGCCGTCCACCTCCAGGGTCTCGGCCAGGGTCCCGTCGTCCCGCACCCCGGCCACCATCAGCCTGGTCCCGTCCCAGGGCATGTTGGGATGGTTCCACTCGATCCAGGCCAGCCGGCCGCCGTCCGGGGAGAGCCGCGGCGCCCCGTAGAAGTCGGCCCCGGCCGCGATCGTCTCCGGCGCCGCCGGGGCGGGCGGCCTGGCCGCGACCGACACCAGGACATTGAGCGGCTCCCCGTGCCCGGCCTCCCGGTGCAGTTCGCCGACCGCGATCAGCCGGTCCCGCGCCGCGTCGAGCACCAGGTCGGCGAAGCGCCAGCCGTCGCCCTCGACGGTCACCGGCACGGGCTCCTCCCCCTCCTCCAGCCGCCAGATCCGCTGGTCGGCGAAGTTGACGAACCAGACCGTGCCGCCGGCAGCCACGTAGCTGGCGCCGCCATACTCGTGGACCCGGCTGCGGGAGGAGAACGGCGGCGGCAGCACATCGCGGATGACACCGCCGGCGCTCCCCTTCACAATGACGCCCCGGCCCTTCTCCGCGGGCCGCCCCTCGATCCAGTAGATATCGCCGCCATCCACGCAAAGCTCGCTCAGCCCCACCGCCTCGCCGACGATCAGGTCCGTCGTGATGGGCGATTTCCAGGCTCCGTAAGGGGCAGTGCGCATCTCTGTGTTCCTCGCTTGTGGGGTGCGGAGTCCCTGTCTAACCCGCCTTGACCGGCCCGCGCCATACCCCCGCGCCCTGCCGGGGCGCCGGTCCGACGCTTCAAACCAGGAATCCGACATCCCCATGGTGATCTTCATCAACATCATTCTGCCGGTGTTCGGCCTGATCCTGGTCGGCTACGTCGCCGGGCGGACGCCGATCCTGCCGGCGGCGGCGGTCCGCGGAGTCGCCAACGCGGCGACCTGGCTGATGATCCCCGTGCTCCTGTTCCGCTCCACGGCGGCGGAGGGGACGGCCCGAAACATGGAGCCCGCGATAGCGCTGGCCTATTTCGGCGGCTGCCTGGTCATCCTGGCCCTGGCGCTCGCCTGCGGCCGGACCTTGTTCCGGCTGCGGCTCGACCAGCTCGGCGTGTTCGGCATGGCGGCGATGTATTCAAACGCCGTGCTGCTCGGCCTTCCGCTGGTCCAGACCGCCTTCGGTCCGGAGGGCGTCATCCTCCAGACCAAGATCATCGCCTTCCACTCGCTCATCCTGCTTCCGGTGACCACGATCCTGATCGCCGTCGGGCGCGGCCATTCCGGGGGGCTCTTGTCGATCGTCCTGCCCGCGGTGAGGGAGACCCTGTCCAACCCGATCATCATCGGCCTGCTGAGCGGCCTCGCCTGGAGCTTCACCGGCCTGGGCATCTGGGAGCCGCTGGACAGGATGACCGCGATGCTCGCCGCCGCGGCGTCGCCGACCGCCCTGATCGCCCTGGGCGCCGCGCAGGCCCAGAGCGCGCTCCGCATCGGCGGCGAACTGGTCGAAGCCCTCACCGTGGCCGTGCTCAAGCTGGTGCTGCATCCCCTGGTCGTCTGGCTGCTGGCGGCCAAGGTCGCGGGCCTGTCGCCCGAGGCCGTCGCCGTGGCGACCGTCACCGCCGCCTTGCCGGCGGGAGCCAACGTGTACCTGCAGGCCCACCAGTTCGGCTGCTACGTCGCCGGCGCCGTGAATGCCGTCATGCTGACGACCCTGCTGTCCGTGGTCAGCATCACCGTGGTCCTGGCGCTGCTTCATCCGGTCTGACGGCGGGACCGGTCGGCGCGGCAAATCATAAGGCAACTAATATTTTGATCTTGCGCCGCTCGAATCAATAATCAAAACATACCTCCGATTCGCGAATGAACAAGACGCGGATCGCTGACATTGTCGAGAGACCCTGCTGCTGAAGAAGAAAATGAATAACATTATCTCAATCGCGTTCCCGACAGGGTCGCCAATACCTAAAACCAGCTGATGGTTCACCGAAAATCGAATGCTAAGCACGCCTTTGGTCCGGGTGACGACGCCCGCCTTGCCCCGGCCACGCGGCGCGCCGGCGGGCCGAAAGCCTGGCCATGGCCGTGACGGCCAGGGCGAGGGCCGTCGCGCGCCTGTGCGCCGCCCTGGCGGCCCTGATCGCCGGGTGCTCCATCGCCGTCCGGGTCGCGGGATGGATCACCGCCGGGCCGATGCCGGAAAGCCTGCAGATGCTTCCCCTGACGGCCGTGTGCCTGTGCCTCGCGGCGCTCGGCCTGGGCGCGCGGAGCTTGCCCGGACGCTTGGCGGGCGTCGTCGCGACGCTGTCCGCCGGAGCGGTAGCGGCCGTCGCGGCATGGACGCTGCTGGCCTATGCCGCCGGCATCCCGCTTCCCCTGGATTGGGTGCGGATCCTCGACGATATCGCCGTCACGGCGGGTCACCCGACCCCGGGCCGCATGGCCTGGGCTACCGCGCTCAGCCTGTCGGCGACCGCCCTCGGGATCGCGGTTTCCGGAAGAGGGCGGGGAAGGAACCTCGCGGCTGCGTGGCTCGCGGCGCTGGGCGCCGTTCCGCCCGCCTTGGCCGGGGCGGGTTACGTGATCGGCGCGGACGTTCTCCGGGGTACCGGCTTCGCCACCGCCATGGCCCTGCCCACCGCCCTGGCCCTGCTGGCGCTGACGGCCGGCCTCTTCGCCCTGGCAACGGATGGCAGGTTGATCGCGTGGCTGACCGGACCGGGGCCGGGCGCCGCCACGGCCCGGACGCTCCTGCCCATCGCCGTCGCCGGACCGCTCGGGGCGGCCTGGCTCCTCGACCGGGGCGTGAACTCCGGCATCTACGGGCCGGAGTTCCGGATGGTGCTGGTGGCGGCGCTCAGCGCCCTGGTCCTCGCGGCGGCCGTCATCCTGCACGCCGCCCGGCTGGACCGATCCGACGCCCTGGCGCGGGCAAGCGAGAAGCGCCTGCGCCGCGTGGTCGAAGAGGCGCCGTTCCCTGTCATGGTGCACGCCGACGACGGCGAGATCTCCCTGGTCAGCCATGCCTGGCTCGACCTGACCGGGTACGCCGCCCACGATATCGGGACCGTGGCGGACTGGACCTCCCGCGCCTATGGCCGGAGGGTGGACGAGGTGCGCATGGACATCGACCGGCTCTTCGAACTCGACGGTCCGCTGGACGAGGGCGACTACGAAGTCCAGGCCGCCGACGGGCGGACGCTGCTCTGGGCGTTCCGGTCCGCGCCGATCGGCCATGACGCCCGGGGGCGGCGCCTGGTCGTCACCATGGCGGCCGACCTGACCGACCGGCGGGCCACGGAAACGCGGCTCCGGCTGCTGATGCGGGAGGTGGACCACCGGGCCAAGAATGCGCTTGCCGTGGTGCAGGCCATCGTGCAGCTCTCCCGCGCCGAGGATCCGGCCGTCTATGCCGAGGCCGTCCAGGGCCGGGTCGCGGCGATGGCGCGGGCCCATGTCCTGCTCGCGGCGTCCGGGTGGTCAGGCGTGGATATCCGGAGCCTGGTGGAAGGCGAGGTGGACTCCCTCCGCGGGCCGGACAATATCCTTGACGCCGCCGGGCCGGGAGCGGCGATCCGGGCCGAGGCGGCCCAGGCGGTGACGCTGGTCCTGCACGAGCTGGCGGTCAACGCTTCCCGCTACGGCGCGCTGTCCAGGCCGGGGGGCCGGCTGCGGGTCGGCTGGCGGCCGGACCCGGACGGCAGCCTTCGCCTGGAGTGGGAGGAACGGGGCGGACCGCCGGCGGAGATGCCGCCCGGGACCGGCGGTTTCGGCATCACGCTGATGCGCCAGACGATCGAGGGGCAGTTGATGGGGCGTTTGGAAATGGACTGGCAGGCGCAGGGGCTGGGGTGCCGGCTGATGCTGCCGTCCGACGTATGGCACCTTCAGGGCGCCGCCGAGGCATCCGGACCCCGCGAAAGCGAAGCCGTCCCTTCGGCCCGGGGACGGGAACGGCGGGTCCTGGTGGTCGAGGACGAGGCGCTGACCGCCCTTGCCCTGAAGACTCTCCTGAGCGACGCGGGGTTCCGCGTCCTGGGGCCGGTCGGACGCGTCGGCGACGCCCTCGCGCTCGCCCGGACCGGCGACCCGGAGGCGGCGGTGCTCGACGTCAACCTGTTCGGGGAGACGGTGCTCCCCCTGGCGGACACCCTGCGGGACAAGGGCGTGCCGTTCGTGTTCTGCACCGGCTATCAGAACGGCGGCGGGATCGCCGAGCACCACGGGCACGCGCCCGTCCTGACCAAGCCCGTCAACGGCAACCAGCTGATCGCCGCGGTCGACCGCCTGCTGTCCGGGCAGGTGTCCTGATGCCGCCCGTCCCGGCCTACGGATTCGCGGCGGCGGCGTTCCTCGTCGGCCTCGGCGCGCGTTTCCTGATCCATCCCGTGCTGCCGCCCGGGTTCCCCTATCTCACCTTCTTCCCGGCGGTGATCCTGACCTGCTTCGTCGCCGGCACGCGCGCCGGCACGCTGTGCGCCGTGCTGAGCGGGCTGGCCGCCTGGTACTGGTTCATACCGCCGTTCGACTCCTTCGGACTGACGTCGCACACCGCGCTTGCCCTGGCGTTCTACGTCTTCATCGTGGGCGTCGACATCGCCATCATCCACGCCATGAGGCGCGCGGGCGAACGTCTCAAGGCGGCGCAGCAGGTTTCCGCGGAGCTCGCCGAACGGCAGAGCACCCTGTTCGCCGAGCTGCAGCACCGCGTCGCCAACAATCTCTCCTTCGTCAGTTCGCTGCTCCTGCTCCAGAAGGCCGCCGTCGCCGCCGACCCGGCGTCGGCCTCCGGCGCGTTCGACGACGCGATTCATCGGCTGGAGATGATGGCCAGGCTGCACCGGCGCCTGCACGACCCGGCCGCGCTGGACCAGCCGCTCGGCACCTATCTCCACGGCCTCTGCGACGACGTGCTGAAGGCCGCCGGCGCCTCGGGCGTGGCCTGCCGGGTGACGGCCGACGATGTCCGGCTGGACCTGCGCGGGCTCACGTCGCTGTCCCTGATCCTGACCGAGCTGGTGACCAATTCGGTCAAGCACGCCTTCAAGGGGCGCGACCATGGGGTGATCGAGGTGGACCTGAAGCGCCTCGGCCCGCACCGCGCCGCGCTCACCGTCGCCGACGACGGCCCGGGGATGCCGCGGAAGGTCGTCCCGAGCCTGGGCCTCCAGATCATCCAGGGCCTTGCCTCCCAGCTCGACGGGGAACTGGTCCTGCCGGAGCCGGGCAGCAGCCTGACCCGGGTCGAGTTTCCCGCGTGAGGATCGCGGGGCGGGGAGGGGCGCTCCTCCGGCCCTGCGGGGGAATGCCCCGTCCGGCGCTCCGGGCCTGACGATATACAATATACACTCCGGACCAAAGGCGGTATCATCCGGAGGCCAGGGCGGTTTCGGGAGCACTGCCACGGTCGGAGCTTTCCGAGGCGATAGTCGCCCTCGCCGCCATCCGCGTCGCCTCGTTCACCCGAACCGGCAGCGGCTGCCCGTTTCCCGTCTTTCGCAACGGCGGCAAGCCGCCAGCGGAGTCCCCCTGCCAACTGGGTATGCCCGACCATGCGAAGAAACGACGGGGATAGCGACGACCGCCCCGAGGGTCCCTGGAATCCAGGCATCCAATCGGGGTTCACGCGCGAACTGCTGGCGCTCTCGACCATTTTCCGGCCGGAGAACTCCTTCAACGACATCGCGCAAGCCATGGAACTCCGGGACGTCACCGGATTGTCCCTGGAGGATCTGGCGATCTTCCGGCCGGAACGGCTGGCCCTGCACGAGGTGCTGGTACGGGTCACGGCGGACTACGAGATCCCCGATCCCGAAGACGCGAGCGTCAGCAGCCTGGGCATGAACCTGCGGCGCATGACCCAGACGCTCATGACGCTGGTCGTGGAACCGCACCGATCCCAGCTCGACGACCTGTACCGTCAGGCGGGATCCGAGCTTGAGACCTTCATCGGAAGCGAACTGTCGGGTTCGTTCCGCCGTTCCCCGACCGATCCCGGCAGGGAGCGGGACACGGCTCCGCGCGGTTTCTGGGCCTGGTTCCGCAGGTCGCCCGGCGTCGCGGCGGCGCCCGCCGTGGAAAGCGAGTGGGACCGCGACGAGCGGGTCGTCCGCGCGTGGAGCATGCGGGCGCACGCGAGCGAGGCGGCGCTGGAGAAGGCTGCCTTCCGGTCGCTCGTGAGGGTCGCTTCGGCCACCCGGCTGAAGCACGGCCGGATCCTGGGAGAGCGCACGTTCCTTCCGTCCCTCGCCCTGGGCCTCGCCTGCAACGACTATGGCGGCAGCGTCATCGGCCGGTTCCTCGAACCGAAGATCCGCGACGTCGCGCAACGGGAAGGGTTTCGGCAGATCCCCGCCCAGGGTCGGCCGGTCACCATGCTGACCAAGGGCGCTTCCGCATCGGGGAAGAGCACGATGCGGCCCCTGCAAAGGAAGCTGGCCGCGAAGATGGGCATCCAGTGGAACGACTTCGCGCTGATAAGCCCCGATACCTGGAGAAAGGCCCTGCTCGACTTCGATTCACTGGGTCCCTTGTACAAGTACGCGGGGATGCTCACCAGCCAGGAAGTCACGCTGATCGACCGCAAGCTCGACGCCCACCTCGTGCGCAAGGGCGACAAGCGGCAGACCTCCCACCTCCTGATCGATCGCTTCCGTTTCGACAGCTTCGCGCTCCACTCGGACGAAAGCAAGCACCTGCCGTCCCGCTTCGGCAACCTGCTCTGCTACCTGTTCATGGTGACTCCTCCCGAGGAGACGGTCGAGCGCGCCTGGCAGCGCGGCCTGGAAGTCGGCCGATACAAGTCGGTGGACGATCTGCTCGCGCACAACGTGGAGGCCTATACGGGAATGCAGGACATCCTGTTCGGGCGCGCGCTGGACCCGAACATGTCCGTCCACTTCGAGTTCCTCGACAACAGCGTCCCGCGCGGAGAGGTGCCTCTCACGGCCGCGTTCGGCTGGAGCGGCGAGATGAACATCCTGGACGTCCGGTGCATACTCAACCTGGAGCGATATCGGAAGATCAACGTCGATGCCCGGCGGCGAGAAGAAGTCTATCCGGACCAGGCGACGATGGCCGCGGAAAACAACGCGGGATACCTGGCCCGCTGTGTCCGGAAGTTCGCGCGGGTGAACTTGGCCGACCGCGCCACGGGGCGCATCTATGCCCGCTTCGAGGCAGCCCAGCTCCGCTGGACCGATCCGGATGCCCTCGCGACCGCGAGCGAGGACCCGGAAGTGCAGGCCGCCCTGCACGCGGTCGCCCCGGACATGGCGAAGATGGCCCCTTGGCCCGTCACCGAGCCCGAGTTTCTTGAACCGGACCGCTTCCACACGATCGGCCGCTGGGGCGGCATCACGCCCGGAGCGGGCAGGGGAACGCCATAGGCGGATCCCGGCCGGTTCCGTACCGTAGGGTCATTCAATTAAGCCATAATCTATCTTATGGAAAATGAAGTTCCTCCGGCACCGGCGCGACCTTCCGGAGGGACGGCGTCCGCGGACGGCACCCTGCGCAACGGTGCCGCCCGAATCCTGTTGCGGTTCCTGAGGCTTGGAAAACCAAAGGAAACACGTGATGCGGAGAGATGCGGACTGGATTTCGATGCGCGGCCTCCTGGCCTTCGCCGGCGGTGCCGCCGCGGCCCTGATCGCCAGCCGGCTGCTGCCCCCGGTCGTGGCGCAGGCGGCGGGAACGGCGCGGGCTTCGGCAGGCCGCGACGCCTTCGATGCGCTGGCGCGGGACCACCGGATCATCCTGTCGCTGCTGGATCGGATGGAGCATAGTCCCGACCGCGCCGTCTTCGACCGGACGCAATTGCTGCTCCGCCTGAAGCACCGCCTGGCCGCCCATGCCATGGCGGAGGAGGACGTGGTCTACCCGCTGCTCCACGACCGCGCCCAGGCCGTCGAGCATACGAGGCAGCTCTACAGCGAGCATGCCGAGATGAAGATGCATCTCTATGCGCTGGAACAGATCCCCAAGGACGATCCGCGCTGGCGGACCCGCGCCGGGGAATTGAGGCGGCTGATCGAACACCATGTCGACCAGGAGGAGGAGGTCGATTTCCCGAAGCTGCGCCAGGTCATGGACCAGCGGGAAACGGCCAGGATGTCCGGCGAGGTCCACCGCGAGAAGGCGCTGCTTCTTTAACGGGACTTGATCAGCCAGGCCGCTCCCAGGCCGAGGCCGACGGTGAGCAGGCCGGAAAGGACGAACAGGGTGCCGAAACCGTAGGCGTGGGAGATCGGGCCGGCGAGGATCGGCCCGAGCCCCTGGCCCAGGAAGAAGGACGAGGCGAACAGCGCCAGCGCGGAGCCGCGGGCGCCGGGAGCCAGTTCCGTCGCCTGGGTCTGCATGGTGTTGTGCAGCATGTAGAAGCCGAACCCCGCCACCACGAACAGGCCGGCGACGGCGGTCCAGGGCAGCGGCGTGGCGACCAGCATGTAGGCGAGGCCCGCCACCGCGCCGCCGATCCGCATCATGCCCCATTGCCCCAGCCCGGCGACCAGCCGGCGCACCGCCAGGCTGTAGAGGATGCCGCCGACCGCGAAGCCGGAGATCGCGATCCCCGCCTCCAGCGAGCCGGTGCCGCCGTGGGGCACCAGCATGGGGGCGACGAAGGGGAAGACGCCGAAGATCAGGATCCCCTCCCCCGCCACCGTGGCGAAGACGAACAGCGAGGCCGGGTTCGCCAGCACCGTCCGGTAGCGCGCGATGGAGCCGCCCAGCGACAGCTCGCCCCGGGTCCGCTCGCCGTCCAGGAACAGCAGGGACGCCGCGAGCGCCAGCCCCGCCACCACCGCCGACAGGGCGAACACCGCGCGCCAGCCCGCCACCTCGGCCAGGGCGCCCGAGACGGCGGAGCCGGAAAGCTGGCCGAAGATCACCGCGACCAGGAAGCGGCTGATCGAGAACTGGCGTTCCGCATAGGCGACCCGGTCGCCGATCAGCGCCATGGAGGCCGGGATCACCCCGCCCGCGAAGCCGCCGGCCAGCGCCCGCGCCGCCAGCACGCTGCCGTAGCCGGGCGCCAGCGCCGACAGCGCCAGCCCGACCGTCAGCACCGCCAGCGAGATGCGGATCAGCCGGATCTTGCCGATCGCGTCGCCGACCGGGCCGAGCACGAGCTGCATGATCGCGTAGGGCAGCGTATAGGCGGAGGCGAGCAGCGCCGCCTCCCGCAGGGTCACGCCCAGGTCGGCCGCCAGCACCGGCAGCAGCGGGTCGGTCGCCCGCAGGGACAGGGCGCTGGCGAAACCGGCCAGGCCCAGGATCAGGATGAACGGCATGGTCGATGCTTCAAGGGGTTCGCCGGGACGGCAGGACGTGACGGTCGCGCCCGGCGGCGATGCCGAACAGGGCCGCGACCAGGCAGACGCCGACGAACAGCAGGCCGACCGCCTGCCAGCCGCCGGTCCAATCGTGCAGCAGCCCGACCCCCAGCGGCCCGCAGGCGGCGAGGGTGTAGCCGACACTCTGCGCCATGCCCGAGAGGTATGCGGCGACATGGCTGTCCTTGGACCGCAGCACGATGATGGTCAGGGCCAGCGCGAAGTTGCCGCCCTGCCCGATCCCCAGCAGCACCGCCCACACCCAGACCGAGCCCAGCGGCGCGTGGAAGAAGCCCAGGATCCCCGCCAGGGTGGAGCCCATCAGGACGACCGCCGCCAGGCTCTGCGACGGGCGCCGGGCCGCCAGCAGCGGGGCGGCCAGCGCCGCCGGGATCTGGACCATGATCGAGCAGGAGACCACCAGCCCGGCCATGACCGGGTCCAGGCCGCGGTCCCGCAGGATCGGCGCCAGCCAGCCGAACACCATATAGGCGACCGCCGATTGCAGGCCCATGTAGAAGGTGACCTGCCAGGCCAGCGGATCGCGCCACAGCCCGAGCACCGGCAGCGTCGGCGGCCGGGCCGAGCCGCGCCCGCTGCGGTCGGCCAGCGGGAACCAGACCAGCGCCGCGACCACCGCCGGCAGGGCCCAGGCGGCCAGCGCCGCCGCCCAGCTTCCGTCGAACGCCGCCTGGAGCGGGACCGTCGATCCGGCGGCGCCTGCGGCCCCGGCGCACAGCGCCATGGTATAGACGCCGGTCATCAGGCTGGCATGGGCCGGGAAGTCGCGCTTGACCAGCCCCGGCAGCAGCACGCCGATGACCCCGATGCCGAGGCCGGCGACGATCGACCCGGCCAGCAATCCGGGGAACGCGCCCAGCCCGCGCAGCGCGGTTCCCGCCGCCAGGACCAGCAGGAACAGGGCGATGGCGCGCTCCGTGCCCAGCCGCCGCGCCAGACGCGGCGCCAGGAAGCCGGCCAGCCCCAGGCACAGGACCGGCGCGGTGGTCAGGATGCTGGCGCCGAACGCCGAGACTCCGGTGTCGCGGATCACCTCCGGCAGGATCGGCCCGAGGCTGGACAGCGCAGGGCGCAGGTTCAGCGCCACCAGCACCAGCGCCGCCCCCACCAGCAGGGCGCGGCGGGGCAATTTGGTTTCGGAGGCGGAAGTATCCTCGCGGTCGATCAGGAGATCGTCGGCCAGCGTCGGCTTCCGGTCCTCCGCGGCCACTCTGTTCATCGGGAGGCGACCCACGGTTACGGAGAATTCCCGACGTGGGTAACATCCCGGGACGGTCAAACCGCCATGCTATTTCCGCAGACTGGTCAGTCTTTTGCCGATCCTCCGGCGGACCGTCAGTGCCGGGTGGCGGAGATCCCGTCCAGGACGGTGGTCGGCAGGCCCATGAACAGGTCGGCCTCCTCGTCGTCGACCAGGGCGGTGTAGTCGGCCAGCGGCAGCAGGCGCAGCACCGAGGCGGTGCCCTGGGCGTCGAGGTCGCACACCGCGACCCAGGAGCCGAAGCCGATCGCGAGCGCCGCCACCTCCGCCATGCCCATGTCGAGCAGTTCGCGGGCGATGGCCTCCTCCAGCCCCGAGATCTCGGCGCAGTTCAGGCGGGCGTCGCGGAACGAGGCGGGGCCGGAAGGCCAGACGACGCGGTTCACCGCCGCCTGCTCCGCGTCCGGAGCCGCCTTGGCCCCCTCGTCCCAGAGTTTTTCATCAACCAACAGCAAGACCTGTATACCTTCAAGATACGTGTCGGTCTGGCAGACCGCCACCTGCCCTGCCGCACGGGCAACCGCGAACCCAGCATCCGTGGTCGTCGTCGCACCGCCCGCCGCGAGCTTCCGCACCGCCGCGAGGATCTCGTTGCGGGTGCTTTCCGGCAGTGCCTCGAACTCCCGATCGGCCGGGGAAAGGAATTCAACGTCGAACATGCTGGTATCACCAATACTATGGTATCTACAGGGGCCATCGCGCAATAAGTTTGCGCATCCGTTGGTTAACGATCCCTGAACCCACAGCCGGCCATACCGGGTTATACCTAATGGGTAGTCGCCGCCTGGGCGGTGCGCAGGCGCTGGGCGTAGATGTTGATGACCAGGGCCGCCAGCAGGATCAGCCCGCGGATCAGGATCTTCAGGAAGCTGTCGATGTTGATGTGGTCCAGCCCGTTGTTGAGCACGCCCAGCACCAGCAATCCCACGACCGTGTTGCCGATGCCGCCGCGCCCGCCGAACAGGCTGGTGCCGCCGACCACCACGGCGGAGATCGAATCGAGCAGGTAGCTGTCGAACTCGTTCTGCTGGGCGCTGCCGAAATAGGCGACGCCCACCATGCCCGCCACGCCGGAGCAGACGGCGGAGATGACCATGACCGAGGCGATCACCAGCTTGACGTTGACGCCGGAATATTCCGCCGCCTCGCGGTTGCCGCCGACCATGTAGACGTAGCGGCCGAACCGCGTGTATGTCAGCACCAGGTGCCCGACCAGGAGGAACAGCCCGGCCACGATCACCACGTAGGGCACCGGCCCCAGCGCCTGCTGCCCCAGGGTCTGGACCAGCGGCGGCACGTTGTAGGCGATCTGGCCGCGCACCAGCATGGCGCAGATGCCGGCCCCGATCTGGAGCATGGCGAGCGTCATGATGAAGGACGGGATGCCGATCCGGGTCACGCCGAAGGCGTTGACCGCCCCCAGCGCGAAGCAGGCGCCGAACGCGAACAGGATGGCGACCCAGCCCGGCATCGGCACGTGGGCGATGTTGGCGTAGGTGTCCTGGAGCGTGAAATAGGCCAGCACGATGCCGGTGGCGTTGGCGACGCTGGCGACGCTCAGGTCGATCTCGGCGCACAGGATGACGTAGGTCAGCCCCACCGCCATGATCGCCGTGATGGAGATCTGGTTCAGGATGTTGCCGACATTGTCCAGCGTCGCGAAGGACGGGCTGGCGATGGAGAAGAAGGCGACCAGGAACAGCAGGGTGATGAAGGGCGCTATGTTGCTCAGCCGCCCGCGCAGCCAGCTCATCACGGCGGATTGGTTCCCGCTGCCCGCCCGGTCGGTTTCTGTCACGCGTGCGCTCATTTGGGTTCCTTGTGGAAGGCTCGAAGGGGAATAGGCTTCAGGCGGCGTCCAGCAATCTGTCCTTGCTCACCGGCTCGCCGGCGAACTCGCGGGCGACCTCGCCCTTCTTCATCACCAGGATGCGGTCGGCCAGGGACAGCACCGTCTCCGGCTCGCTCGACACCACGACGATGCCGACGCCCTGCCCGCGGAGCGAGCGGACGATCCTGACCACGTCCTCCTTGGCGCCCACGTCCATGCCGCGGGTCGGTTCGCTCAGCACCAGCACCTTGGGCAGGTATGTCAGCCACTTGGCCAGCCCGACCTTCTGCTGGTTGCCGCCGGACAGGGTGCCCAGCGGCTGGTCCACGCGCGGCGGCCGGATGCCCAGGCTCTCCACGTGCCGCCCGGCGATCTCCCGCTCGGCCGCCGGCCGCAGAAGCACCGGATGCAGCCGCTCCAGGATGGAGATCGACATGTTGCGGTAGACCGGCTCGTGGGCGAACAGCATCGACCGCCGGCTTTCCGGCACGAAGGCGACCCCCGCCCGCTTCGCCGCCGCCGTGCCGCTCAGCACGACCCGCCGCCCGCCGATGGTCAGCGTGCCCGTGTCCGGCCGCAGCTTGCCGAACAGCGCCCGCGCCAGCTCCAGCTGGCCGGAGCCCATGAAGCCGTAGATCCCCAGCACCTCCCCCGCCCGCACGTCGAGCGACACGTCGCGGAACGCCCGCCCGTGGCCGAGTCCCGACGCCGTCAGCACCACGGGTGCGTCGGGCTTGCTGTCGAGCATCAGTTCCGAGGTGTAGCTTTCCTCCAGGTCCTCGTGGCCGGCGCCGATCATGTTCTCGATCACCCAGCCCTTGGAGGCCCCGGCGGCCGGCGCGGTGACGATCTTCCGGCCGTTGCGGAAGATCGTCACCGTGTCCGACACGTCCAGGATGTCGTCCAGGAAGTGGGAGATGAAGATCATGCTCTTCCCGGAGGCCCGGAGCCCGCGCAGCAGGCCGAACAGCCGCTCGATCTCCGGCGGGGAGAGGGCGGAGGTCGGCTCGTCCAGGATGATGATCCGGGCGCCCGAGAACAGCACGCGGCTGATCTCGATCAGCTGCTGGAGCCCGATCGGCAGCGCGCCGATGGGAGTCCGGGGATCGACGTCGATGCCCAGGCTGCGCAGGTGCTCCGCCGCCAGGAGGTTCATCCGCCGCCAGTCGACCACGCCGAAGCGGCGGACGGGCTGGCTGCCCAGGAACACGTTCTCGGCGACCGACAGGTCGGGCACGATGCTGAGTTCCTGGTGGACCATGCCGATGCCGGCCTTCAGCGCGTCGCGGGCGGAGCGGAACCGCCGGTCCTGCCCGTCGATCCGGAACGTGCCGCCATAGTCGGCGTGGACGCCCGCGATGATCTTCATCAGGGTGCTCTTGCCGGCCCCGTTCTCGCCGACGAGACCGTGGATCTCGCCGGCGCGCAGGGTGAAGTCGACCTCGCGCAGCGCCGCGACGCCGCCGAACGACTTGGAAATGCCGGTCAGCTCCAGGAGCGGCGGCGCGGTCGCCGCCGGATCGGTTTCCATGCTGGTGCTTTCGCCGAAAGGTTGGAACCGTGCCGGCGTCGGTCGGCCGGAGCCGGGATACCGGGGTCGGACCACCATTTCCCCTGAACGCTCCCCTTCGGGAAGGCCGGTGGGAAATGGTGGTCCGACCCCGGTATCCCTCGTCGGCATCGACGACCGGCAGCCTCGGGACTGCTAGATCAGGTAATGGTCCTGCATCCACTGCATGCCCGGCGCGTTCGCCTTGGTCACCACGGGGCCGTCGGTGATGATGTGCTTGGGAATGCCTTCCCCGCTCTTCTCGCCGTTGACGACGGCCGCGACGCCCGCCAGCACCGCGCCGCCATGGATGCGGCAGGACGGGTTGCGCACCGTCGCGTGCATGCGGCCCTCGCTGACCGCCTGGATCGCGGGCGGCATGGCGTCCACACCGCCGATCTTGATGTCGGTGCGGCCCCGGGCCTTCATGACGTTCCAGGCGGCGAGCGCCATGTCGTCGTTATGGAAGAAGGCGGCATCGATCTTGGGATACTTGGTCAGGTGGGTCTCCCAGATCCGCACCGCCTTGGTCACGTCCCAGTCGGCCGGCGTGGTGTCCAGCACCTCGACCTTCGGGAACTTCTTGACCACCGACTCGAATCCCCTGGCCCGCCCCTGGGCGCCGGTATGGCCCAGCGCGCCCTGGGTCATGATGATGGTCCCGGCGCCGCCGATCTCGTCCAGCAGGGCCTGGGTGACCGAGGCTCCCATGAACTCGTTGTCGGGGGCGAGGAAGCTGTGGACCTTGATCTGCTCCAGCGGGGCGATCAGCGTGTCCATGTCCAGCACGGGGATGCCGGCGTCGATCATCTTGTTGACCGGCGCGGTCAGCGTGCCGATGCCGAACGCCTGGATCGCGACGAAGTCCCACTTCTGGGACGCCATGTTGTCGATCGCGGCGCGCTGCTTGGTGGCGCTGAGCTCGCCGTCGAACCAGGTGATCTCCACGTTGAGCAGCTTGCCCCACCATTCGGCGGCGCGCTTGCCCTGGGCGCACCAGGTCGCCTGGAGCCCGGCATTGGAGAAGGCGGCTCGGAGCGGCTTTTCCGACCGCGCGGTCTCCTTGGCCATTTCGGCCGCGAAGGCGGGGCTGAAGCCGAGATCGAAGCCGAAGCCGCCGGCCAGGACGGCGCCCGCCCCGGCGGAAGCGCCGGCGGCACGGATGAAGTCACGCCGCGACGGCTGCCGCGGTCCCTTGGTGCTGGACATCGTTGTTCCTCCCGAACCGGTTCGGATCGTTGGACCCGTTACGTTATCCTTGTCCTTGCGGAACCGCTCATCCCCGACCGTCAAGACGGACGGAGCGCCGGTCCCGGTGCGGCGGCGGGACCTTGGCGGCCCGTCCGACGCTCCGGTGAGTGTGACATAGCGCCGCGCCGCTGCAACGATTTCTTCCGGAGGACTCCCGCCGGTCACGCCCCGGCGATGAACTCGTCGGTCGTGGCGAGGGTCGCGTAGGCGAATCCCAGCGCGCCCATGAAGGCGGCGTGGGCCTGGGCGGCCGGGACCCGGACGCCGTCGAATTCCAGGTCGCGCGACGCGCAGGCGTCGTGGACGACGGTGCAGGCATAGCCCAGGTCCTTGGCGGCCCGGGTGGCGGCGTCCACGCACATGTGGCTCATGGCGCCGCAGATCACGAGATCGGTTATGCCGTCGCGGTCGAGGATGTCCTTCAGCCCGGTCTCGCGGAAGGCGTTGGGATAGTGCTTCAGCACCACGGTCTCGCCCTCGGCCGGCGCCACGGCGGGGTGGATGCGGGCGCCGTCGGAGCCGGGCGCGAAGAACGGCGCGTCGGCGGACTGGAACTCGTGCCGGACATGCACGACCGGATCGCCGGCGGCGCGGGCCGACTCGATCAGCCGGGCGGCGTTGGCGGCCGCCTTGTCCATCCCGGCCAGTTCCCATCGGCCGCCGGGGAAATAGTCGTTCTGGATGTCGATGACGAGCAGGGCGCGCTTGGTGGTCATGGTGACGTTTCCTTGTTCGCGGGATTCACGGGGTTTGCGGGGCCGGAGGGAGGCTTGGCGCCGGTCCTCCGCTGGAGGATGTAGATGTAGAGGATCGCCGCCCGGTTCACCCCCCCGGCTCATGTCATCATCCGTATGCATCCGTGGTGACGGGCGACGGCCGAGGGGGGATCTTGCGACCCGCGCCGCGCCCTGCCCCGGCTCCCGCCGAGACAGGATGATGACATCCCCCTCCCCCCTTATGTCAGCATTTGTGATGATTGCGACCGAAAAGGTAGGGAGCGGCATGACGGGACCTTTTCCGGGTGGTGACCCGGGCATGGTAGCGCTTACGTCGTAGGAACACAATCCTTTGCACGCTTCCAGCCGTTCCGGAGCGTCCTGGACCCGGCCCTGGAGCAGGCGCTGGCGGAGCATGGCCGGAGCGCCACGGCGGCGCAGCGGTCGGACGTGCTGGACGGCATGAAGCGGCTTTCGCCCCATGCGGACGCCGGGGAAGCCTTCCGGACCCTGGGCGATGCCGGAACCCGCATCGTGGCGCTGAGCAACGGCGCGGCGCAAGCCGGGACGCCGCCGGGCGGTCGTGGGCGATGGTGCCATCCGGCTCCGGCGCGAGCGGCAAGGCGACGGCCTTGAGCAGGCGATGTCATCACCAGTTATCCGGCGCGCGGTAACGCGAAGGATGCGGTGGCCGCCCTCCGCGCGCTGCCCAGGCCCCCGGATGCAAAAGAGCGCGATGCGATCGACGTGCGGCTCAAGCCGTGCGACCGATCAGGTTGAACCGCTCCGGCCCTCGCCGCCTGCCGTTCCACTCGCCGCCCCGTGTTGCGCCATGGGCGCAACCTACGGCTCGATGCAGGGCGGAGGTGATGCGGGCCGAAGGTCGTAGGTTGCGCCCATGGCGCAACGCGTCGGATCAGCTGTAAAGCCGAGTAAAAAGGGGTCAGAATAACTTCATCTTTCAACCTCCCCTCTTCTCCGGACGATCGCTTCGTCCGGAAGCCGGGACGCGGGATCGTGCCGCCGGGATCCCTCACCGGGCGGGTGCCGCTTCGCCGCCCCGAAGCGTCCCACGGGCTCGGCTGCGACTTCCCACATGCTCGGAGTACGACCGCGTGATTTCCGCCCCGAACAGGAAGATGGTGGCGGAGTAATAGACCCAGAGCAGGATCAGCACGAAGGACCCGGCGGCGCCATAGGCCGAGGTGACGCCGCTGGTGCCGAGGTAGAGACCGATCAGGGACTTGCCGATGGTGAACAGGACGGACGTGACGGCCGCCCCCAGCCAGAGATCCTTCCAGGGGATCCGGGTGTCCGGCAGCGCCCGGTAGACCAGCGCGAACAGGACCGTGAAGACGACCAGGGAACTGATCAGGTTGACGGTCCAGACCAGCACGTAGGCGTCCGGCATCAGGCTCTCGTACCACCTGCCGAAGGCCGCGAGGACCGCGCTGACGATCAGCGACACGATGAGCAGGAACCCGATCATGCCGATCAGGGCAAGCCCCTTCAGGCGCACCTTGACCAGCCAGGTGATGGTGGAGTTCCCGGGCGGCTCGGCCTTCCAGATGCGGTTGAGCGAGGTCTGGAGTTCGGCGAAGACGGTGGTGGCACCCACGAAGATCGTCGCGATGCCGATGATGCCGGCCAGGGTTCCGGTCCGCGCGTCGTCGGCCCTGGCGGCCAGCCCTTGCAGGGTCGTGACGGCGTCGTCCCCGATCAGCCGGCCGATCTGGTCCATCAGCGCGCCCTGCGCGGCCTCCTCGCCGATGACCAGCCCGGCGACGGCGGTGACCAGGATCACGAAGGGGGCCAGCGCGAAGATGGTGTAGAAGGCGATGGCCGCTCCCCGGGTCATGGCCTCGTGGTCGATCCAGCCCATCGCCGCATCGTACAGTATCTTCCAGACAAGCCTGATGAAGCCCATGGCCGGCTCCCTCCTCGATGGATCCCCGCGCCGGGTCAGTCGCCGCCCTCCAGCATGGCGCGGACCTTGGACAGCAGCGACTTGACCGCGAAGGGCTTGCTGAGAAGCTGGGTGCGGGGTCCCAGCGGCTCGTCGCCCAGCGCGGCGTTGTGGGCGTAGCCGGTCAGGAACAGGACCGCGAGGTCCGGCCTGGCCCGTCTCGCGATCTCGGCGAGCTGGCGGCCGTTGAGGCCCGGCAGGCCGACGTCGGTCGCCAGCAGGTCGATCTTGGCGTCGGACTCCAGCACCTTGATCGCGGCCTGCGGCTCGGGCGCCTCGATCACCCGGTAGCCGCGGTCCTCCAGCGACTGGACCAGGAGCAGCCGGACCAGCGCCTCGTCCTCGACCACCAGGATCGTCTCGCCCTCTTCGGCCTCCTCCGGCTCCGGCAGGGCCGGCGCGGCCTCCTCGGGGACGGGGCCGCGGTGGCGCGGCAGGTAGAGCTTGACCGTCGTGCCCCTGCCCTCCTCGGAATAGATCGCGGCGTGCCCGCCGGACTGCCGCGCGAAACCGTAGAGCTGGCTGAGGCCCAGGCCAGTCCCCTGTCCGATCGGCTTGGTGGTGAAGAAAGGCTCGAACGCCCGGGCCCGCACCTCGGCCGACATGCCGGTGCCCGTGTCGGTCACGCACAGCACGACATACTGCCCCGGCTGAAGCCCCAGCTCCGCGGCCACATAGGCGTCGTCCAGGTGGCTGTTGGCGGTCTCGATGGTCAGGCGCCCGCCGTTCGGCATCGCGTCGCGGGCGTTGATCGCCAGGTTGAGCAGCGCGTTCTCGACCTGGTTGGCGTCGGCCCAGGTCCGCCACAGGCCGCCGGCCAGGACCGCCTCGACCTGGATCGCCTCGCCGACCGACCGCTGGAGCAGTTCCTGCATGCCGCCGACCAGCGCGTTGAGGCTGAGGCTGCCGGGCTGGAGCGGCTGGCGGCGCGCGAAGGCGAGCAGCCGCCGGGTCAGGGTCGCGGCGCGCTCGCCCGCCTGGGTCGCGGCCCGGACGTACCGCAGCAGGCGCTCCTGTCCCGCCAGCCCCTCCTGGAGCATGTCCAGGTTGCCCAGGATCGCCTGGAGCAGGTTGTTGAAGTCGTGGGCCACGCCGCCGGTGAGCTGGCCGACCGCCTCCATCTTCTGGGCCTGGCGAAGCGCCTCCTCAACCCGCTCGCGCTGGGCCGTCTCGGTCTCCAGGTCGCGCGACTGCTCCGCCACCCGGCGCTCCAGCTGGCCGGCGGCCTGCTCGATCTGCCGGAGGTGCGAACGGGTGCGGTACTGCCGGCGCCGGGCGCGCTCCGCCGCGCGGGCGGCGCTCTTCAGCGTGTCGGCATGGAGCGGACGGTCCAGCAGCGTGACGTTGCCGAGCCGGCCGAAGTCGTCCAGGCGCGCCCGCCGGTCCCTGCCATCCCCCCGGGAAGTCAGCAGGATCACCGGGATGTCCGACCAGGGGGGCTGCGCGTCGAGGCACTCCAGCAACCCGTCATAGCCCGCGAGGAGCGCCTCCTCCGTCACCAGCAGCGCCGTCGCTTCCCCGCCCAGGCCGCGGCAGATCTCCGACAGATCGGCGCAGACGCGCGCGGGGATGCCGGCCTCGTCCATGACCAGCCGGATCACCTCGGCGTCCCTGCCCTTCGGAGCCAGGATCAGGATGGGAGCTGACGGCATGGGATCGCTCAGCCGGTCTCTTCGCCGTCGAGCAAAGGGTCCAGCGGACCGTCGTAGCTGGGAACGCCGGTCAGGATGCCGCGGAAATTCAGCAGCTGCGGCCCGACCCTCATGCCGTTGGGGAAAAGCTGGAACTCCCGGATCGCCAGCTCGTGGATGCCGGAGCGCTTCTTGACCACCGAGATCGCCTTCCGCACCTCGCCGCCCGCCTCGAAGAACCGCAGGAGCACGACGGTGTCGCTGATGAAGGACAGGTCCATCGGGTTCTCCACGTCGCCGACGATGCCCTGCTGGGCCAGGATCAGGATGGTCACCACCCCCTGGTTGTTCAGGTAGTTCAGCAGCTCGTGGAGCTGGAGGATCAGCGCGGTCTCCTCCGGCATGGTGCTGATATAGGAGTTCAGGCTGTCGATCACGACGACGCGGGCGTTCAAGTCCTCGACCTGGCGGCGGACCTGCCAGACGAACTCGCCGGGCGACAGGCGGGACGGGCTGGCGCGGTACCAGCCGAGCCGGCCGGACCCGAGCGGCCCGGCGATGTCGATACCCAGGGCGGCGCTGCGGTCCGACAGGGTGCCGTAGGTCTCGTCGAACGAGAAATAGGCGGCGTGCTCGCCGGCCCGCACGGCCGACATGGCGTATTGCAGCGCCAGCGACGACTTGCCGACGCCCGACGGCCCGACCAGCATGGTGGTGGTGCCCCGCGTCAGCCCGCCGCCGAGCAGGTCGTCCAGTTCCTTGAGGCCGCTCGACATGTTGGAGGAGTCGAACTCGGCGCCGTGCTCCTTGGCGATCAGGCTGGGGAAGACCAGCACGTTGCCCGGCGTGATCGCGAAGTCGTGCCAGCCGCTTTGATAGTCGGCGCCGCGCATCTTGGCGACCCGCAGCCGGCGGCGCGACGCGCCGTAGTTCCGCTCGATCATCTCCAGCGAGATGACGCCGTGCATCAGGCTGTGCAGCTCCTTGGTGGCGGGGTAGCTGGTCAGGTCGTCCAGGACAAGCGTGGTGCAGCGGCGGTTCTGGAGCGCCTGCTTCAGGGCCAGGATCTGCCGGCGGTAGCGGAGCTGGTCCTGGGCGATCAGCCGCAGCTCCGACAGGCTGTCGATCACCACCCGGTCGGGCTGGTCGGCGGCGATGCGGTCGGTGATCAGCCGCATCGTCTCGCCCAGCTCGACCTCCGCCGGATAGAGCACGGTCTGCTGCCGGTCCAGCTCCGCCTCGATCGGGATCAGGTCGAACACGTCGATGCCGTCCAGCGACCAGCCGTGGCTGGCGGCGGAGGCGGCGAGCTCGTCGGTCGATTCCGACAGGGTGATGTAGAGGCCCCGGTCGCCCACCTTGCGCCCTTCCAGCAGGAACTGGAGGGCGATGGTGGTCTTGCCCGCACCGGGAGCGCCTTCGAGCAGGTGCAGCCTGTGGCACGGCAGGCCGCCCCGCAGGATCAGGTCCAGTTCAGGGATACCGGTCGGCAGCTTCTTCGTCGGTATCGGCTCTGGCACGCATAACTCCCTGGTCGGCCGGACGGGCGCGGGGCGCTTCCGCCGCGCATGGCGCCGCCCAAAGGAAAGAAACGGATGGAGGGCCCGATCGGTTCACCGCCCTGCCCTTTTCTCCTTGGGACCATGGACCCAGGAAGCCGCCGTCCTGGAGAACAGGCGTGGGGTCGCCTTCCGTGGGCTCCGATCCTCGTCCGTACGGTCGGCCTCTACGACTCATCGCGAAACCCGAATTTCCCGATGAATCGGCGGGACAAGGCCGCGGCCGGGAGGGTCGCGTCCCGGCCAAGGCCCTTGCGTTACGGAGGGAGGATGCTCAGCGGCGCGGCCCGGCCAGCGCGGCATGGGCCAGGAAGCCCAGCCCGCCGACCAGGGCCACGCCGGCGGCGAAGCTCGCGGCCCGCGCGGCCCCGCCGCTGGAGGTCAGGCGCAGATGGTGGCGCGGCAGGCCGAAGCGGCCGCGCATCCGGTGCCGGCCGGGCACCGTCTCGAACAGGTTGTCGGGGCGGCCCGGCCTTTCCGGCTCTTCCGTCAGCTGCCCCTCAACCGCGTTGTCCGCCAGGTGCCGGTCGGCGAAGCCGGGCAGCGCGGAGGTGCCCAGGATCGCCTGCATGGCGGAGGCGCCCAGCCAGACCTCCCGCCGGGGCCGCTCCGCCACCCGGACGACGGCGCGGCCGATATCCTCCGGCTGGAAGATCTTGCCCATGGGACGGGCGCGGCGGGGCATGTGGCTGCGCGCCCAGTCGAACTGCGGCGTGTTCACCGCCGGAAGCTGGACCATGGAGATCATGACGCCGCTGCCGTCATGGATCAGTTCCGAGCGCAGGCCGTCGATGAAGCCTCGGATCGCCGCCTTGGCGCCGCAATAGGCCGCCTGGAGCGGGATCGAGCGGTAGGCCAGGGCGGAGCCGATCTGGATCACCGTCCCGCGGTCCCGCCCGGACATGTGGCGCAGCGCCGCCTGGATGCCGAAGGCCGAGCCGAGATACGTCACCTCCGTCACCCGTCGGAGCTCCTCGGGCTCCAGGTCGCGGACCCGCCCGAACACGGTGACCATCGCGTTGTTGACCCACACGTCGATCGGCCCCAGCTCGCGTTCGATCCGGTCGGCGGCACCGTGGACCGCCGCCTCGTCCGCGACGTCCAGGGGCAGGACCAGCGCCTCCCCGCCCAGCCGCTCGACCTCGCGGGCGACTTCGTCGAGCGCCTCCTTCGACCGGGCGATCAGGCCGATCGAGGCGCCCCATTCGGCGGCGAAGGCGAGGGCGATGGCACGGCCGATGCCGGCGGACGCGCCGGTCACGCAGACGACGGGAGCGGTTTCCATGATGGGCCTCTTTCGGCGGTGGGATGAACGATACCCAGCCAACCCCTTCCAGGTTCCCGAGTTCCATCGGGCCGCCCCGGCCGCCGGAGCCGTCAGCCCACCTCCGTCTCAGCGCCGGCGGTCAGCAGCGACGCGACGCCATCCCTCAGGACGGCGGGGCTGACCGGCTTGGTCAGGACCATCGCCCTGCCCAGGCGTTCGTCCGATCCGTTGAGCGAACCGTATCCCGTGCAGAACAGGAACGGCACCCCCATGCCGTCCAGCACCGAGGCGACCGGGTACGAGGGCTGGCCGAACAGGTTGACGTCCAGGACGGCCGCATCGGGCCGGGAGGTGCGCGCCAGGTCGATGGCCTCCTGCAGGCGCCCGACCGGGCCGAGCACGCGGTAGCCCGCCGCTTCCAGTTCCCTTGCCATCGCCGTGGCGGTCAGCGCCTCGTCCTCCACGATCAGCACCGAGGCGTTCCTGACGGCCGGCTTCCGGGGCTGCTCCACGGCCGGCCGGGGCGAGGCCGGGAGGGTGGGGCCGCGCACCCCGCTCGTCTGGAAACAGTCCCGCGGAAGCGTCATGCGCAGGCACAGCCCGGTCCGGCGCCAGTCGCGGGACAGGTCCCCCCGGAGCTGGCCGTTGATCGTCCGGTCGATCACGAAGGTCCCGAAGCTGGATCGCGTCGGGGGGGACACCGGCGGCCCGCCCTCCTCCCGCCAGTCGACGACGAGCCTCCCGTCCTCGGCATCGACCGACCAGGAAACGGCGACCCGCCCGTCCGGAACGGACAGAGCACCGTGCTTGGCGGCGTTGGTGACCAGTTCGTGCAGCACGATCGAAATCGCCTGCGCGGCCTCCGCCACGATGGAGACCGGCGTTCCCGACAAGTCGGTGCGGCCGTTGCCGTCGAGCGCCTCCAGTTCGGCCTGGAGCATGACTTCCAGATCGGCGCCCGACCAGCGGGTCTTGGCAAGCAGGGTGTGGACGCGGGCCATCGCCGCGACGCGGCCCTGGACGGCCTCGATGAAATCGGCCGGGTTGTCGTTCCGGCTCAGCTGCATGATCGACTGCACGACGGCAAGGGCGTTCTTGGCGCGGTGGTCCACCTCGCGCATCAGCAGGTGCAGGCTCGCCTCGGCCTCCTTGCGCTCGGTCAGGTCGGCGGCCATGGTGACCACGAGCAGCCGGTCCCGGCTGTCGCGCCCGATCTTGGCGGAGCGGAACGACCAGACGCGCGTCCGGCCGTCCGCCGTCCGGACCTGGAACTCCCCTTCGTCGATCGGACGGTCCAGCGTCATCAACCGGGCGGTGCCGAGGGCCCCGTCCCGCCTTTCGGCACCGAAGGCGCGCCTTTCCCAGTCCTCCAGGGTGCCGATCTCGTCGCGCGCGTAGCCGGTCGCCTCGATCAGCGTCCGGCTGACATGCACGATCTCGTCGCCTTCGGCATGCACGATGATCGGGAAGGGAGCCCCTTCCACCACGTGCCGCAGCCGGGCCTCGCTCTCCATCAGGGCGGCCTCGCGCTTGCCGATCAGCTCCGCCGCGCCCCGCAGCGCGCCGCCCATCGCCTCGATCTCCACGACGCCCCGGCCCGGGAAGGCGACCGGGCGGCCGGCGCCGAGCGCCTTGGCCGAACCGGCGAGATCGGCGATCTGGCGCGCCAGCCGGCGGCCCACCAGGAGGGCGACGCCCAGCCCGATCAGGAAAAGCAGCGCGCCGCCGCCCGCGAAAAGCGCCAGGGTCCGCCGCCACGGCGCCGCCACCAGGGACTCCGGAACGCTGACCCCGACCAGCCAGCCGGAAACCTGGGAGCGCTTGTAGGCCTGCAGCGACGGGACCCCGTCCAAAGTCTCCGCGGACTGTATGCCTTCCGGCAGGTCCCTCATCCTGGCCCACAGGTCGTCCCGGAGGCGGGTGCCGACGAACTCCTCGGCCCGATGCGAGCGGCCGATCAGAATGCCGTCGCGATCGACCACGCCCGCCACCCAGCCCGGCGGGAGGCGCTCGGGAGACATGATGGCCTGGAGCCGGTCCAGCCCGATGGTCAGGCTGAGGAGATAGCGGGGCTCGCCGCCGCGGGGGACCGGGACGACCACGATCAGCAGCGGCGACCTGGCGATGGCCCCCATCAGGAGGCCGGAGACCTGCGGCTCGCCGGTCGCGATCACCCGCCGGTCCACCTCGAAGCTGTCGTTGCGCGGCAGGGGCGTTCCCCAGGGCACGCGCGTATTGACGAGCTGCTGGCTCGTCAGGTCGCGGACCAGGATATTGGTGCCGAGCAGGTCGCGCACCTGGACGGCGCGCCGGTGGAAAGACTCGAAATCGCCGTCCAGGAGGGTGCCGGACGTCGCCAGGACCTCGGCGCCGGCGATGATCCGGGAAACCTCGCGGTCGATGTCCTCGGCGAGGAGCCTCGCCCTGTCCTGGACCTGCCGGATGGTCAGGTCGGCCTGATCGTTCGCGTTATGATAGAGCAAGAGCATGCAGAACAGCGCGAGCGGCAGGACGCAGGCGGTCACCAGCAGAACCAGCCAGGTCCGCACGCGAAATGAGGGCGAAGGACGGGGGGAGCGCAATCCGGGCGACCGGGCGGTGTTCCCGTCCGGAGTATCAGACATCAGCTCTCGAATCCCACATCAGGTCTCACCGGCGATCCATTTGGCCAAGCGTTGTTCCGGGCCGAGCCCGGAAAAGGCACTATACTCGGGGTAGCAACTATAGCTTCCCGCGCAAACGGGTAAATAGTTGGCCCGTGACAACAGGCCCGCCGCGGGAATATTCCGAGCGGCGGGCCCAAGGCTCAGCTTCCGACCGGGCCGCCGTCCTGCTTGGTGACGACCACCACCGACGGGCGCGGCGGCATGCCGGGCTCGAAGTCGGGCCAGCGGGTCAGCGGGTTCTCCAGGGTCGAGCCCTCGCCCTCGGCCGGGTGCTGCACGGCCAGGAACAGCGTCTTCCCGTCGGGCGTGAACTCCGGCCCGCACATCTCCGCCCCGGCCGGGCAGCCGAAGAAGAACTTGACCAGCGCCCGCCCCGGCCCTTCCAGGTCGCAGGCATACATGCCGTCCGGGATGCCGTTCTTCGCCTGCGCCTCGCCCTGGTCGGTCGAGATCCACAGCCGTCCCTGCGGATCGAACGCGCAGTTGTCCGGCGAGGACAGCCACACGTCCGTGGCCGGATGGTAGGCCGCCTTGTCCTTCTCCGAGGCGGGATTGCCGGCCAGCAGAACGTGGTCCCAGCGGAAGGTCCCGGCCGCATGGTCGGCCTCCCGGCCGGCGCCGCCGGGCGGGATCAACTCGACGATCTGGCCGTGGCGGTTCTCCGGACGCGGATTGACCGCGTCGACCTGGCCTGCCTTGCGGCGCGAGTTGTTGGTGCACATGACGTAGACGCGGCCGTTGACCGGGTTCGGCTCCACGTCCTCCGGACGGTCCATCGGCGTGGCGCCGACCAGGTCGGCGGCGCGCCGGGTCTCGATCAGCACCTCGGCCTGGCTCTCGAAGCCATTGGCCGCGGTCAGCGGTCCCTGCCCGTGGACCAGCGGCAGCCACTCCAGGGTGCCGTCGTCGCCGAACCTGGCGACCGACAGGGTCCCCTCGTCCAGCAGGTCGCGGTTGGCGGCCCGGTCGTTCGGGTCGTAGGTGCCCTTCGTGACGAAGCGGTAGAGATAGTCGAACCGCTCGTCGTCGCCGGAATACAGCACGACGCGGCCGTCCTTGTTGAGGATGCTGGTCGCGCCTTCGTGCTTGAACCGGCCGAGCGCCGTCCGCTTCACCGGCACGGACGCGGCGTCGTAGGGGTCGTACTCGGTCATCCAGCCGAACCGGTTGGACTCGTTGGGCTCCTTGCCCAGGTCGAAGCGGTCGACGGTCTCGTGCCACCAGTAGCGCGACTCCGCCGAGATGCCGTAGCGCTCGTAATGCTTGGCCTGCGGCGACGACGCCGGGTCGCCGCCGCCGAAATAGCCGTTGAAGTTCTCCTCCGAGATCAGGATCGTGCCCCACGGCGTCTTGCCGCCGGCGCAGTTGTTGAGCACGCCGTAGACCGTGGTGCCGGCCGGGTCCGCGCCGGTCCGCATGCGCGCGTGCCCGGCGGCCGGGCCGGAGATGCGACAGGCCGTGTTCATGGTGATCCGGCGGGCATAGGGGCTGCCGTCGACCACGGCCCAGCGCCCGTTCTCCTTCCTGACCTCGACGACGGTATGGCCATGGGCCGCCATCTCGACCTTTGTTTCCTCAGCGGTTGTGCCGCGCTCCTTCTGTTTCCCGTCCGCGCCGGTCCGGAGCCAATCGGCGAACATCAGCTCGGGCGCCGTGTATTCTGGTTGATACCGAGAAGCCCGTGTTCCGAACTGTCGGAGCCGTGGGGCAGCGGCAGGTAGCCGATGTAATCGCAGTTATAGCCGAACTGCTTCTCCTGCGCGGCGCCGGTCAGGTTCTTCGGGTCGAACGCCGGCGCGTCCGGCATCACCTTGTCGCCCCAGCGGATCAGCAGGTCCGCGTCGTAGCCGGGAGCCACCTGGTGGGAGTCCAGGATGACATGCCTCGGCTGCGTGAAGGTGAGCGTCGAAGCGCCCTGCGCCGCCGCCTCGGACGGCCGCAGCACGCCGGCGGCGGCTCCCGTCGCGAAGGCGGCGCCCAGGGCGGTCGTGGTGCCGAGCAGGCCTTTCAGCAGGTCGCGCCTGCCCGCCCTCATCCCGGAGACCTCCAGGAACGGGGTATTGGTCGAATCATTGCTGCCGATATCGTCGGCGTCCTCGACGACGATGGGCTCGAAGCGCTGGTCCAGGCTCTTCGCCATGGTCTCCCTTCCTCTTTATCTTAACCCGGCCGTTCTTTCGGGCCGGCACGGACAGGCTAGCCCCGGCCGGGGCCGGCTGTCATCCGTTCAGGCGGATCAAGCACTTAAGGACAGCCGGTTCCACGTGCGCGATCCGTCCCCATATGTACGGTACGGTACGCGCGAGGCGACCCCATGAGCGTGCCGTCCGGGAGAGAGCATGGGCCTGATCTTCGATGCCGGTTCGGATCCGCAGCGCCGCGCCTTCGCGGAGCGAGCCGTCCTGCGCTACTGGCTCCGGCATCCCGAGATGGCGCAGCGGTACGGCACCGAAGGCCGCCGGCGCTGCGTCGAGGACCTTCAATACACGCTGCTCTATCTGGAGGCCGCCACCGCCACCGGCAGCCTGGAGCTGTTCCGCAGCTACACGGAATGGCTCCGGTCGATCTTCATCTGCCACCACCTCGACGTCGCCGACTTGGCCGGAACGCTGGAAACGCTTCTGGAAATCTTCACCGAGCGCGGCGACGCCCTGCCGGCCGAGTACCTGGCCGACAGCCTGCGGCTGATGGACAGCATGGAGGACGTGCCCCCGAACCTGCTGGCGGAGAACAACCCGCACCGGACCCTGGCCCAGGGTTACCTGGCGCTGCTGCTCGACCAGGACCGGCAGGGCGCCGCGGACCTGATCATCAACGCCGCCGACACGGGCATCCCGCTGACCGACCTCTACCTGCACGTCTTCCAGCCCTGCCTGCACGAGGTGGGCCGGCTCTGGATGACCGGCCGGCTCACCATCCCGCAGGAGCATTTCGCCACGACGGCGACCCAGTCGATCCTGGCCCAGCTCCAGCCCTATGCCGCCTGCCGCTCCGGCACCGGGCGGCGCCTGCTCGCCGTCTGCATCGACGGGGAGCTGCACGAGATCGGCCTGCGCATGGTCGGCGACGTCTTCACCCTGAACGGCTGGGAAACCACCTTCCTGGGCGCCAGCGTCCCGGTCGCCGGCATCGTCGGGGCCGTGAAGGCGGACCGGCCCGAGCTCCTGGCCCTGTCCGTCACCATCGCCCCCAACCTGCCCAAGGCCGCCGCCCTGGTCGAGGCGCTGAGGGCCGATCCGGGATGCGCCAACACCCGGATCATCGTCGGCGGCCATCCCTTCAACCGCTGCCCCGACCTGTGGCGGCGGATCGGCGCCGACGCCCATGGCCGCGACGCCGCGGCGGCGGTCGCCTGGGCGGACAGGCATTTCGCGCTCCCCGGCCCGGCATAGGCCGTCCCGCGCCGCCCATCAGTGGCGCGCCGCGTGCTCCAGCATCAGGGTGCGGATGTCGGCCAGCACCAGCCGGGGGTCCAGGAAGTCCAGGCTGTAGATGTTGCGGATCCGCCGTTCCCCGTCGATCAGGTAGACCCGGAGCTGATGGGCCAGCGGCCCGGCCGGGTCGTCCGGGTCGGGCTTGCGCAGCACCCGCTGGTCGTAGGCCGCCAGGACCGTCTCCAGCTCCGGCCCGCCGCGCGAGGTCAGGAATTGCCAGTCGGCGCCCCCATTCCCGCGCAGCGCCCGGGCCTGCTCCGCCATCACCTCCGGCGTGTCGTGTCCGGGGTCGAAGCTCATGGTGACCAGCCGCACCCCGGCGGCCAGGGCCGGATCCCCGGCCGTGGCCTCGTGCAGGCCGCTCATCATCTGGGTGCCCAGCGGGCAGACGTCGCCGCACCGGGTATAGATGAATCCCAGGACGGTGATCCTGCCCGCCATCAGGTCGTGCAGGCCGCGCACCTCCCCCGTCTCGTCCAGCGCGGTCCCGTCCGCCGCCGGGGCCAGCGGCGGCAGGCGGTAGGTTCCCGGCTCCGGCGGGTCGTAGTCGAACCCGCCGGGATGGTGCCCGGGTCCGGCGACGGCGGCCGGCGCCGCGAACAGGAACAGGAACAGGAACAGGGCAAAGCCCGGGGCGAGGGCGCGCACGGCGCTCCCTCCCGCTCAGTTCGCGTAGAGGCTGGCGGCTCCCAGCCGCATGATGTGCGGCCGGCCCAGCTTCTCGGCGTTGAAGTCGATGGTGAAGCGGTGGTGGAGTTTCCGGCCGTCCCAGTCGTAGCCCTTGATGAACTGGTCGTTGTCGGCGCCCTTCTTGTCCCAGTTCGCCAGCAGCGAGGTGGTGAAATAGACCCGCTGTCCGTCCCAGGACTGGGAGACCATGTTGACCTGCCTGCCGATCGTCTCCTCGTGGATCTGCTTCGGCGCGTGCGGGTCGCTGACGTCGAACACCCGGACCTTGCCGTCCATGAAGGTGTCCACGAACAGGGTCCTGTCGTCGGCGCTGAGGCTGATGTCCACCGGCAGCGGGATGTCGGACGGATTGCCGACGTCGGCCACCGCCTTGGCCTTCCACTCGCCGTCGGCGTCCAGGTGGATCAGCCAGATCTTGGAGGTCAGCGCCGTGGTGGTGAAGGCGTAGTCGTGGGTCGGCCCCCAGGCCCAGCGGATCTCCAGGGGCGCGCCCGGCACATGGAACACCTTGCGCGGCTTGCGCTCGTGGAAGTCCCACAGCACGACGGTCTGGCCGAACCGCGTCATGGCCTCCGGGTCCTTCAGCATCTCGCCGAAGTTCCTCATATAGTTGGATTTGCCCGTGAAGGACGAGGTCAGCAGCGCGTTCCTGCGCGGCAGGACGCGCTGGTCGTAGCCGTAGCCGTCGGCGACCTTCTCGATCTCGGCCCCGCGGGGATCCTCGGCGGTCGGCATCCAGTGGGAGGCCAGGAACCGGCCGTCGTTGGTGTATTCGACCAGCGCGGTGCGCCCGCCCCCGTCCTTGGCGTTGGACAGCCCCGACATCAGCATGCGTCCGGGCAGGGCGTAGGCGCCGTGCGGCCCGACCACGCCACCGCTGGCCTGGACGAAGTCCTCGATCGTCCGCTCCAGCTTCGGGCGGGCCGGATCGGTGTGGATGTCGAAGATGAAGATCCGGCTGGTGTCCAATCCGCTGGTCCAGAAATAGCGGCGGTCGTCGGTGAAGCCGCCATGGTGCGCCTCGTTCCGGCTGCCGACCGGGGCGCTGGCGATCACCTTGCCATAGGTCGCCGAGCCCGGCCGGACATCCACGGTCACCAGCTTGTCCGACCCGTCGCCCATCCCCTCGACGCCCAGGGTCCAGACATAGACGTAATCCTCCTGCCCCGTGATCTTGGGCATGAAGGGCGACATGCAGGTCTCGTCCGCCACGGCCGGCGCCGCGGCAGTGGCGAGCAGCAACCCCGCCGCCCCGATGAACCGACGCAGGACTCCCCCGACCGTTTCCATCGCTCACCTCGCGCGTTCGCTACCCGACGCGGCATTATTTACCATAACTCCCCGAGCCGGGGAGAGGCGCATCGGGACATCCGGGATTCATCCGGAGAGAGGCACGCAAGTAAACACCGACGAAACCGAAGGTGATGGCGCTCCGGCGGGCGCCCGCGTTCCGAGGGACCGGACCGGGTCAGAAGGTCGCGGCGGCTGTCCGACCCTTGCCGATGGTTGCGGGAGTATGCTGCTGTTCGCGCGACCATACCCCGACCGGCGCCCGCGACCATGCAAGCCTCCGACTCCCTGTACCACCGCCTGTTCTCCGACCCGGTGATGATCGAGCAGCTCGTGCGCGGCTTCCTGCCCGCCGGGATCGCCGCCCTGCTGGACTTCACCCGGCTCGAACGGGTCAACGCCAAGTTCCACGCCCCCCGCGGCGAGCGGCGCGAGGGCGACGTGATCTGGCGCGTGCCGACGCTGGCCGGCGAGATGGTCCACATCTACCTGCTGCTGGAGTTCCAGGCGACCCCGGAGCGGTTCATGCCGGTGCGGGTGCAGGTCTATTCCGGCCTGCTCTGGCAGCAGATCATCGACGGGCGCGCCCTGGCGCCGGGCGGCCGGCTGCCGCCCTTGCTGCCGATCGTGCTCTACGCCGGCGAGGCCCGCTGGGACTGCCCCGCCGACACGACCGACTTGGTGGCCTTGCCGGAGGACTCGCCGCTCTGGCCTTGGCAGCCGCAGGTCCGCTATCATCTGATTGACGAGAAGCGGCTGCGCGCCGAGGACTTGGCCCGGCACGACAGCCTGGTGGCGCTGCTGTTCCGGATCGAGATCTGCGACCGGCCGGACGACCTGCCCGGCCTGGTCGGCCAGGCGGTGGCCTGGTTCGCCGAGCATCCGGGACATGCTACGCTGCGGCTGGCGTTCGGCGATGTGGTGGCGCACGCGGTCGCGGGCCTGGTCGGCGCCCCGCAGCCCGCGACGGTGTCGATGGATATCGAGGAGGTTCAGGGCATGCTGGCGGAACGCATCAAGAAGTGGGAACAGGAACTCATCGCCAAGGGCGCCGCGGAGGGCAAGGCCGAAGGCATCGCCGAGGGCAGGGCCGCCATGTTCAAGCGCCAGTTCACCCGCCGCTTCGGCACCCTGCCGGCGGATGTGGAACGGTTGATCGATACCGCGACGCCGGATCAGCACGACGCCTACATGGATCGCCTGATGGACGCCCAAGCGCCCGGCGACGTCTTCCCCGGCCTCCTCCGCCCCGGCGAATAACCTGATTCTCCGGCCGGCACCGTAACCGTCAGAGCGGTCCCCGGTCAGGTTGAACCGCTCCGGTCCTCGCAGCCTGCCGTTCCACTCTCCGCCCTGTGTTGCGCCATGGGCGCAACCTACGCTCGATGCAGCGCGGCGGTGATGCGAGCCGACGATCGTAGGTTGCGCCTTGGCGCAACGCATCGGATCGGCTGCCCCGGGCGGATCGACCTGATCTGGTACAGCTCCAGCCGACCATCCTTCGGCAAGGGGGCGCGCACGCGGTCGCAGGTCTGGTCGCCGGCCCACAGGCCGCGACGGTGCCGATGGATATCGAGGAGGTTCAAGGCATGCTGGCGGAACGCATCGAGAATGGGAATGCGAACTGCTCGCCGAAGGCGTCGCGCTCGGCCGGACCGCGATGCTCCGGCGCCAGTTCGCCCGGCGCTTCGGCGCCCTGCCGGCCGGCGCGGAGCGCCTGATCGATGCCGGTACGCCGAGCGACGTCTTCCCCGACCACTACCACTCCGAAGCCAGCGCTCAACCGCAGCGCAACTATATTGTGGCGAGGTGTTCGCAACGGCGGGAAACCGGGGTCAGACCACCATTTCGCACCAAGCCTTCCGAATGCCTATCTTCCGGCGAAATGGTGGTCTGACCCCGGCTTCCCTCACACACCCGCTTGCGTCGGGTGCCCTCTCCGATACCTAAATGTTCTGTCTTTGTTCCGAAAAATCCCGTAAACTTTCCGGCATCGTCTACCGCCGAGGGCCGCCGCCATGTCCGATGCAACTCCCGTGATCCGCCTCACCGCCCGGCACGAGGCTTTCTGCCAGGCCATGGCCGCCAATGTCGGCGGAGCCGAGGCCGCGCGCCGGGCCGGCTATTCGCCCAAGGGCGCCAAGCAGCGCGGGTCGTGCCTGATGGCCCGGCCGGAGATCCGCATCCGCGTCGATCAGCTCCGGGCGGCCCGTTCCGCCGGGATCGAGGTCGAGTTGAATGACGCGGCGGAGACGGTCAAGGCGATCATCGCCGACGCGATGGAGAAGAAGCAGAGCGCCCTCGCGCTGCGCGCGGTCGAGCTGCGCCTGAAGCTGCGCGGCATCATGCTGGACAAGCGCATCCCCCATCACTTCACGGCCGCCCCGCACCCCGACGCCGACCTGGAGGCGCACGACTTCGACCCGGCCGAGGAGAACGACGGCCGCCTCGCCGAAGCCGCCGTCGAGATAGTGACCTCGGTGGATGACCCGGTGTCGCGGCAGAAGCCGTCCGGCAGGCCGGCCGCCGTGAAGCCGGCGCCCTTCGCCCCGCGCCGGGCACCCGCCCTGATGACCTCGACCTCGCTGACCCCACCGCTCCCGTTGCCGCTCCCCCAGCCCCTCCCGATGCCGCTCAGCGCCGCCGGGTGACCCGGTCCACCAGATAGACGATCGAGCGGTAGGGCACGCCGGCATGTTCCGAAAGGCCGATCTCGCAGGTCCGGTTGGAGGAATAGCCGCCCTCCGCGTCCCACGGCACCGCCTCCGGCAGGCGGCGCAGCGCATGGTCGTTCAGCTCCGGCGTGCCGAAGCCCTTGTCGCCGGCGAAGCCGCAGCAGCCGACGCCCTCGGGAACCACGACCGTCTCCGCGCAGGCCCCGGCCAGGGCGGTGATCCTGTCGCCCAGACCCATCCGCTGGGCCGAGCAATTGACATGGACCAGCACGGGCGCCGTCTCCTTCGCGACGACCTCCAGGCGCGGCATCACGTGGTCGTGCAGGAACTCGATGCTGTCCAGCACGGTCAGCCGGCCGGCCAGGGTCCGCTTCAGCCGCAGGGTGCAGGCGGACGCGTCCATCACGATCGGGATCCGCCCGCCGTCGCTGGCCTGGGCGAGGGCCGCCGCCATCGCCTCCGTCATGGCGTCCGCCGTCTCCGCCATTCCCTTGCTCTCGAACGCCTGACCGCAGCACAGGCCGCCGAGGCCCTCCGGGAAGACGACGCGGAAGCCGGCCTTGCCGAGCAGGGCCGCGAACCGCTCGGGCACGCCGTCCCGTTCCGGCGCATCGGGCGAGGCGCCGAAGGTCCGGGTGGCGCAGCTCGGCACATAGACCACCGGCGTGCCGGCCGGATCGCCGCCGGCGGACGGAACGGCGCCGGGGCCGGGCAGCGACGGCCCGATCTTGGGGACGCGCCCGTCGGACAGCCGCCGCAGCGATCCCGCCAGGGAGATGGTCGCGGTCCGGCCGATCACCCGGCGCGACAGGGCCGCCGCCCCCAGCCCCAGGCGGGCCGCGGCCAGGGCGCCGCCGAAATGCCGCGCCGCGAGGCTGCCGATCCGGCGGCGCAGCGGCGACTGGGACCGGCCGCGCAGCGCCTTGGTCAGCAAACCGGTCTCGATCCCGACCGGGCAGGCGGTGGCGCACAGCCCGCAGGCAGCGCAGGTGTCCAACCCCTGGTAGTCGTAGAGGCTGCGCAGCCCGGCCTCGCGCGCCGGGTCCGCCCCGGTGTCGGCCAGGCTGGAAATCTCGCGCCAGCCGACGATGCGCTGGCGCGGCGTCAGGGTCAGCCCGGCCGACGGGCACATGCGCTCGCAGAACCCGCATTCGATGCAGGTATCGACCAGCGGGTCGGCCTTGGGCATCGGCTTCAGGTCGCGCAGGTGCGCCTTGGGGTCGTCGTTCAGGATGACGCCGGGGTTCAGGATGCCGAGCGGGTCCAGCAGCGACTTGATCTCACGCATCAGCAGATAGGCGTCGCGGCCCCACTCCATCTCGACGAAGGGCGCCATGTTGCGGCCGGTGCCGTGCTCCGCCTTGAGGGAGCCGTCATAGGTCTCGACCACCAGCTTGCAGACGTCGTCCATGAAGGCGGCGTAGCGCTCCACCTCGGAATCGATCGCGAAGTCCTGGGTGAAGACGAAGTGCAGGTTGCCGTCCAGGGCGTGGCCGAAGATGATCGCCTCGTGGTAGCCGTGCTTCGCGAACAGCGCCTGGAGGTCCAGGGTGGCGGCGGCCAGGTCCTTGATCGGAAAGGCCACGTCCTCGATGATCACCGTGGTGCCGGCCCGGCGGACGGCACCGACCGCGGGGAACAGGCCCTTGCGGATCTTCCACAGCTTGCCGTACTCGTCGGCCGCCGAGGTGAAGGCGGCCGGCCCCAGGGTCGCGACGCCGGCCAGGACGGAGGCTATGGCGCCGATGTTGGCGTCCAGGCCGGCGGCGTCCTCGGCGCGGGTCTCCACCAGCAGGGCGGTGACCCCGTCGGCCAGCCCGCGGATCTCCGCCGGCATGCCGGGCTTGTCCTCGACCGAGCGGAGCGCCGCCCGGTCCATCAGCTCGACGGCGGAGACGGGTGCCGGCTTCAGCAGCGCCACGGCGCGGCAGGCCTCGCCGATGTCGGGGAACAGCAGCAGCGCGCTCGCCTTGTGGGCATGGTCGGGCACGGTGTGGTAGGTCACCTCCGCGATGAAGCCCAGCGTCCCTTCCGACCCGATCATCAGGTGCTGGAGGATCTCGACCGGGTCCTCGAAATCGACCAGCGCGTTGATGCTGTAGCCGGTGGTGTTCTTGATCGCGAACTTGGCGCGGATGCGCGCCGCCAGATCCGCGTCGGCCCGGGTCGCGGCGCCCAGACCGGCCAGCCGGTCCAGCAACCCGCCGTGGCTCCGCCGGAATCGGGCCAGGCTGCCGGCGTCCCCCGTATCGACCAGGGTGCCGTCGGCCAGCAGCAGCCGCATCGCGGCCAGCGTCTTGTAGCTGTTGTCCGAGGTTCCGCAGCACATGCCCGACGAGTTGTTGGCGGCGATGCCGCCGATCTTGGCGCTGTCGATCGAGGCAGGGTCCGGGCCGATCTTGCGGGCATAGGCTGCAAGGCGCCGGTTGGCGTCCGCGCCGAGCACGCCCGGCTGGAGCCGGACCCGCCTGCCGTCCTCTTCCACCACGATCCGGGTCCAGCGGTCGCCCAGGACGACCAGCACGCCGTCGGTCACCGCCTGCCCGGACAGGCTGGTGCCGGCCGCGCGGAAGGTGACCGGCAGCCGGTCGCGGCGGCAGGCGGCCAGGATGGCGGCCACCTCCTCCTCGCTCTCCACCTTGACCACCACCCGGGGGACCAGCCGGTAGAAGCTGGCGTCGGTGCCGTAGGCCAGCAGCCGCAGCGGGTCGCGGATCACCCGCTCCGGACCGAGCAGGGCGGTGAACTCGGCGATCGCGCCGGCGAAGGCATCGGCCGCGTCGGCCGCCCGCAAGGGCCCGGGGAGGGAGGTTCCTGGGAGGGAGGTTCCGTCTGGCATTCCGCACGCCTTCCTGTCGCCGGCGCGACGGCGCCGGTCGGCTGTCGAGAAACAGGGGGAGCCTTCGGAAGGCGCGCGGCATGGCGGGGGCGAAAGCGCGGGGGCCGGCGCGTGCGCGCGACCCGGCGGTTTCCGGCGTTCCTCCGTCATGCGGCCGTCTCCTCCGGGCCGCTCCAGGAATGGATACGCGAACTTACCGTGGGCGTAAAGCGGTAAAATGTTTTTGCCAGAAACTCGGCACCGGCCGGAACCGGCTATTTCCCTTTGCTGGTCACGAGGTTCACGCCCTGCTGGCGGCGCAGTGCGACCTCTAGCCGCGCGTCCGCCCGCTGGGCCTCGCGCAGGGCCTCGGTGGTCGAGGCGATGTGGGCGTCGGCGGTGGCGCGCGCCGCCTCCGGGTTGCCGGCGGCGATGGCGTGGAAGATCGCCTGGTGCTGGCGCAGGAAGCTGTCCCGGACGCCGCGGCGCAGATACAGGCTGGTGCGGTCGTAGAACACGTTCTCGCTCATCATGCGGATGAACTGCCGCATGATCCCGACCATCACCCGGTTGTGCGCCGCCTCGTATATGGCGAGGTGGAACTCCGCGTCGGCCGCCGCCTCCCGCGTGGGGTCGTCCAGGCCGTGGGCCTCCTCCATGGCGGTCAGGCAGGCGCGCAGCCGCTCGATATCCTCCGGCGTGGCCCGCTCCGCCGCGAAGGCGGCCGACGGCCCGGCCATCATCCGGCGGAACTCCAGGTAGTCGAAGGCGGTCTCCGGATGGCATTGGAGCAGCCGGGTCAGCGGATCGGCAGCCGCGGCGTCCTCAGGTTCGGTCCGGTCGGATGTGTCGGTCATGTCCCGATGATACCGAACGGGGCGGCGGCGGTTCAACGCCTGCGACATCCGCGACACCCTTGAAACGCATTTTTCCATGTACAAGCCGCCGGCCGGTGTTTTATCCACCACACCCGCAGCCGGTATATTAATTTTACCATAACAGGTCAGGCTGACAGAAAATAAACCGCAATCCGCCGCGACGCGCCCCCGAAAGGCCCGGGTGCGGCATTCTAGAGTGGAAACATCATGCAGCCCTGGATGCAAGTCTATGACCCCGCAGGCAACCTGTGGGTCTCAGCGCTGGTCGCGGCGCTTCCCATCGTGTTCTTCTTCGTGGCCCTGGCCGTCCTGCGGATGAAGGGCCATGTCGCGGCGACCATCACCGTCGCCCTCGCCCTGGCCGTGGCGATCCTGTTCTACCGCATGCCGGTCGGGCAGGCGCTGGCCTCCGCCGGGTACGGCTTCGTCTACGGCCTGTGGCCGATCGCCTGGATCATCCTGACCGCCGTCTTCCTCTACAAGGTGACGGTCAAGACCGGCCAGTTCGACATCATCCGCGCGTCGGTCGTGTCGATCACCGAGGACCAGCGCCTCCAGATGCTGCTGGTCGGCTTCTCCTTCGGCGCCTTCCTGGAAGGGGCCGCCGGCTTCGGCGCGCCGGTCGCGATCACCGCGGCGCTGCTGGTCGGCCTGGGCTTCAACCCGCTCTACGCCGCCGGCCTGTGCCTGATCGCCAACACCGCCCCGGTCGCCTTCGGCGCCATGGGCATCCCGATGATCGTCGCCGGCCAGGTGACGGGGCTGGAAGCCTTCAAGATCGGCCAGATGGCCGGCCGGCAGCTGCCGCTGCTCGCCGTCTTCGTGCCGTTCTGGATCGTCTTCATCATGGACGGCGTCCGCGGCGTGCGGGAGACATGGCCGGCCGTGCTGGTCGCCGGTTCGACCTTCGCCTTCGGCGTCTATTTCACCTCCAACTTCATCGGGCCGGAGCTGCCGGACATCACCTCCGCCCTGATCAGCCTGGTCAGCCTGACCCTGTTCCTGAAGGTGTGGAAGCCGAAGCGCATCTTCCGCTTCTCCGACCGGGAGGCCGGCGTCCCCGTTCCCCGCGCCCCCGTCCCGCGCGCCGTCGGGGCCGCGGTCACGCCAGCTTCGGACTACGCCGCTTATGCCGCCGCCGCGACATACACCACCGGCCAGGTGGTCAAGGCGTGGTCGCCCTTCCTCGTCCTGACCGTGATCGTGACGATCTGGAGCCTCGCCCCGTTCAAGGCGGCCTTCGCCAAGGCCGGCGCCCTCGCCTCCACCGTGTTCTATTTCCCGATCGAGGGGCTGGACAAGCTGGTCACCAAGGTCGCCCCGATCGTCACCTCTCCCAAGCCCTACGACGCCGTCTACAAGCTGGACCTGATCTCCGCGACCGGCACCGCGATCCTGCTGACGGCGCTGATCTCCATCCTGTTCCTGCGGATGCGGCCGGCGGCGGCCGTCGCCACCTTCGGCGAGACGCTGATGGAGCTGCGCCGCCCGATCTACTCGATCGGCATGGTGCTGGCGTTCGCCTTCATCGCCAACTATTCGGGCCTGTCCTCGACGCTGGCCCTGCTGCTGGCCGGGACCGGCGACGCCTTCCCGTTCTTCTCGCCGGTGCTGGGCTGGCTGGGGGTGTTCCTGACCGGGTCGGACACCTCGTCCAACGCCCTGTTCGGAGCGCTCCAGGCGACCACGGCGCAGCAGCTCGGGCTGTCCGAGATCCTGATGGTCACTGCCAACACCACCGGCGGCGTCACCGGCAAGATGATCTCGCCGCAGTCGATCGCCGTGGCCTGCGCCGCGGTCGGGCTGGTCGGGCGCGAAGCGGACCTGTTCCGCTTCACGCTCAAGCACAGCCTGTTCTTCGTCGCGATCATCGGCGTGATCACCGTCCTCCAGGCCTATGTCTTCACCGGGATGATCCCCTGACCGGGATGATCCCCTGACCTGGATGATGCGGGACCGGCGGGGAACCGGGACCGCCGGGGCTAACGGCGCGCGGCGTCCCCGCCCGCCGTTCCTCCCGGCTGTTCCATCACGAAAAGCACGCTCTGCGCCCGCTGCATGGCGCTGGCGCAGAGCCCTTCTTCGCCCCGGCCGGCATGGCCTTCCGCTTCCGCGATCAGTTCCTGCACGTCGCGGCGCTCCTCGGCGGTGACCGGTTCCGGCTCCTCGGCGGTCTGGCTGCTGGGACCCTTGCCCCCGTCCCGGACCGCCGTCCCCGATGCGAGGACCTGACGGGCATCGTCGATCATGGAACGGCAGGTCGGACCCTGCTGCCGGGCCTGCGCCGGCACGGCGGAAACGGCAAGGCCGGCGATCAGCGCGACGGCGCCGAGGCGAGCGATCGGATTTCGCATTGGAACCCTCCTGTTACTGTTGGCGGCTTCCCAACATCGCGGCTTCGACGCCCGTTACCGTCGTCATCGAAAATTCATCCGGTCCGCACCGGGGATCGGCAAATCAAGCCTGATCATCATTCGGCAAATTCCAGAACGATGGCGCCTTTTTATCATCGGTTACTCAGGCCGAGGTCCCGGCGACATCGGGGCATCCGGATTGTTGGGCTGGAGCGGATCCGGTCAACCCGACGGATCGAATGGCCGGAAGACGTCGAACCATGCCCTTGCTGACCTACCACGCCTCCCACGAGCAGTTCCCCCCGAGCCGGCTGGTGGACCTCGTCCGCCGGGCCGAGGCCGCCGGGTTCGGGGGCGTCTTCTCATCGGACCACTATCACCCCTGGGCACCCTCGCAGGGGCATTCCGGATTCGTCTGGTCCTGGCTGGGCGCCGCCATGCAGGCGACGTCCCTGCCCTTCGGGCTGATCACCGTGCCCGGCGGCTGGCGCTACCATCCCGCCGTGCTGGCCCAGGCCGTCGCGACGCTGGGGGAGATGTTCCCCGACCGCCTGCCCTGGATCGCGGTCGGCAGCGGCGAGCTGGTGAACGAGCACATCACCGGCGGCGAGTGGCCCGAGAAGGCCGAGCGGAACGAGCGGCTGAGGGAAGGCGCCGAGGTGATGCGGGCGCTTCTGCGCGGCGAGGAGGTGACGCGCCGCGGGCGGATCACGGTCTCGGAGGCGAAGCTCTATTCCCTCCCGCGGCGGGAGACCAGGCTGGTCGGCGGCGCGGTCAGCGAGGCCACGGCAGAATGGCTGGGAGGCTGGGCCGACGGCCTGCTGACCGTGGGGCGCGGACCCGAGTCCGTGCGCAAGGTGGTCGAGGCGTTCCGGCGCGGCGGCGGCGGCGGCAAGCCGATCTATTTCAAGATGGATCTCTGCTGGGCGCGGAGCGAGGAGGAAGCCCTGCGCCAGGCCCACGAGCAGTGGCGCTTCAACATCCTGGGCGGCAGCGTCAACTGGGACCTGCGGACCCCGGCGGAGTTCGAGGCCGCCGCCCGCTTCGTCCGGCCGGAGGATTGCCGGGACGCCATCCACGTCTCCTCCGACCTGGGCCGGCTGGCCGGGTGGCTCGCCGAATACGCCGAGATCGGCTTCGCCGGCATCGACCTGCACAATGTCGGGACGGACCAGGAAGCCTTCGTCGACGCCTTCGGCGAGCGGGTCCTGCCGCAGTTCGGCTAACCCCTCAGCTTCGCCACGGCCGGCATGGCGACGTTGTGGACCAGGGGGATCAGCACCGCGCCCACGGCGACCCCCAGCAGCCCCGCCGCCGCGGCGGCCACGAGCCATTCGAGCACCGCCGAGACCGCGGGGACGGCATGGCCGGCCGCCGCCGCGAAATCGTGGACCGCGTGCCCGATCGCCGTGAACCCGAACTCCTCCAGCCCGTGGATGATGATGCCGCCGCCGACCCAGAGCATGGCCGCGGTCCCGATGATGCTGAGCGCCTTGAGGAAGTAGGGCATGCCGATGACGAGGCCGCGCCCGACCGCCTTCGTCACGGGACGGAGCGCGCGGTCGGCGCCGCCCGGCGGGTTGCTGCCGGCGCGCAGCCCCAGGATGCTGGAGACCGGGCTGTCGTTATGGGCCAGCGACACGCCGGCGTCGTCCGCCTTCACGATCAGCGCCACCGCCCCGTAGACGACCAAGGTGATGCCGGTGCCGACGATCGCCAGGACCAGCGCCTGGGTCCAGAAGGAGGAGGTGGCGGCCGCGACCGTGGACAGGGTGATCGCCATGATCTCGGCCGACAGGATCAGGTCGGTCTGGATGGCGCCGCGGACCCTCTCCTCCTCGATGTCGGCGGGGGTCCCGGCCGGAACCACGCCGTCCTCGCCGTGCCCCGGCCCGTGGGGCAACAGGGCATGGTGGAGCTTTTCGGCCCCCTCGTAGCACAGGAAGGCACCCCCGACCATCAGCAGCGGCATGATCGCCCAGGGCGCCACCAGGCTGAGGAAGAGCGCCGCCGGCAGCAGGTAGAGAAGCTTGTTCTTCAACGAGCCCATCGCGATCCGGCCGACGATGGGAAGTTCCCGCTCCGCCGCGAGGCCGACCACGTAGCGCGGCGTGACCGCGGCATCATCCACCACCACGCCGGCCGCCTTGGCTCCCGCCCGCGTGGCCTGCGCGGCGGCATCGTCCAGCGACGCGGCGGCGACCTTCGCCAGTCCGACGACATCGTCTATTAGTGCGATCAATCCCGTGCTCAAACTGAGAACTCCCCTGAAGCCTGAACGAAGCCGCCAGCAGAGTACCTGGCCGCCGGCATCCAACACCGCGCGACGCGATCGGTTTCGGACCGGAATCGCGGACGGGCCCGATGCCCGCGCATCTCCGATCATATACATGATAAACATCGCCTTTCGGATCAGGAACAGGGATGCTCGATCCCTGTTGCCGAAAGGGGAATCCGCGAAAGGAGTGCGATGACCGCCGTTACGGTCGATGAAGCGTTAAGCCGGATAGGCACCGGGCCTTTCCACCGCCGCCTGCTGGCGATCTTCGGCCTGGTCTGGGCGGCGGACGCCATGCAGGTCCTGGCGATCGGTTTCGCCGCCCCGTCGCTGGCGGCCGGATTCGGGCTCTCCATACCGGAAGCGGTACAGGCCGGGACGGCCCTGTTCCTCGGCATGCTGATCGGGGCTTGGGGATTCGGCCGGCTGGCCGACCGGATCGGGCGCCGGAACGTGCTGGTCGTCACCGTCCTGATCGACGCGGTGTTCGGGCTGGCCTCCGCCTTCTCCACCAGCTTCGAGATGCTGCTGGTCCTGCGCCTGCTGACCGGCATCGGAGTCGGCGGCACCCTGCCGGTGGACTACGCCATGATGGCGGAGTTCCTGCCGCCCGAGCGGCGCGGCCGCTGGCTGGTGGCACTCGAGGGCTTCTGGGCGATCGGCACGATCATGGTGGCGCTTGCGGCCTGGGGCGCCAGCCTGTGGGCCGGACCGGACGCCTGGCGCTGGCTGTTCGTCCTGACCGCCCTGCCCGCCGCCGTCGGCTTCTGGCTGCGGCTGTGGCTGCCGGAGTCGCCCCATTACCTGCTGCGGGAAGGCGGGCCGGAGCCGGCCCGCGCCGTGCTGGACCGGATCGCGCGCGCGAACGGCGCCGAGCCGGTCCGGGGCGGCCTGACCGCGGTGGAACGGCGGCACTCCCGCATGTCGGAGCTGTTCTCCGGGGCGTTGCGCCGGCGCAGCCTGCTGATCCTGACGACGTGGCTGTTCGTCTCGGCGGCCTATTACGGGGTCTTCGTCTGGCTGCCGAGCCGGCTGGTCACGGAGGGCTACGGCTTCGTGCGCGGCTACGGCTTCCTGGTGCTGCTTGCCCTGGCCCAGGTTCCGGGATACGCCCTGGCGGCGGTCGGCCTGGAGACCATCGGCCGGCGGCCCACGCTGATCCTGTTCCTGGTGGCCAGCGCGGCGGGCTGCCTGACCTTCATCATCGCCGGCCACCCGCTGCTGATCGCGGCGGCGCTGCTCGCCATGAGCTTCGCCCTGCTGGGCACCTGGGGCGCCCTCTACGCCTATACGCCGGAGCTCTACCCGACCGAGCTGCGGGCGACCGGCATGGGCATGGCCGGCGCCATGGCCCGCTTCGGCGGGTTGCTGGCCCCCTCCGCGGTCGCCCTGGTCGTCGGGGCCGGATTCGAGGCGGCGATCGGGCTGTTCGCGGTGCTCCTGCTGGTGGCGGCGGTGGCGGTCGGCCGGATCGACCTGGAAACGAGGGGACGGCCGCTGGAACCGGGAGCATCGACATGATCGACTTCGCCGCGAGGGCGTACAACCAGAGCTTCAACATCGATCCCGTCATCCGCTCGCTGCTGGACACGGACGTGTACAAGCTCCTGATGCTCCAGTTCGTCTGGAAATGGTACCCGCGGATCCCCGTGACCTTCTCCCTGATCAACCGGTCGCGCGGCGTCCGGCTGGCCGACATCATCGACGAGGCTGAACTCCGCGACCAGCTGGACCACGCCCGGTCGCTGCGCTTCACCGAAAGCGAGACGGTCTGGCTGGCCGGCAACAAGCTGTACGGCCGGCGCGACCTGTTCGAACCCGACTTCATCGAGTACCTGCGCGGCTACCGGCTGCCGGAATACCAGTTCGAGACGAAGGCTGGGCAGTACGAGCTGACCTTCTCCGGCCCCTGGGTGGACGTGACCCTGTGGGAGATCTACGCGCTGACGATCGTCAACGAGCTGCGCAACCGCGGGCGCCGGTCGCGGGACCGAGGCGCCCGCACGGGGCTGAACCGGTTGAGCAAGTACGAGCTGGACAAGCTCTACGCCCATGCCAAGACGAAGCTGTGGGCCAAGCTGGACCGGCTGCGCGGCGCGGACGGGCTGAGGATCTCCGACTTCGGGACCCGGCGGCGCCACAGCCATCTCTGGCAGGAATGGGCGATCCTGGCCGCCGCGGAGGAGTTGGGTGCCGCCTTCACCGGCACGTCGAACGCCTTCTTCGCCCACAAGCACGGCTTCGAGGCGATCGGCACCAACGCCCACGAGCTGCCCATGGTGCTGGCCACCCTGGCCCTGGACGACGCCGAGCTGAAGCAGTCGCAGTACACGGTGCTGGAGCGCTGGCAGCAGACCTATGCCGGGGCGTTGCTGGTGATGCTGCCGGACACCTACGGCTCCACGCAGTTCCTGCGGGACGCGCCGGACTGGGCCAAGAAATGGACCGGCATCCGGATCGACAGCAAGGATCCCTTCGTCGCGGCGGAGGAGGCGATCGCCTGGTGGACGGACCATGGCTGCGATCCGTGCGACAAGCGCATCCTGTTTTCGGACGGGCTCGACGTCGGACAGATCCTGGCGCTGCACGAGCGGTTCCGGGGCAAGGTCCGCGACGGCTACGGTTGGGGCACCCTGCTGACCAACGATTTCCGCGGCTGCCACCCGTCGGGGCGGGACGACCTGGACCCGATCTCCCTGGTCTGCAAGATCACCGCCGCCAACGGCCGCCCGGCCGTCAAGCTGAGCGACAATTATCTCAAGGCATCCGGGCCGCCGGAGGAGATCGCCCGCTACCGCGCCGTCTTCGGCACCGCCGGCGTGGAGAACGCGCCGCTGGTCGTCTGACCGGCGGCGTCACCGCGGCTTGAACGACCACGACATGCGTTCGACGATCCCGTAATAGAAGGGCTTCTGGTCCTTCGGAAAATTGATCTGGAAGGTGCCCACCGTCCGCCCCCGCCGGGCCAGCACGGTCTTGCGGTAGAAGATGTTGTCGCCTATGTATCCGGACAGGACGAACCAGTCCTCCTTGCGGCGCCGATAGGTGATCAGGGCCTTCTCTTCCGCCAGCGCCGACTCCGCCGCCGCGGACAGCTCGGCGATGCCTTGCCCTGGATCGTTCTCCCGGCCGACGACGTAGAAGGTGGACCGGAGGTCGGCGGACACGAACTTCGCGAACCGGCCGGTCCCGTCGTCCGCCCTGGTGAAGACGGACGCGGGATAGGTCAGGACGGTGCCGGACCCAGGCTCCCGGTATGCGGCGTAGCGGTGGTCCTGCTGGGCCGCGGCGTGCGACGGCACCGCCGCAGCCATGACGCCCGCGGCCAGCGCGACCCGGCGCAGGATGGCGAAAAGGCCCATGTGCCCGGCCGGGTTCCGCCGCCGGCCTACCGGACCGCCGACTGGAGCTATGACGCCCATCCCTCCTGCCGGACGACCTTGGAGGGCTCCTGGGCGGTGAGCGGTTGGGTCCCGAGCAGGATCGCCGCGATGGTCAGCATGGATTTACGCATCGGTGTGTTTCCCCTGGATTGGCGACATCTCAACAGGGCTTTTATGGAAAAGGCACGCGGAGGCCGCTTCGGCCTGGATCCGGAAGACCGACCCCTTCCCCGGGACCGACGAGACCTCGATGCGGTGCCCCAGCAGGTTGGTCAGCCGGTCCACGACCGCCAGGCCGATGCCGAAGCCGTCCACCGCCTTGTGGTTCTTGCTCCGGCTGCGGTGGAACTCGCGGAATATCTCGCCGAACTGGTCCTTGGGGATGCCGATCCCGGTGTCCCAGACCTCGATGCTGACCCTGTCGCCCCGGCGCCGGCACCCGACCAGGACGCGCCCCCGTTCCGTGTAGCGGATGGCGTTGGAGATCAGGTTGCGCAGGATCCTTTCCAGAAGCAGCGGGTCGCTCTGCACCTCCATGTCCGTGTTGACGGCGCGGAAATCCAGGCCCTTCCCGACCGCCTGGTGGCTGAACTCCCCGACCAGCCGCTCGACCAGCTCGCCCAGCAGGGTCGGCCCGATGTTCGGCTCGACCTCTCCCGCTTCCAGCCGGGACAGGTGGATCACCGCCTCCAGCAGGTCGGACAGCGACCTCGCCGACTGCTGGATCAGGCCGACGAGGTTCTTGGACGCCTGTTCGGTCACCCGCTTTTCCAGCAGCTTGGCGAACAGGGCGAGCGCCTGGATCGGCTGGCGCAGGTCATGGCTCGCGGCGGCCAGGAAGCTCGTCTTCGCGCGGCTCGCCTGCTCGGCGGCGAGCTTGTCGGTGATCAGCTTCTGCTCGGCCTTCTTCCGCTGGGTGACGTCCTGGGCGATGCACAGGATACCGATGATCCCCCCGTCCGCGGCGCGGAGCGGCACCTTGAGCTTCTCGATGCTCCTGCCGCCCACGGACAGCTCGAGCTCCTGCTCGATGCTGACGAGGCTCTCGCCGGTCCGCATGACCTGCTCGTCTTCCCGGCGGACGATTTCCGCGTCCAGGGACGCCATGATGTCGTCGTCGGTGATGCCCGGAACGGCGCGCGGCGAGCCGAGCCCGACGACCTCGGCGAACAGCCGGTTGCCGCCGAGATACCTGGAACGTCTGTCCTTCCAGTAGACGGCGCAGGGCAGTTGGTCGAGCACCAGGGACAGCATGTCGCCGTCCGTGGGAGGGCCGTGATCCTCGGTGGCGTGGATCAAGGCCCCGGACACGCCGCCGGCGTCCGCGCGCAAGGGTTCGACCACGATGTCGAAGCGGCGGTCCCGGATCCGGATCACCAGCTCGACCGGCTGCTCCGACCCTACGGCGGACGCCACGGCGTCCTGAAGGAGGGCGGCACCGCCGCCCATCTCGCGCAGGTGCCGTCCCTGGACGGTCTCCGGCGGCGCGTCGAACAGATCGCCCGCGGCGCGGCTCGCCGCCTCCACCCTGCCGTCCCGGTCGACCACAAGCAGGGGATACCTGATCATACCCAGGACGAAGGCCGGAAATTTCCCTCCTGCCCCGACCGTCATCGGCAGCGCTCCCGACGCAGGGAGAGCCATATCCCCGGCGGTGTCCGGGACGAACGCGGCACCTCCGCCGGGACCGTCCGGGCCCGGCACGTGCCTGCACCTGCTTCAGCGCGGGAAGTCAACTAGATCTGCCCTGGATGAGGATGATCAGGATCTTTCGGAAGGCAGCGCCTGGCCGCCTTGGCGGGTCCCGGAAAGGAGTCGTTCGCCGGATCGGCGGGGGACGAGTTTCCGTTTCATTTCTTCAAGGAAGCTCCTGACGTCCTCGACCCTCAGGCCATCCCGGGCCAGCAGGGTGCGGAGGATCGGATCATCGAGAAGATCGTCGATCGACGGTTCGGGTATCGCTTGGCGCATTGTCAGTCCTCGATGCTCGGTTGCCGGCCGCCGGTTTCAAGTCCGGAGGCGGTATCCGCCCTTTTCCCCAGGAACCAGTCCTGCCCGGATCCGGCACGGCAAAAGCATCTTTCCCATCCTTGGCGCGATTGAAAGTTTCTCGCTGAACTTTTCATCTCTCCAAAGGTTTTAGGCTGACGGATCACTTGTTTCCAAGCATGTATTTTTAATTTCTTCAGACTCTTTCGGCAGAGGGATAGAACTTTCCGGAACCGGCACTGAACTTCCCCTGTACTGGAGAGAGATGTACCGCTGAGATTACGATGAAGTCCCCCTGATTTAGTAATACGTCAATCTCTGGTGGGCTTTCCGGACCTGAACGTGATCGGACCGAACGACGCCGGACGGTAGTCCGGGAATGCCGGTCCGAAGTTGCGCGCCGCGCTCGGAGCGGCCAGCCGACAAGCATCTGCCGCTCGCCAGAGCAGTACCGGCTGGATATCCGGACGGACGGCAACCATAGGGCACGGATGGGCAGATGGGCGAACGAGGGTCTCCGTCCCTGAGCGCCTCGCAGGGGAGCGTCGGCACAGCGCCGTTACCGTCGGACGAGCCGCAGCGGCTCGTCGCGCTGAAACGTTATGACCTGCTCGATACGGTGCCGGAGCAGGCTTTCGACCGCATCACCCGGCTGGCGGCGACGGTGCTGGGCATGCCGGTCTCGCTGATCTCCCTGATCGACGAAACCCGGCAGTGGTTCAAGTCCCGGCACGGCTTCGACGCCCGCTGGACCCGGCGCGAGATAGCCTTCTGTTCGCACGCGATCCTCGCCAGGGAGCCGCTCGTCGTGCCGGACGCCGCGGCGGACGACCGCTTCGCCGCCAATCCGCTGGTGGTCGAGCATCCCGGGATCAGGTTCTACGCGGGCGCTCCGCTGGTCACGCCCGAGGGCTACGTGCTCGGCACCCTGTGCGTGATCGACCGCGCGCCGCACCCCGAGTTCAGCGACGTGCAGCGGGGCATCCTGAAGGATTTCGCAGACCTCGTCATGACCGAGATCGAGGCCCGCTCGGCCACCCTGGCCCTGCGGCAGAAGGTCCGCGAGCAGCAGCAGGCGGAGCAGCGGCTGCAGCGGCTGCTGAACGAGAAGGAGACCCTGCTGCGGGAGGTCTATCACCGGGTCAAGAACAACCTCCAGGTCGTCGATACCCTGCTGGCGCTCCAGGGACGGCAGACCCCGGCGATCTCCGAAAGCCTGGGCGACCTGCGCCACCGGGTCTATTGCCTGGGCCTCGTCCACCAGAAGCTCATGCAGTCGGAAGACCTGGAGACGATCGACCAGGGCGAATTCCTGCGCGACCTGTGCCACTCGCTGGCCGCCCCCTATGCGGCGGGCCGGCCCGACATAACGATGAGCGTCAAGGTCGAGCCGCGGAGCAATGCCATCACCATCGACTTCGCGATTTCCCTGGGACTGCTGGTCAACGAACTGGTGACCAACGCCTTCCGGCACGCTTTCCCGACCGGCCGCAAGGGCCACGTCGCCGTCTCGCTGACCGGCAGGGGAAACGGGATGGCCCGGCTGGTCGTCGCGGACAACGGCATCGGCCTGCCGCCGGCCATGCTCCCGGGAGCGCCCCCGGCCAAGATCGGACAGCAGATCATCGCGGAACTGGTCGACCAGCTCGGCGGCGAGATCGCGGTCGAGCAGGATCACGGGACCATCGTCTCTGTCAATTTTCCCTGCCCGGAGGGGCTGTCATGCTGAAAAGCGACGACCCCATCCTGATCGTGGACGACGACAACCTGGTCCGCCTCGGCATCCGTATGACCCTGGAGGATGCGGGATTCTGCAACCTGTGCGTCGCGCGGAGCGGCCCGGCCGCGGTCGACATGGCCCTGCGGCAGCGCCCCACCGTCGTGCTGATGGACGTGCGCCTCGGCACCGGGATGGACGGGATCGAGGCCGCGGAACGGATCCGCCGGCAGCACCCCTGCAAGGTGATCTTCCTGACCGGATCGAACGAGGTGGCGACCCGCCTGCGGATCAGCGCCATGGACCCCGACGGCGTCCTGATGAAGCCGATCCTGCCCCACCACCTGATCGGCGCGATCGAGTCCCTCCGGGACGGCTGAACGGTCGGCCGCCCGGCGTCAGATGCCGCGCTCGGCCCGGATGCGGTCGCCGGCATGGGTCATGCGGGCGATCCGGTCGGGCGGCAGGTCCTCCTGGATCATGCGGACGACGAGGGCCTGCTCCAGTTCGGCCTGCTGCTCGTACTCCTGCTTCAGCCGGTGGAATTCGGCGAACCAGCGGTCGTTGGCGACCGACTCGTCGGCCGCCCGCCGGGCGAGGTCGGCGATCGCCCCGCGCAGCCGGCGCTGGCCGTCCCGGAGCCGCGCCAGGGCTTCCGACCGGTGCGCGTCCTCCGCCAGGACGGGGAAGACCGCCTCATCCATCATGTCGGCGTGGGCCGTCCACAGATCGGCGAACCGGGAGAACAGGCCGGCCCGCTCGGCATAGCCCTCGAACACGGAGTTGCCGGCCAGCGCGAAAAAATCGCGGCCGGCCTGATGGTCTGTCAGCATCCTGTCCAGGATCATGGCGGGGGCTCCTCTTCGGGTTGACGTTCCGCTGGGGAAACCGCGTTTGCCGCCGCAGGGTTCCTGAAACGATCACGGGTTCCGCGGGTTGAAGCGGGGCAAGCAACGTGGGGAGCGGTCGGTACCATGCAGCAACGTTGGCCCAGTAATCTCCGGATCGTCCGCCATGGCGAAAGCTCCGGCAACGTGGCCCGCGAGGCCGCCGACGCCGCCGGGCTCGGCCGGATCGACATCGCGGAACGCGACGTCGACGTGCCATTGAGCGCCCGGGGCGAGGAACAGGCCCAGGCGCTCGGCGAGTGGCTCGCCCGGATGCCGGCGGAGGAGCGCCCCGACGTGGTGCTGACGTCGCCCTATGTCCGGGCCCGCCGCACCGCCGAGATCGTGCGGGAGTTCGGCAGGCTGGACGTTGACGTCGCCGATTTCGTGATCGACGAACGGCTGCGCGAAAAGGAGTTCGGCGTGCTCGACCGGCTGACCCGGCGCGGCATCCAGGAGGAGTTTCCCGACCAGGCGGAGTTCCGCCGCCTGCTGGGCAAGTTCTATCACCGGCCGCCCGCGGGGGAGAGCTGGTGCGACGTCATCCTGCGCCTGCGCAGCGCGCTCGACACGGTCAGCCTCCACCATTGCGGCCGCCGGGTGATGATCGTCAGCCACCAGGTGGTCGTGCTGTGCCTGCGCTATCTGCTGGAAAACATGACCGAGGAACAGATCCTGGCGATCGACCGGGAGGCCGACGTGGCCAACTGCTCGGTCACCGAATACGCCTACAACCCCGATATCGGGAAGATCGGCGGCATGGAGCTGCGGCGGTACAATTTCGTGGCGCCGCTACGCCAGGCCGGCGCGCCGGTCACCGCCGACCCCGACGAGAACGTGGCCTCCCGCTGATTCCGACGGAGCGATGATGACAGAAGCGACCAAGATCACGGCGGAACTGCTGCGCGGCATGCCGCTGCCGGAGCCGTCCGGTTCCGTCGACAAGAAGGCCAGGGGAAGCGTCCTGGTCGTGGCCGGGAGCGTCGAGGTGCCCGGCGCCGCCCTGCTGGCGGGCACCGCCGCGCTGCGGGCCGGCGCCGGCAAGCTCCAGATCGCCACCTGCTCCAGCGTGGCCCTTCACTTGGGGCTGGCCGTCCCCGAGGCGCTGGTGCTGGGCCTGCCCGAGACGCCTTCCGGCGGAATCCGTCCCGAATCGGCCGACCTGCTGTGCGAGCGGGGCAAGCGGAACGACGCGGTGCTGCTCGGTCCCGGCATGATGGACAAGGAGGCGGTCGCCGCCCTGACCACCGGGATGGTGAACAGCCTGGAAGGCCCCGCGCTGGTGATCGACGCCGAGGCGCTGGTCTGCCTGGACACCCTGCGCGAACCGCTGTGCCGGCGCGAGGGACGGACCATCATCACGCCCCACGCGGGCGAGATGGCGAGCCTGCTGGAGATCGGCCGCGACGCCGTGGAGGCCGACCCGCTCGCCACCGCCCGCCGGGTCGCCACCGAGTTCAGCATGGTGGTGGCGCTGAAGGGCGGCTGCACGCACATCGTGGACCCGGACGGCAACGCCTGGTTCTACGAGAGCGGCAATGTCGGGCTGGCCACGTCCGGATCGGGCGACACGCTGGCCGGGGTCGTGGCCGGCCTGGTGGCGCGGGGCGCCGAACCGGCGCAGGCGACGATCTGGGCCGTCTACCTGCACGGCCAGGCCGGCAACCGCCTGGCGCGGAGCCGCGGCCCCATGGGCTTCCTGGCCCGGGAACTTCTGGCGGAGATCCCCGGCATCATGGCGGAACTGGCGCCGGCGCGGTGAGGGATCCGCCGACCAGATAAGTTGCAAGAAACGTAGGTCGGGTAGAGCGGTCTCCGATCCGGTCGATCCGCCCCGGGGAAGCCGAACCGATGCGTTGCGCCATGGGCGCAACCTACGATCATCGGTCCGCATCACCTCCGCCCTGCATCGAGCCGTAGGTTGCGCCCATGGCGCAACACAGTGCGGCGAGTGGAAGGGCCGGCTGCGACGACCGGAGCGGTTCAACCTGATCGGGGACCGCTCCAGCCGATCTCACATGGGGTCGTAGGCAGCGATCCTCAGCGCGGCGGCGCCGCCAGGACGTCGGCGCGGGCGATGCGGTTGAGGCTGACTTCCAGGCGGGCGTCGGCCTTGGCGATCTCCTTCAGGGCGCCGGAGGTGAAGGCCATGTGGTCGCGCGCGGCCTGCCGGGCGGTCTCGGGATCGCCGGCGATGATGCCGTCGTGGATCGCCCGGTGTTGGGCCAGCAGCAGTTCCCGCACGTTGCGCCTCAGATAGAGGGTGGCGCGGTTGTAGAAGACGTCGTTGCGCAGCATCTCCGACAGCGAGCGCATGACATGCAGCATGAAGAGGTTATGGGACGCCTCGTAGATCGCCAGGTGGAAGTCGGCGTCGGCGTTCGCCTCGTCGGTCGGGTCTTCCTTCTGGTGGGCGGCCTCCATGGCGGCGAAGCATTCCTGGATCAGCTCCCGGTCCACGCTGGTACCGCGCAGGGCCGCCAGGTAGGCCGCCGAGCTCTCGGCGATGCCGCGGAATTCCAGGTAGTCGTAGGTCGCTTCGGGGTTGCTGTTCACCACGTCGGCGAGCGGGGCCGTGAAGCTTTCGTCGAGCAGCGGCGCCACCCGCGTGGCGCCGCCGCGCTCGCTGACCAGCAGGCCGCGCCGCTCCAGCTTCTCCAACGCCTCGCGGAGACTCGGGCGGGAGACGTCGAACCGATGGGCAAGTTCCCGTTCCGGCAGAAGACGCTCGCCGGGCCGAAGCGATCCTTCGAGGATGAGCCTTTCCAAGCGGTCGGCGATGGCATCCGCGAGCTTGGCGGGGCGGATCGGCTCGGTCATGGCGATGCTCTGGCCCTGAGGTTACGGAAGCGGGTATTGCCTCCCCGTCAATTTGGCAAAGCGTCTTTGCAACGGCAAGTATCTTGGTGAAAGCTTTTATCCAGCGGCGGCGCAGGTCCTCCCGGATCGCTTGAGCACCAGGACGATCAGTTCCTTCGGGCCGTGGACGCCGAAGGCCAGCGTCTGCTCGATGTCGGCGGTCTTCGACGGACCGGAGACCAGGACCACGTTGGTCGGCATCCGCCCGGCCCAGCCCTGCTCCCGGATCACCTCGGCGAAGCTGTCGCGGATGGTGTCCTCCTCCACCAGCGCCACGTGGATCGGCGGCAGCAGCGACATCAGGCGGGGTTCCGCCGCGGTCGGCCACAGGATCAGCGTGCCGGTCTCGGCGATGCCGCCGATCGCACGGGTGACGCCGGCATCCACCCCGTGGACCAGCTCGCCCTTCCAGTGCTCGACCGCGCGATCATAGGCGACCAGACGCGGCGCCTGGGGATCGGCGCTCCAGGCCTCGGCGAGCTGCCGCGCCGCGTCGGAGCCGTCGCCATGGACCACCGCCCGGACGCCGCGGTTGTCCAGCAGGGTGCGCAGGCGGCTCGGCCAGTCCGCCGCGTCGACCTCGTGGACCTCCGCCTTCATGGCTTCGAGCATGGTGCGGAACCGGTCGAGCCGGGCCGACGCGCCGAACCGGGGAGCCTGCCAGTCCGGCAGCGCGGGTGCCGGGGCCGGCGGGGCGGCGCGCAGGCGGGACAGGATGCGGGCGCGGGCGGCGGAGGAGTCATGCATCGTCGAAACCCTTTTCGCGGGCGAGCTGGTGAAGGGTCCTGGGCGCGAATCTCGGCTTGGAGCGGACGCTGGTCCAGGCCTTCAGCGGCGGCAGGCCCGCCGGGATCAGGTTGCCGGCCAGGGCCAGGGCACGAGAGCCCAGGCGGTACAGGGCGGGATTGGCGTGGAGCCATTTCCAGCCGGCCCAGGCGGAGCTTTCCGACAGGGTCCAGCCGCCGCCCGCCCCCTTCACCGCGGCCCCCTTCACCGCGGTGGAAGCGGACGGCCGCACCGCCTCCCGCCGCAGCCGGACCAGGATGTCGGCGATCGGGATCTTGACCGGGCAGACCTCGACGCAGGCATTGCACAGGCTGGATGCGTGGGGCAGGTCGCTCGCCACGTCGAGCCCGGCGATCTGCGGCGTCAGGATCTTGCCGATCGGGCCGGGATAGACCGCGTCGTAGGTGTGCCCGCCGACCCGGACATAGACCGGGCAGTGGTTCATGCAGGCGCCGCAGCGGATGCAGCGCAGGGTCTCGCGCAACTCCGGGTCGGCGTAGACCCGGGTCCGGCCATTGTCGAGCAGGACGAGATGGACCTCGCGCGAGCCGTCCTTCTCGCCCTCCCGGCGGGGCGAGGTGATCATGTTGACATAGGTGGTGATCGGCTGGCCGGTCGCCGAGCGCGGCAGCAGCGCCAGCAGCGGCGGGATGTCGTCCAGGGTCTCGACCAGCTTCTCGATCCCCATCACCGCCACGTGGAGCGGCGGTAGGGTCGTGGAAAGGCGGCCGTTCCCCTCGTTCTCGACCAGCACCAGGGTGCCGGTCTCCGCGACCGCGAAATTGACGCCGGAGATGCCGGCGTCCGCCTCGGCGAAGCGGTCGCGCAGCACGCGCCGGGCCGCCGCGGTCAGCTCGTCCACGTCCTCGGTGTAGCGCTGGCCCTCGATATGCTCCGCGAACAGGGCGCCGATCTGGCCCTTGTTCTTGTGGATGCAGGGCATGACGATGTGGCTGGGCATCTCGCCGGCGAGTTGGATGATGTACTCGCCCAGGTCGGACTCGATCGCCTGGATGCCGTGCTCGCCCAGGAAGGCGTTCAGGTGCATCTCCTCCGAGACCATCGACTTGCCCTTGACCACGGTCCTGACGCCGTGCTCCCGGAAGATGCCGAGCACGATCCGGTTGGCCTCCTCGGTGGTCTCGGCCCAGTGGACCTTGATGCCGTTCCCGATGCAGCGCGCCTCCAACTGCTCCAGCAGGTCGGGCAGGCGGGCCAGCGCCCGCTCCTTGATCGCGGCACCCCGCGCGCGCAGCGCGGCGAGGTCGGCGGCGTCGGGGAACTGCGCCGCCCTCTTGGCCATCAGGCCGTCCATGGCGCGGCGGAAATTGGCCCGCAGCGGCTTGTCGTCCAGGGCCAGGTGCGCGCGCTCCGCGAAGCTGCCGGCCTTCGGCGCCCCGGCGCCGGCCTGAACGTCAGCGGTCATCGCTGCGCTCCAGCAGGAATTCGGCGAGGTGCCGGGCGCGCAGCGGAGGGGTGCCGTCCATCCTGTCCAGGGCGCCCGCGATGTTCATCAGGCAACCGCAATCGCCGGTGACCATCTCGGCGGCGCCGGTGGACCGCAGGGCGTCGATCTTGTCCGCGACCATGGCGGCGGAAACCTCCGGCTGGCGGACCGAGAAGGTGCCGCCGAAGCCGCAGCATTCCCGCTCGCGCGGGTTCTCGATCAGCGTCACGTTCTCCAGCGAGCGGAGCAGCCGCTTGGGCTCGTCGGTCACACCCATCTCGCGCATGGAGTGGCAGGAGGCGTGCCAGGTGACGGTCACCGGCTCGCCCCGGTCGGCGAGCCTGCAGTCCAGCACATGGACCAGGAACCAGCTCAGCTCGTAGACCCGCGCGGCGAATGCCTCGGCCCGCTCCCGGTCGGGCTGGTCGGCGAACAGCTGGGGATAATGGACGCGCATCATCCCGGCGCAGCTTCCCGAGGGGACGACGATCGGCCAGGGCTCGGGAAAGGCGTCGAACTGGGCGCGGGCGACGGCGCGCGCCTCCTCGAAGAAGCCGCAGTTGCGGGCCGGCTGGCCGCAGCAGGTCTGGTCCTGGGGGAACACCACCCGCAGCCCCTGGCGCTTGAGCAGCTCCATGCCGGCGAGCCCGGCCTGGGGATAGAACAGGTCGACCAGGCAGGTGCCGAAGAAATAGACCGTCTCCGGCCGTTCCGGGGGAACGGCGGCAGGCGGCGAGGACATGGCGCTCAAGTGCGTTCCCCCGCTATGGAATTTACCTTCTTTGGATGAACGGATAAATTATTTGACCATATGTGTCAATGCGCGAATCTGTCTTGACCATTGAGAACGAAAAAGCCCTCCCGCCCGGGTTGGGGCGGAAGGGCTGTATGGAGGGTGCGCGTCTCGCGCACCTTGGGCGGCGGGACGCCGCCCCTCCGCATCCGGAAGGAGCGAAGGCTTTTACGCCTTGGCGGCGCTGCACAGCTTCCAGTCGCCGCCCTGGAGGGCGAAGAGCATCGCGAGCGGCTGCTGGGTGCTGCGGTCGAGGACGACGCGGAACCGGGTGCCGACGCACGCCCCCTCGGCCTTGGCGACCGGCAGCTTGACGCTCTTGGACTTCAGGCAGCCGTCGGCCGACTTCGGGACGGCGGCGGTGAAGGGCTCGGGCGTCTTGCCGTTCAGCTGCATGTAATAGTCGGTCGGCTGGCCGCCCTGGACCTTCGCCATCACGACGACCGAGCCGAAGCGCGACCGGTACAGGCCGGACTGCTGCTCGCCATCGGCCATGCCGGGCGGAAGCGGCCGGAACGAGACGGCGCCGCAGGCGGGAGGCGCCTTCTTGTCGGCCGCATTCTGGGCCGAATTGCCGATGGAGGGGGAGACGAGCGCGGTGGCCACCAGCATCAGGGTGGCCAAAACCAAGCGGAAAAGGATCATAGTGCCCAACCCTCAGGAATGACCCTGCCGACGGTTCGCGGCAGCGGTACGGGATCGCCGCGCGGTATAGCCGCCGGGTGGTTAATGCCGGGTGAAGTCCTTTCGGCCTATTCGAACCGGCGACGCAGTTCGGCGAAGGCGACGGTCGCGCGCGCGGCGTCGTCGGACGACGGCCGGCCGCTGACATCGGGATGCACCGCCTTCAGCCGGGCGCGGTAGGCGGACTTCAACCCGTCCAGCGTCGCCGGCATGGCGGTCAGACCGAGCGCGGCGAGGTGGCGCGCGGTCGCCGCGTCGGGCGCGGGCGGCTCGCCTCCTGGACGCGCCTCCTCCTCCCGGCCGGCATCCCGATCCTGGTACCCGCCGGTTTCCTGCCCGGCGGCACCGGAGGCGGCGTCGAAGAACGCGAGGTCCGCCTCCAGACGGGCGATCGTCTCCAGCAGGGCATCATGCTCGTCAAGCCAGCCGGACAGTCGATCCTCCAGGGCATCGAGCGACTGGCGCAACGTGGCGCGCCGGGCGGAGTCGGACTCCGCCGCCACCTGGGCGATCAGCACGTCACGCGCCTTGTCGTAGCGCCGGATCTCGTCGGCCAGCCGGGCGCCTTCCGCCCTCTTCAAGACCAGCTCACGGCGGCACAGGGCCGCGGAAGCGCCCGGGCCGGCCCCGGTTCCCCGCCTGTCCAAATAGGCCGCGACGGTCGCCGCCGCCGATCCGAACACGAGGCGCAACAGCGTTCCGAATTCGCCCAAGGCGCCGGCGCCGGCGCGCCCCGGCCGGTGCCGATGCCGGAAGGAGCGCATCACGCCGGTTCCCCGCCGGGGGTGGCGGAAGAGCGCGGCGACAGGTCGGAGAGGAGGCGGGTTCGCATATACGAAGGGATGAAAAATCCATCCAAACGCATAACACTTAAGATTTCCTTAAGCCCACCCCACCCCGAAATCGCGGAACTGAACGGCATTTTATCTAAAATTCCTTCTTTTTCAGGCACTTACCACTTTGGTTAAAATTTTCCTAAATCGTTCGTAGTAGGAAAACTATGCCTATCGATAGTTTGAGTTTGTTTTGGAATTTAAGCACATTGAGTTCACCAAGCACGGAGCGATCCAAACCTTGAACAAACTGCAGAGAGCATCGAACAAGCTTTAAGATGATAAGTTAACGGCAAGATAAAAAACTGAAAGTATCCTGAACTTCTCTTATTCACCTTAAGTAAATGCGTCATTTCAAAGATCGAATTCGTTAGGCAGTTTCTCACGAAGGCCGTTTTCCGCCGGCGACCGGCACTCCCGGCTCGCTACGCGGAACTCCTCGGACTGTCACCTCCCGCTCCCCATCGAACATTGCTTTCACATAGGAGTCAGTACCATGGAAAACGTCAAGCTCGCCCTCGCTTTCGTCTCCAACCTGCCCGTCGTCAGCCGCATCGCGCCGGCCCTGTCCAGCCGCCGCGGCGTCACCGCCCTGGAGTACGGCCTGATCGCCTGCCTGATCGCCGTCGTCATCATGGCCGGCGTCGGGACCCTCGGCACCAACCTGAACACCATGTTCGACGAACTCGCCACCACGATCGGCGGCGTCGCGACGTCCAACTGATCCTCCGGTCCGTCATCAGCCCGCCGCCGGAGGAAACGTCATGACCACCGTCGAACCGATCCTCCTGGCGGCCTGCCTGACCTACGCCCTGGCCGCGGCGCACGACGTCGCGGCGAGGACGATCCCGGACACCTGTTCCATAGCACTTCTGCTCCTCGCTCTCTTCCGACTGACACTGACCGACGGCGGCGCTTCGGCCCTCATCGACGCCGCCGTCTCTTTCGGAGTGTTCGCGGCCCTGGTCATGCTGTGCGCGGCCGGCCTGCTCGGCGGCGGCGACGCGAAGCTGATCGGCTCCAGCACCTTCCTCCTCGGTTTCGACCGGCTGGCGGATTTCCTGACCGCCACCGCCCTGGCCGGCGGCGTCCTCGCTCTGGCCTACCTGATCGGGCACCTGCTGCTGTCCGGCATGCCCCATGCGGTCCCGGCCCCTTCCGGCCCCGGCCGGCGGGCGACGCGCCACCGCCTCGGCCTGGTGCTGGCGGCGGAGCACCGGCGGATCGCCCGCAAACAATCCATTCCCTACGGCGTAGCCATCGCCGCCGGCGCCCTGATGACGCTCGGCGGCTTCCTCTGAACAGGGTGCCGTCATGCTCATGCGAATTCTGCTCGTCGTTCTCGTCAGCCTGTCCGTCGGCATCGTCGGACTGGTCGTGATGCGGTCCCTGCCCAAGGAAACCGGCACCGCCGTCGCGGCGCCCGCCCCGGTTCTGGGGCGGGCCATCCTGGTCGCCGCCCGCCCGGTCGCGGCGGGCTCCATGCTGCGGGCTGACGACGTGCGCTGGCAGGACTGGACGTCCGGCGACGTCCCGGCCGGCTACATCAACCGCATGGAGACCTCCGCCGAGACCGTCTTCGGCTCCGTCGCCCGGCGGAACCTGGTGGCCGACGAGCCCCTGGTCCGCGGCCAGCTGGTCAGCCCCGGCGACCGCGGCTTCCTGGCCGCCGTCATGACGCCCGGCAACCGCGCCGTGGCGGTCGCGGTCGACGCGGTCAGCGCCGCCAGCGGCCTGATCTGGCCGGGCGACCGGGTGGACCTGATCCTGACCCAGACCTTCGAGCAGGAGGACACCAGGCCCACCCGCAAGGCGGTCGGCGAGACCGTGCTGAGCGACCTGCGTGTCCTGGCGATCGACCAGCACCTGAACGAGGCGTCCAGCGACGCTTCCGCCGCCTCCGAACTGCGGGTGCCGCGCACGGTGACTCTGGAGGCGACCTCCCGCCAGGCGGAGATGATCGCGGTCGCCTCGGGCCTCGGGCGGCTGGCCCTGGCGCTGCGCAGCGTCGCCACCGAGGGAGACGCCGAGGCCGCCGACGCCGGCAAGGTCACGCCGACCTGGGCGGCCGACGTTTCCCCGGCGCTCGCCTTGCAGAAACAGCCGGCCCCGGCCGCCGCGCCCGCCGCGTCCGCCCCGGCCGGCGTCCAGATCCTGCGCGGCTCGTCGCGCAACGGCCAATGAAACCCGCCTCCAACGCTGCCCGCCCCCGGATATTGCCCGAAAGGAGCCACAGGTCATGATCCAGACCATCGCCCGCCGACTGGGCCGGGCCGCGCTGGCCGGCATAGCCGCCACGAATGTCTCCCCGCTGCCCGTTTCCCTGCCGCTCGCTTCCCTGCTCGCCGTTTCCTGCCTGACGATCGCCGGTCCCGCCCGGGCCGACACGGAGGTGACGATCGAGGTCAATGCCGGCAAGACCGTCGCCCTGGCCCGCCCGGCCTCCACCATCTTCGTCGCCAACCCGGAGATCGCCGACGTCCAGGCGCCGCCCAACGGAGCCTCCTTCTTCGTCTTCGGCAAGGCGCCCGGCCGCACCAGCGTCTTCGCGCTGGGCGCCGACGGCAAGCCGCTGGTGTCCTACACGGTCGCGGTCACCCAGCCGCTCGGCGACCTGAAGCGCCGCCTGGCGACCCAGGTACCGGACGTGCAGGCGGACCTGGAATCGACCCCCGGCGGCATCATCCTGTCCGGCACGGCGCCCAGCCCGGCGACGGCGTCCCAGGCCGCCGAGCTGGTCCGCCAGTATCTCGGCAAGGACCAGCAGGTGATCAACCGGCTGCGGGTCACCGCCGGCTCCCAGGTGAACCTTCGGGTCCGGATCGCCGAGGTGTCGCGGTCGGTGACCAAGGAGCTGGGCTTCAACTGGGAAAGCCTGTTCAACGTCGGCGCCTTCACCTTCGGAATCGCCACCGGCCGCGACGCGCTGGTGGCCGGCGGCACCGTCCTGCGGTCGGTCACCGGAGCCGCCACCCTGCCGGTAGGCTACCGGTCGAGCAACGGCCGGGTGGACGTCAACACGGTGATCGACGCCCTGGCGGAGGACGGCCTGGTCTCCATCCTGGCGGAGCCGAACCTGACGGCCCTGTCGGGCGAGACGGCGAGCTTCCTGGCCGGCGGCGAGTTCCCGATCCCGGTCAACCAGCGCGACGGCCAGATCACCATCGAGTTCAAGCAGTTCGGCGTCAGCCTGGACTTCACCCCGACCGTCCTGTCGGGCGAGCGGATCAGCATGAAGGTCCGGCCGGAGGTCAGCGAACTGACCGAGGAGGGCGCCGTCATCATCGAGGACCTGAAGATCCCGGCGCTGAACGTGCGCCGCGCCGAGACGACCGTCGAGCTGGGCAGCGGCCAGAGCTTCGCCGTCGCCGGGCTGCTCCAGAACAACAGCCGCACGGTGGCCCAGCGGGTGCCCGGCCTGGGCGACGTTCCAGTGCTCGGCGGCCTGTTCAGCTCGACCCGGTTCCAGCGCAACGAGACCGAGCTGGTGATCGTCGTGACCCCCTACATGGTCACTCCGGTGTCCCAGCCGGGCGCGATCCAGGCCCCGACCGACAACTACGTCCCGGCCTCCGACGTGGAACGCATCTTCGCCGGCAGGATCAACAAGCCCGGCCGGTCCGACGGCGGCAACCTGCTCTTCGGCCCCGGCGGCGTGCGGCTGCGCGGCGATGTCGGCTTCATCCTCGACTGATCGATCCACCCCAGCGGCCCGGCGCGTCACAGGAGACATCCCATGCATCCCATTCCCCGCATCGCCACCGTCCTCGCCGGCCTGCTGCTGGCCTCGGCCTGCGCCGTCACCCCGGACGAACCCCTCGAACAGGCCCGGATCGGCAATGTCGGCGTGGTCGACGCGATCGACGGGAACTTCGTCCTGCCGGTCGACGCCCAGGGACGGATCAACGGCGCCGACCGCGCCGCCGCCCTCCGGACCCTGGCCGACTTCGGCTCGCCGGCCACCACCCGGGCGCGCATTGCCGGGGCGCCCCCGGCCGCGCGGACGGAGCTGGTCCGGCTGCTCGCCGACGCCGGCGTGCCCCCGGGCCACGTCAGCTTCGGCGACGATCCCGCCGCTTCCGCCCCGGCCTCCGGCGGCGTCCGCATCCTGCTCCAGCGGTTCGAGGTGACCCCCCCGGCCTGCGCCGGCTGGCCCGACATCCAGAAGAACTACGTGGAGAACGGGCCGCTGCTGCCGCTCGGCTGCGTCACCAACCGCAATCTCCAGCTCATGGTGGAGGACCCGCGGGACCTGGTGATCGGCCGCACCCTCGGCCCGGCGGACGGAGCCCGCGAGGCCGGCGCCGTCGCCCGGTACCAGGCCGACAAGGTCAAGCCCTTCATCTCGACCACCGCGACCGGTGGGCGCGGCGCAACCCTTTCGAAGCAGTGACCGCCATGACCGCCCTGGCCAAACCGATCCAGTCTCCCCCGCCCGCCGCCTCCGTCCCCGCCGCCGAGCGCGGCGGCAAGGTCGTGGCCTACGTCACCGACGCCGCGACGGAGACGGCGCTGCGGCAGGCGGCGGCCCAGCTCCTGGTCAGCGAGTTCGAGGTCCGGCGCGGCGACGTCCGCACCGCGGCCCGCGACCTGGCCCGCCAGCGCTCGCCCGACCTGCTGATCGTCGATCTCAGCGGGATCGAGCTGCCGATCGGCGCCATGGAGGCCCTGTCCCAGGTGTGCGAGCCCAGCGTCACGGTGGTCGCGGTCGGCGACCGCAACGACGTGGCGCTCTACCGCAACCTGCGCGGCCTGGGGGTCGCCGAATACCTGTTCAAGCCGCTGCCGGCCGACCAGGTCGAGGCCCTGCTGGGCCGCGCCGCCGGGACCGCCGGGCGCGGCGGGGACACCGGGCGCCAGGGCAAGCTGGTCGCGGTGACGGGTGCCCGCGGCGGCGTCGGGGCCACCACGGTCGCGGTCAACCTGGCGGCCTACCTGGCCGACATCGACCGCCGCCGCATCGCGCTGGTCGATCTCGACCTCCACACCGGCACGGTCGCCCTGCACCTGAACCTGAAGCCGGGACGCGGCCTGCGCGAGGCGATCGAGGCGCCGGAACGGGTCGACGGCCTGTTCCTGGAGCGCGCCATGCAGCCCGCCTCGGACCGGCTGGACGTGCTGGCGACCGAGGAGCCGATCGTGCCGCCGGTCGCCCAGAACCCGCGCGCCGTCCTGGACCTGCTGGACTGCCTGAGGGGCCAGTACCACTACGTGGTGGTCGACGTGCCGCACGGCCTGTCGGAGACGGCCCGCGCCGTGCTCGACCACGCGGCGCTGCGGATCATCGTCGCGGACGGCAACCTGGCGGGCGCCCGAGACGCGCTTCGGCTGCGCGGCGCCTTCGAGGCATCCGGCACGGCCCGCCAGACCTTGACAGTCCACAACCGCCGCGGCGCGCCCGGCGCGCTGTCGCAGGCCGACTTCGGCCGCGCGCTGGGCTCGCCCGCCGACTGCGCGATCGAATGCCGGCCCAAGCCGCTGGTCGAGGCGGCGACCCTGGGCGAGCCGGCGATCCGCCGCTGCGCGCCGTTCAAGTCCGACATCTCCCGGCTGGCCGGGGCGGTGTCCGGCCAGTCGGCGAACGGCGCCGCCGGCCTGCTGGCCCGGCTGTTCCGCTCCGGGAAGGCCGCGCGATGAACGCCCTGTTCGGCCGCAAGTCGGGGCCGCTTCCCGCGGCTTCCCAGCCGGTGCCGGCGCCGGCATCCGTCCCTGTGCCGGCCTTGGCGCCGGTCGAGGGGCCGGCGGCGCCGGACCCGGCGTCGCCGCGCGCCCGCTCGCTCGACGGCATCCGGACCGAGGCGATGAACCGGATCGACCCCGCCGCCGTGTCGCGGCTGGAGCCGGCGGCCCTCCGCCCGCTGCTGGAATCCCTGATCGACGAGATCGCGACCGAGAACCGCTTCCAGCTCAACAGCCGGGAACAGGCCCAGCTCGCCACCGAGCTGGTCCACGACATGCTGGGCTTCGGCCCGCTGGAGCCGCTGCTGGAGGACGACCGGATCACCGACATCATGGTGAACGGGCCGAACCGGGTGTTCGTCGAGCAGCAGGGCAAGCTGGTGCTGTCCAACGTGCGGTTCCGCGACCAGCAGCACGTGCTCAACATCGCCCAGCGGATCGCCGGAGGCATCGGCCGCCGGATCGACGAATCCAGCCCGATGGTCGATGCCCGCCTGCCCGACGGCAGCCGGGTCAACATCGTGGTGCCGCCGCTGGCGCTGGACGGCACCTGCATCTCGATCCGCAAGTTCGCCCGCCGGCGCATCGATTTCGCGACGCTGGTCGGATACCGCAGCATGTCCGAGCCGATGGCCCGGGTGCTGGAGATCTGCGCGCGCGCCCGGCTGAACGTGATCATCTCCGGCGGGACCGGGTCGGGCAAGACGACCCTGCTCAATGCCATGTCGCGCATGATCGACGTCGGCGAGCGGGTGGTGACGATCGAGGACGCCGCCGAGCTCCAGCTCCAGCAGCCCCACGTGGTCCGGCTGGAGACCCGGCCGCCCAACCTGGAGGGCCACGGCCAGATCACCCAGCGCGACCTGGTGCGGAACGCCCTGCGGATGCGGCCGGACCGCATCATCATCGGCGAGGTGCGCGGCGCCGAGGCGTTCGACATGCTCCAGGCCATGAACACCGGCCATGACGGCTCCATGTCCACCGTCCACGCCAACAACACCCGCGACGCGCTCGCCCGCATCGAGAACATGGTGATGATGGGCAGCGTCAACCTGCCGCCGCGCGCGGTCCGCCACCAGATCGCCAGCGCGGTCCACCTGATCGTGCAGGTCCAGCGCATGCGCGACGGCGTCCGCCGGGTGACCCAGGTCTCGGAGCTGGCGGGGCTGGAGGGCGACGTCATGGTGACCCAGGACCTCTTCACCTTCGAATTCCAGGGCGACAACCGCGACGGCACCATCCGCGGCGCCTTCCGGTCGGCAGGCGTTAGGCCGTCCTTCATGGATCGTCTGGAATACTTTGGACTGGATACCGCGTACATGGCCGCCATCGACCAGGACCGCGGGTAAGGAGGCGACCGCGATGGGCAATCTCGAACTGCTCGATTACCTTCTGCTGGGAACCGTCGCCGCCCTGCTCGCGACGGTGCCGCTGCTCGCCGCGGCGCAGACCCGCCGGCGGCGGCTGAACCGCCGCATCGCCGACCTGCACGACGCGGGGAGCCGCGGCCTGCCGGCCCGCTCCGCCGCCGGCCAGCCGGTCCGCATCACGCTCGGACAGCAGGACGGCCGGCTGCCGCAGGTCCGCCAGGCGCTGTTCCGCACCTTCGGCTACGACCCCCGGATGCCGGGCGCCCGCGGGCCGCTGCTGGCGCGCGCCGCGGCGACCGGCATCGCGGCCGCCGCCTTCGGCGCCTGGGCGGCCGGACCCTTCGGCGGGCTGCCGTCGGCGGCCATGCTGGGCGTCGCGGCAGCCGGCGCCGTCGCCGGCGCGCGCCTCGTCTTCACCCGCGCCCGGCGCGCGGTGAACGACCGCCTGCTCGACCAGTTCCCCGACGCGATCGGGCTGATCGTCCGCGCGGTCCGGGCCGGCGTCCCGGTGACCGAAGGCATCCGCATCGTCAGCGCCGAGCTGCCGGCCCCGGTCGGGCCGGAGTTCAGGCGGGTGGTGGACGAGCTGGCGGTCGGCGTCGACCTGGAGACCGCGCTGTGGGCGCTGGCCGCCCGCACCGGGCTGCCGGAATACCGGTTCTTCGTGGTCACCGTCGTGCTCCAGCGCGAGACCGGCGGCAACCTGACCGAGACCCTGGACAACCTCGCCGACGTGATCCGCAAGCGCCGCGCCGTCCGGCAGCGCGCCCACGCGCTGTCGGCGGAGGCGCGGACCTCCACCTACGTGCTGGCGGCCCTGCCCTTCGTCTCGGGCGCCGGCCTGTACGTCATCAATCCCGATTACCTGACGCGCCTGTTCACCGACCCCCAGGGCAAGCTGCTGCTGGCCGCCGCCGCCACCAGCCTGACCCTCGGCCTGGTCACCATGAAGATGCTGATCCGGAGGGCCCTGTCGTGAACGCCGTCACCGACTCCCCCGCGGCGCTGACGCTCGGGCCGCTGGCCCTGCAGCCGCTCGACATCCTGCTGCTGGGATCGGCATTCCTGGTGATGGTGGTCGCCGCCGCGGCCCTCCAGGCCGGGCTTGCCAGGAAGCGGCTGAACGACCGGCTCGACCGGGTGCGCCAGTCGGCCCTGGCCGCCTCGGGCGCCCCGGCGGCCGGGCAGCCCGGCCTGCTCCACCGGATCGGCGCCGCCCTGGCCAAGGGCCCGCTGGTCGGGCAGGCCGAGATGGCGCTGATCCGCGGCCATCTGGCGGCGGCCGGCTACGGCCAGCCGGGCGCCCCGGCCTTCTTCGTCGGCCTCAAGGCGACCCTGGCGGGCACGGCGGCGCTGCTCTGCTGGCTGTGGCTGGAGACCCGGCCGGTCGCGCCGCAGGCCCTGGTGCTGTTCGGCGGGCTGGCCGGCACGGCGCTCGCCGGCTGGCGGCTGCCCGACATCGTGCTGTCCCGGCTGGTGCGCGACCGGCGCGCGGCGATCGAGCGCGGCCTGCCCGACGCGCTCGACCTGCTGGTGATCTGCGGCGAGGCCGGCCTGGGCCTGGACATCGCCTTCGAGCGGGTCGCCCGCGAGATGAAGCAGGCCCATCCCGAGCTGGGCAAGGAGCTGGCGATCACCGCGGCGGAGATGCGGGTGCTGCCCGACCGCTACGCGGCGCTCGCCAACATGGCCGACCGGCTGAAGCTGGAGACCCTGCGCAGCCTGGTCGCGACCCTGAGCCAGACCATGCGCTACGGCACGCCGCTCGGCCAGGCGCTGCGCGTGCTCGCCAACGAGATGCGCCGCGAGCGCCTGGTCCGCTTCGAGGAGCGCGCCGCCAAGCTGCCCGTGCTGATCACCCTGCCGATGGTGGGATTCATCCTGCCCTGCGTCTTCATCGTCGTCGCCGGGCCGGCGGCGCTCGACCTGCTCGCCACCCTGGCCGCCCGCTGACCGCTTTCCCGAAGGATCATCCCGCCATGACCGCTCCCTCCGCTCCCCGCCGTACCGCCGCGTTGGCCCTGGTGCTCGGCTGCCTGCTGACCTCGGCCTGCGTCGGCACCGGGATGGACGCCCGCCCGTCGGTCGCGACGGCGCCGGCTTCCACCGTGCTGGACGAAAAGGGACGCCTTCAGCTCAAGCTCGCGGACAGCGCCCGCGCCGCCGGCAACTACGGCTACGCGGCCAAGCTGTACCGCGCGCTGGCCGAGGGCCAGCCGGGCAACGCGGCGCTCCAGGTCGGGCTGGGCGACTCGCTGACCGGGGCGGAGGAGTTCGACGAGGCGGCGGAAGCCTATCGCAACGCCATCGCCGCCGACCGGTTCAACGTCGACGCCCGGCTGGGCCTGGGCCGGGTCGCCATGCAGCTGCGCCAGCCGGACCTGGCGGTCGTCCAGTTCGGGGCCGTGGTGGACCAGGCGCCGAACGACGCCCGCGCCCGGGTCGGGCTGGGCGTGGCGCTCGACACGCTGGGCCGCCACGGGGAAGCGCAGGTCCAGTACCGCAACGCCCTCGACCTCAACCCGCGGAACCGCACGGCGATCAACAACCTGGCCCTGTCCCTGGCGCTCAGCGGGCAGCTGGACGAGGCCGAGGCGCTGCTGCTGCCGCTGGTGGACGGTCCGGCGGGCTCCGCGCGGATGCGGCAGAACCTGGCCCTGGTCGCGGGGCTGAAGGGGGACGCCGCCCGCGCCGCCCAGCTCGGCCGGACCGACTTGGGCGAGCAGGACGTGCGCGGCAACCTGGCCTTCTACGACGCCGTCCGGCACCTCGGCCCGGACGCGCCCTGAGCCGCGCCGGAGGAACGACGCCATGGGACCGAGCAAGCTTGGACGATCGCTGTCGCGGCGGGGGACCACGGCCCTGGAGTTCGCCCTGGTGGCGCCCCTCCTGGTGCTGCTGGTCGTCGCCACCGTCGAGTTCAGCTATGCCCTGACCGTGCAGAACCTGCTGGAATTGGCGGCCCGCAAGGCGTCGCGCACCGGCGTGACCGGCTCCGCCCCACCGGCCGGCATGACGCGGGAAGAGATGCTGCGCAACCTGGTGGTCGAGACCGGCCTGGGCCTGATCGACCCGGCGCGGCTGACGATCGAGATGACGGCCTACAACGGCTTCGCCAGCATCGGCGTCCCGGAACCCTGCAGGGACCTCGACGGCAACGGGATCTGCGACGCCGGGGAAGCGTTCACCGACGTCAACGGCAACGGCCGCTGGGACGCCGACCAGGGCGCCTCCAGCGCGGGCGTCGGCGGGCAGGTGGTGATCTACACGCTGAACTACACGAGCCTGCCGCTGACCGGTGTGGTCGCCGGGCTGGTCGCCCGCGCGCCGCTGGCCTATTCCGCGCGGGTGGTCGTGCGCAACGAACCCTTCCGGAGCTGAGGCGCCGCCATGACCGGAGCAGCCAAGACCATCCGCAGCGCGATCGGCAGCCGGCGCGGAGTGGCCGCGCTGGAATTCGCGGTGATCGCTCCCGTGCTGATCCTGCTGCTGGTCGGCATGGTCGACATGACCCGCTACGCCCTGGCCGCGCTGAGGCTGGAACGGGCGGCCTCGGGCACGGCCGACGTCGGCACCCAGTTCGACCGCCTGCGCGACGGGATGACCGTCGTCCAGGGCAACGAAGTGGGCGTTCTGTTCCTGGCGGCGGCCGAGATCGCCCGGCCGCTCGACCTGGCCGGCAACGGCGCGGTGATCATCACCTGCGTCGCCGACCAGGGCGGCGGGCCCGTGGTGATGTGGCAGCGCCGGTCCGGCCGCGCCTCCGCCGCCAGCGGGATCGGCGGCGGCGGCACCGCGACCCTGCCCGCCGGCTTCACCCTGCGCTACGGCGAGAGCGTCCTTTTCGTCGAGGTCCAATACACCCTGCACCCTTACGTGTTCAGCATCGGCTGGCTGGCCGGCTCCGACGAGGCGGTCGACCTGCGCCGGATGGCGGTCTACCGCCCGCGCTTCGGCACCCTGACCGAACTGGAACGCTGACCTCCGGAGACCTTTGAGATGGCTGCATTACTGCGCACCCTGTCTTCCCGGCTGGGCCGGTTCGGCCGCATCGGCCGGCGTGCCCGGCGGACCCGGCGCGGCAACATCGCCGTCATGACGGCGCTCCTGGCGGTCCCGGCGATCGGGGCCGTCGGCGTGGCGGTCGATCTCGGCCGCGCCTACATGCTGCACAACAGGATGACCACGGCGATCGACGCCGCGGCGCTGGCGGGCGGGCGCGTGCTGACCACCGCCAACGTCGCGGCCGACGTGCGCATGTATTACTACGCCAATATCCCGCCGGACTTCCTGGGCGCCACGGTCGGCGCCCCGACCATCACCGTGGCCGCCGACAACGAGACCATGGTGGTGAGGGCCAGCGCCACGCTGCCGACCACCTTCATCCGGGTGCTCGGGATCGACCATGTCCCGGTGTCGGTCAGCAACCAGGTCCGGCGCACCGTGCGCGGCATGGAGCTGGCGCTGGTGCTCGACGTCACCGGGTCCATGTGGAGCAGCAACAAGATCGGCCAGCTCCGGGATTCGGCGAAGGACCTGGTCAACATCCTGTTCGGCAGCAACGAGACGTCCCGGACGCTGTGGATCTCGCTGGTGCCCTATACCGCGACCGTCAACCTGGGCGCCGACCGCCAGGGCTGGCTCGGCGCCGCCTCGCCGAGGGCCGCGGACTACCAGCCCAGCGCCTGGCGCGGCTGCGTCGAGGCCCGGCCGAGCCACGACTCGGACGAGCTGCCGCCCTCGTCGGCCCCCTTCACCGCCTTCCTCTACCGCTCGACCCTGGGGCTGTATGCCGGCGGCGGCGACAACGACTGGCCGCCGATCAACGACCCGCTGCCCTACACCGACAACAACAACCGGACCGGACCCAACGTCGGCTGCGGCCCGCCGGTGCTTCCGCTGTCCAACAGCAAGGCGGAGATCCTCGGCCGCATCGACGGGCTTCGGGGCGTCAACCGCGGCGGGACCATGGGCAATCTCGGGCTCCAGGCCGGCTGGTTCACGCTGTCGCCGCTGTGGCGCGGGCTGTGGGGCGGGCCGACGCCCGCCGGCCTGCCGCTGGACTACGACACGCCCGACGTGGACAAGGCCGTGGTGCTGCTGACCGACGGCAGCAACGAATGGTATGATCACCCGAAGCCGCCGACCGGCGACTACACCGCCTATGGCCGGCTGTCGGAAGGGCGGCTCGGCACCACCTCGGCGAGCCAGGCGACGTCCCGCATCAACAGCCGGATGACCGACCTGTGCGCGGCGATGAAGGCCAAGAGGATAACGATCTACACGATCACGCTGATGGTCACCAGCGAGACCACCAAGAGCCTGTACCGCTCCTGCGCCTCGCAGCCGACCTACTATTTCAACTCGCCGACCTCGGCCGAACTGCGCGGGATCTTCCAGCAGATCGGATCGCAGCTGAGCAACCTGCGGCTCGACAAGTGAGGACCGGGCCGGGTCCAAAGCGGCCCGGCACGGTATTTGCTATTTGCTCAAAAGGCTCGGCTATGGGCAAGAATGCCCCCTTTTCGTCATACCCGGACTTGATCCACGGCTGTCCAGCACGTTTGTTGCGTACTGCTCACAAGCCTGAACTCAAGGCGGAACCACCCCTTTTTCGTCATGGCCGGACTTGATCCACGGCTGTCCGGCACCCCGATTGCTTGTGCTGCGAAAGGGTTGGTCTCAGGTAAAATTACTCCATTTTCGTCATGGCCGGACTTGATCCGGCCATCTCTCACAGGAAGCATCGGAGCCTCCGTGCCTTGAGATCCGCGGGTCAAGCCCGCGGATGACGAACCGGAAGAGAAAACGATCGTTAGTAACGTTCCCAACGGTTGATGAGCAAATACCGTGCCGGACAGCCGTGGACTTGATCCGGCCATCGTCTCACAGGTCTCACCGGGGCTCCGTGGCTGGAGATGCCCGGATCAAGTCCGGGCATGACGATAGTGGGAAGATGAAGTATCCTGAGCATCAGCTTGGGGTTGATGAGCAATCACCGTGCCGGACGGCCGTGGATCAAGTCCGGGCACGACGATGAATGATGGGAACGCTGCCCTGAATACTTCAGCATACCCGCCGGCAGGGCCTTCAGCGGGCCGCGTCGCGGGGGGTGAAGATGCGGACCAGGGCGTCCGGCGCGGTGGTGGCCTCGGGGGCGGCGCCGGCGGAGAGACGCTCGGCCGGCTCGTGATGTTCCGACACTTGGCGGGCCAGGACGGCCGCGGCGGCGATCAGGATCGTCAGCGGCCAGACGAGCGCCAGGATCAACCGCATGGAAATGCGGACCCGGCGCTCGCCGTCCAGCTCGATCGCCATCCATTGCGCCAGGCCGAACCAGAAGATCCCCGCCAGGTAAGTGACTGCAAGCAGTGTGATCGATGCGCTGCCCATGTTCGATGTCCCAAGTTATCATGCGCCTGCCGGCGCGCCGCGGAACGGCTATGTCACACATATTCCACAAGCCTAGGCGCAATCGGCGGAACCCGCTACGGAGCCTTTGTATCAGCACATATTAAATTTTAGGAAATTAGGGCCATTCCCTCCGATCTAGTTTGCATCTGCCAGGGGTACACCTTCCCCCGGGACCAAGCCCCGGTAGTGTTCACGCCTTCTCGGCAACAAACGCGCCGAACAGGAAAGTTGCTGGCCTGCCCAGATCTTTTTCGGATGATGTTCGAGAGGTTCCCTGTTCCGATTGCCGACACGGCATGCCGTTGGGACTTCGGCGGTATTAACCCGGCGGTCCAACCATCACTATTAACCGGCGCTCCCTTCGCACTCGTTTTTTTTCCCATTTCTTACGTTAAATCTGCAGGCACGCCGCCTTTATCGTATGCGGAGCATGCATGTCTCTCCTTTACCCACACGGCAAGGCTGAAGCCGACCAGTTCAGCCCCGTGCAGCACCCCTCCTCCGGTGTCGACCACACGTCCTTCACCACGGAGGTGATCGCCGTCTGCGACTGTCTGGCGACCGTCATCGCCGGCGCGTCCGTCTTCACGCTGGGCCACCTGCTTCACGGAAGCGAGTCCCTGGTCTCGGCCGAGATAGCGACGCTGGCGATCAACCTGCTGGTCTTCATGCTGTGCGCCCGCATGCTCCGGTCGCATGCGCCCCACCGGCTGGGAAGCCTGGTCCGTCAGGTCGCCCGCACCGTCGCGGCGCTGGCCATGGGCATCGCCCTGACCTTCGCCCTCGTCTGGTCGATCTCGTGGCCGGCTCACCTGACGGTGCCGGTCCTGGCGTCCTGGTTCGCCCTGGCGGTCTGGCTGTTCGTCGGATGGCGGTGCCTGCTCCTCTGGTTCGCCGGCAAGGCCAGCTTCCAGCCCCTGTTGCGGCGCCGGACGGTGCTCATCGGCTCCCCCGGTTTCGTGCGCGAGATGAACGCCTATATCGGCGCCCGGGCGACGGGCGGGTTCCAGGTCGTCGGAACCTTCGATCCCGCGTCGGAGATCGACCGGGAGAGCGAAACCCCGTTCATCGGCGGCATCGGCAACCTGCGTTCCTGGTGCGTGCGGCACCGCGTCCGCACCGTCCTGATCGAGAACTCGCCGGCCGCGAGCGCCGGCGCCGAACGGGTCTTGGGGCTGCTGGACGGCATGGCCGCGGACATCCGGCTGCTCGGCCGAGCCGACCTGCCGGCCGGAGCGGACGCGACGCTCAGCCGGTTCGGCGGATGGCTCGCCGTCCAGGTGCGCGACAAGCCGGTGCGGAACTGGGACGAGTTGGCCAAGCGGGCGCTCGACATTCTCGGCTCGGGCGCGCTGATCCTGGCGCTGCTGCCCCTGTTCGGGCTGATCTCGGCCGCGATCGCGCTGGAGAGCCCGGGCGGCGTCTTCTTCCGGCAGCGGCGCTTCGGCTTCCAGAACGAGGAGATCACCGTCCTCAAGTTCCGGTCGATGTATGTCCACAGGCAGGACGTGACCGGAGCCCAGCGGACCACCAAGGGCGATCCCCGCGTGACCCGGGTCGGCCGTTTCCTGCGCAAGTCCAGCCTGGACGAGATCCCGCAGCTGTTCAACGTCTTCATGGGGACGATGTCGCTGGTCGGCCCGAGGCCCCACGCGACCGCCATGAGGGTGGGCGACCAGCTCTACCACGAGGCCGTGCCCCACTACGCGCGCCGGCACAGGGTCAAGCCCGGCATCACGGGGCTGGCCCAGATCAGCGGCTTCCGCGGCGAGGTGGACAGCCTCGACCATGCCCGCGGCCGGGTCGACCATGACCTCCGCTACATGGACGGCTGGTCGCTGGCCCTCGACATCAAGATCCTCCTGAAGACCGCCGGCTGCGTCTTCGGGGACCGCAACGCCTATTGAGCGACAGATCAGGACTGAACCGATGTACCGGATAATCCACGTTCTCAACGATGTCCGAAACCTTGGCAACGGCATCATCAACGCCGCCCTCGACCTGGCCTGCGGCCAGGCGATGGCGGGCCACGAGGTCACGGTCGTCTCCGGCGGCGGCGAGTACGAGACCCTGCTGCGCAGCCGCGGCATCGATCACCAGGTGCTGGACCAGAAGCGGACGGCCGGCAACGTCCCGAAGGCGCTGTACCGCTTCAACAGCATCGTGGCGGCGCGGAAGCCCGACATCGTGCATTGCCACAACATGACGGGAACGGTGCTGGCGACGCTGTCGAAGCCCTTCCACTCCTATTCGGTGGTCGGCCATCTCCACAGCCTGCACCAGCGCAGCTCCCTGGTGATGCGGATCGCCGACCGCACGATCGCGGTCAGCCGGGACGTTGGCAACGAGTTCATCCGGCTGGGCCTGCCGGCGCGGCGGATGCGCTTCGTCGAGAACGCCGTGATCGGCAGCCCGCGCTATTCCGCCTATGGCGCCTCCGGCACGGCGGCCGATCCCGTCGAACTGGCCCAGCCCGCGATCGTGACCGTCGCCGGCATGTTCCAGCGCAAGGGCATCACGGAGCTCCTGGCCGCCTTCGAGGCGATCGCGGACAAGGTCCCCGGCGCAAACCTGTACCTGGTCGGCGACGGACCGGACCTGCCGGAGTTCAAGCGCCAAGCCGCCTCGCTGGGGAGCACGTCCCGCATCCACTTCACCGGCTTCCGCAGCGACTTCCAGGCCTATATGCGGAAGGCCGCCGTGTTCGTCCTGGCGTCCCGGCTGGACAGCTTCCCGCTGGTCCTGATCGAGGCGCGCGAACTGGGCGCCCCGATCATCGGAACCCAGGTCGGCGGCGTGCCGGAACTGCTCGACCACGGCAAGGCCGGGCTGCTGGTGCCGCCGCAGGACGCGAAGGCGCTGGGCGACGCCCTGCTGCGGGTGCTGACCGATCCGGACACCGCCGAATCGCTGAGGCGCGCCGCGGTCGAGGACCTGGACCGCTTCCGGCTGGAACACATGGTGCGGAACGTCGACATGGTCTACGAGGAGCTGGTGCCGAAGCCGCGCGCGATCCCCGCGGGAGCGGCGCCGCTGGGGTGAGAGGGGGCTTCACCCCCCGGCCGGGCCGGCCCGCGCCTCTCCCGAGATCAGGCTGCCGACCGCGGCCAGCAGGTTGTTGGCGTTGACCGGCTTGCCCAGCACCGGGGCCCTGGGATGGCGCTCGCCGGCGGTGCCGCCGTTGTGGTAGCCGGTGCAGAACAGGAAAGGCACGCCCATGCCCTCCAGGGTGGCCGCCACCGGATCGACCGTGGCGCCGAACAGGTTGACGTCCAGGACGGCGGCATCGGGCGGGCCGGACCGCAGCAGGTCGAGCGCGTCCTCGACCCGTCCGACGGGACCCAGCACCGCGTAGCCGGCGTCCTCCAGCAGAAGCTGGATCGCCATCGCCGTCAGGGCCTCGTCCTCGACCACCAGGACGCGGCGGCCGGCATGGGTGGCCGGACCGGTTGCTACGGGCACGCCGGCCGGCTGCGCGATCTCGCTCACCCCGACCGCCTGCCAGGTATCGCCGGGCAGGCAGATCCGGCACGACAGGCCTTCCGCGGGCCAGTCCATCTCGAGTATCCCGCCCAGCTGCGATTCCACGACCTGGCGCAGCAGAACGGAGCCGAAGCCTTCGTGGGCGGGCACGCCGTCGATCGCCGGGCCGCCGACCTCCTCCCACCGGATGCACAGGATCTCCTCCGGCTCTGGAAGGGCCCACGAGACGCGCACCCGACCCTCGCCGTCCGACAGGGCGCCGTACTTGACGGCGTTGGTCGTCAGCTCGTGCAGAGCCAGGGACACGGCCTGGGTCGCCTCCGGCCGGATCGAGACGGGCGGTCCTTCCAGCACCAGCCTGTCGCCCCCGCCATAGGCGGCCAGTTCCTCCATCAGCAGATGGCGGAGATCGGCGCCCGACCAGCGGGCGGCGGCGAGCAGGGAATGGGCCCGGGACATCGCCTGGATCCGGCCCTCCACGGCCTCGGTGAAGCGCACCGGATCCTCCGACCGGGAGAGCTGGACGATGGACTGGACGACCATCAGCGCGTTCTTCGCCCGGTGGTCGACCTCGCGCATCAGCAGCTTCAGCCGCTCCTCGCTGTCCCGCCTTTCGGTGATGTCAACCGCCATGCTGACGACCAGCCGCCGGCCCGACGAGTCGCCGCCGACCGGCGCCGACCGGAACGCCCAGATGCGCTTGTTTCCCTCGGCCGTGCGGATCACGTACTCGCCCTCGTCGACCGGCCGGTCGAGCGCATAGAGGCGGTCGATGTCGGCCATCGTCGTGCTGCGGGCCTCGCCGTAGGCCCGCTCCGCCCAGGCTCCGATAGTGGCGAGATCCTCGCGGGTGTAGCCGGTGATGTCGAGCCAGGCCCGGCTCACATGCAGCACCTCGCCGGTGTCGGCATGGACGATGGCGGGAAAGGGGGCGTTCTCGATGACGCGGCGCAGCCGGCTGCGCTCCTCCTCGACCTCGCGCTCGGCGGCGCGGCGCGCCGAGATGTTCCGCATGATCCCGGTGAAGTAGCGCCCGCCGTCGAGGCCCCGCCATTCGGCTATCGACAGTTCCAGCGGGAACAGGGAACCGTCGCTCCGCCGCCCTTCGACCTCGCGGCCGATACCGATGATGCGGCGGACTCCTGTCCGCAGGTAGTTCCCCAGATAGCCGTCATGGCCGGCATGATCCTCGCCCGCCATCAGCATGGCAACGTTCCGGCCCAGCATCTCCGCCCCGGAATAGCCGAAGATCCTGGCGGCGGCCGGGTTGGAGCCGTGGATGGTGCCCTGCTCGTCGATCACCACCATGGCATCCACGGCCGTCTCGAACACCGCCCGGTGCTGTCCCTCGCTGGCCCGGAGCTCCCTGCCGCGGGCATCGAGGGAATCGGCCATGGCGTTGAAATCCTCGGCGAGTTCGGCGAACTCCACCGCCGTGGCCGGCACGGCGGCCCGCGCCGTGAGATCGCCGGACCGCCAGCGATCGGCGGCGCCGGCCAGCAGGGCCGCCGGGTCCTCGATGTACCAACGCCCGATCCAGAGGATGGCGGCGGCGGTGCAGGCGGCGATCACGGCCAACAGGGCCAGCGCTCCGTCCCGGCCCCGCCGGATGTCGCCGAGGGCCGCCTCCTCGTCGATGCCGACCGACATGAACAGCCCTTCGAGCCTGTTCCCGACGGGAGAGAAGGCGACCAGCCTGACCAGGCCGTCCGATCCCCGCACCCGCTCCACCCCGGCATCGCCGCGGTCCAGCAGATCCAGGAAGCCAGCGGGCAGTTTGCTGCCGATGGCCTCCTGCCGGTGCGGGACGCGGGCGATGACGGTGCCTTCCCGGTCGGCGACGGTGAGGACCGCCGACGGCGGCAAAGGCTTCCCGGCCAAGTACGACTCCAGCCAGGCGGTATCGAGCAGCGCTATCACCGCGCCCGATACCTCGCCGGTGTCGAAGGACCGGTACGGCAGGGAGAACGGCAGGGCATGCCGCCCGGTCGTGCGCGTGACGATATGGTTCCCGATGAAGAAGTCGCCGCCCGCCAGCGCCGTCCGGACATGGGCCCGGAAGGAGACATCGACTCCCAGCGCCTTACGGTCGGAGGCGCAGGTGACTGTTCCCCGGCGGTCCGTCACGTAGATGTCGAGGTAGGGCGGATATTCTGCCCGAAGCCGGTCCATCAGGGACTGGCACGTGCCGGCACCGTCCTGCGCGACTTCGGGGGTCTGGCGCAGCGTCGCGAGGATTCGCTGGATCCCCGATACGGTTCCCCGTTGCTCGTCCTCGATCAGCTGAAGCAAGCGCTGGGTTTCGGCGTAGGTCTGCTCGGTCTGCTGCTTCTCGCGCTGCAGCGCGTTGAAGATCTGAAGCGCCGAGATCGGAAGAAGCGCTAGCGCGATGACCGCAAGCAGGCGGTGTGGAAGTTTCATCTGGGCCGCAAGTAGAGAGAAGCGGAGCGCCGAACCTTGCGCCGGTAAGTGACCATATCCCGGACGGACCGGATCGAGGCTAGCGGACCAGGGACGCCGATGTGTCCCTCCCCGTGGGATCTGGATCGACGGAAGCGGGTGTTGCGCGTCTGTTCATTTCCATTGCATGGTCCCTTTCCGCAGCCGGCCGTCCGTTGCGCTTAGCAGGTCGAGCCTGCCTCGACAAGTATTAACTGCATACAGATCAGGTAGTTTCCTTTCCTGTGTCAAGAAAGTTCATGCCGGAGCGCAGTTACGGCACGTCCCGGAGTCACGGCCTATATAATTTCTCTCTTCAGGTGAAGTGCTTTCACCTGCGGGTGTATACGTTGGTTATAGAGTTTCAGCGACATCGGCTCACCGGCTCACCGGCTCACCGGCTCGATCACTTTGTTCGCTATCAAATTATTTTTCATGAGCAGGGCCGCGACCAGCACCACGTAGCTGGCGCTGAGCGCGATCATCAGGGTCCCGAAGCCGTATTCGACCAGCAGGAAGCCCCCCGCTGCCAACAGCACCGCGTTGCAGATGCCGAAGTTCCGCTCCATGGTGGACAGCAGCAGGATGCGCTCCTGGGGACCGAGCGCCCCCATCCGGATGTTGCCCATGGTCACGGGACGCACGCCGCCGGAACCGAGACCGAGCAGGCCGATGGCGGCCAGGCCGACCAGGAAATAGTCCACCCCCTGGCGGGCGAACCAGTCGCTGAAGCCGAACAGCCACATGGACCCGAGCATGCAGCCGATCGTGACGCCCATCAGCGCGTTCAGCCCGAATCGCTTCAGGAAGGCGTTGCAGTACAGGGCGGCGATGAATCCCGCCATGGTGAACAGCCCGAGCACGGAGCCGAACAGGAACGGATCGACGCCCAGCATGATGAAGAAGAACGGCAGGAAGCCCACGAACGGGGCCATGGTGAAGGCCCGCGACAGCGCGTAGAAATCCATCCAGAACGCCTGGTCCGGGTCCGGCCGCAGCCTCACCGGGGCGGATGGCGCCCCGGCGGCGGCCGGCGCCGCCTTTTCTTCCCGGATCGCGAAGATCAGCGCCGCCGACAGCAGGTTGGTGGCAAGCGCCGCGTAGAACGGCCAGTGCGCCTCGTAATCGTAGAGGATGCTGCCGATGCAGCCCGCCACCAGCGTCGCGATGAACATCAGGCTCTGCGAGCGGCTCTGGACGCGCATGAACAGGTCGTTGCCGCCGGCCGCGGTCACGGTCCGCAGCAGGCTGGAATCGGTGGAGATCGCGAGGCTGAACCCGGTCCCGCCGATCACCTGGGCGGCCATCACCGTCCAGAAATCCGTGCTGCCGACACCCGTCCCGAGGATCACCAGGAACAGCCCGGCGCCCTTCATCAGTTCGCCCAGCGCCACGACGGCCTTCTGCCTCATGTGGCGCAGCAGGGCGGTGCCGAGGGTCGCCGTGACCGTGGTGACCAGGCCGTAGACGACCAGCAGGGCTATCGTGTTGTACAGGCCCATCTGGACCATGTGCAGGTGCAGGAACAGCACCGGGAGCTGGAAATAGAGCCGCGAGACGACCCGGTACGAGATGAACAGCAGGACGTCCCGCCGCATGGCGCCGGACCCGGTCACCGCAGCACGACCTCGACGCTGCTTCCGGCGAAGCAGAATTTCTCGGGCGCCAGGTCGGTTCCCCAGTCCACCCTGACCCGGGCCGTCATGACCCGCACCGGAAGCTGGCGCCGCGCGATCTCCGGGGGCGGATCGACCACGTATTGACCGACGGTGACCCGGCCGGCACCGGCCCGCAGGGTTTCGATCTTGCCGGGCCACGTCCTGTCGCCATAGAGCAGCTTCACCGCGACCGGGTCGCCGATCCCCATCCGGGCCGTGTCGGCCTCGTCGAAGAAGGCCTCGACCCAGACGTCGCGGCAGTCCACCAGCTGGGCGATCCCGCCGTTGGCGGGGACGTTCTCGCCGGAATGGGCCTCGACCGACCAGATGACGCCGGGTTTCTGCGACCGGACCGGGGTCCGCTGCTGGCTGAGAAGCTGCTCGCGCACCACGGCCAACTCCCGGCGGGCGCCGTCCAGCCGCCGCTCCGTGTCCGCTCCCGCCTGCTCCAGGTCGACCAGCTCGGTGTGCAGGTCGCGGAGCCGGCTTTCCGGTTCGCTCAGGGTGCGCGGCCCGTCGAGCTGGAGACCGGCGGCCGACGCCTCCAGCCCCGCCTCGAACTGGGCCAGCCGCGCCTTCTGCGCGCTCACGTTGGCGTTGGCCTCGCGGCCGGTGCCCACGACCCGCTCCAGGGCCACCCCGCTGGAGACGCCGCGCTCGTACAGCTTCTCCGTCCGGCGCACCTCCGAGGCGGCGACCTCGGCGCCGACCACGGCGCGGCGGAGCTCCTCGCGGACCGTGTTGATCTGCGAGCGGTAATAGCGCTCCTGCAGGCGCTTCTGCTCCTCGTTCTCCCGGGTGAACCGGGCGACCAGCTGCTGCCGCGCCTCGATGCGGAGCTTCGTCCCGGCGAGCTGCTGCTCAAGCGTCGCGACCAGGGCCTCGGTCTGGCGCTCCTGGACCAGGAGCTGGGAGACCAGCGGGTTCTCCACGTGGCTCTCGATCATCCCGAGCGTGTCCGACGCCTCGACCGACCGGCCGACGCGCACCTCGGGGTCCAGGTCGAGGCGGCCGGCGATCGGTGCCCGCACCACCGTGACGCCGGTATTGACGAAGGCCTGGATGCTGCGCGGCGGCCGCAGCACCCACCAGTAGAAGGCGACGCTTCCGGCCATGCCGACGGCGGCCAGGAGTGCTGCGAAGCGCAGGGTGCGCGAGGCTTTGGGGGACTCCGTCGTCATGGCTGGCTCTCCGGTCAGGCGGCTTGCAGGCCGGGCAGGACCGCGCCCAGGTCTTCGGCCGAGATGTCGCCCTGGCGCAGGATGCGCGGCGGGCCGGACAGGTCGACGATGGTGCTCGACTTCGTCGTGCCGTCCGCTCCCCCCGCCAGGATGTAGTCCACCGCGTCGCCCACCTGGGCGAGCGCCAGCTCCAGGTCGACCAGGACGCCGTCCGCCTGCCCCGACAGGTTGGCCGAAGTCATGGCGACCGGCCGCTTCAGGTAGGACAGCAGGCCGCGCAGGACCGGGTTGGCGATGCAGCCGATCGCGACCGTCGGCCCGCCGCGCACGATGGTGTCGGGCACGGCGGCGTTCCGCGGCACCACGATGTTGAGCGGGCCGGGCCAGAACCGCCCGACCACCCGGTCCACCGGCCCCGTGTCGGCCATGTCGGCATAGGTCCGCCAGTCGCCCGGCTCGCGGACGAACAGGGTCAGCGCCTGGGTCGGCGGCCGGCGCTTGATCTCGAACGCCCGGCGGATCGCGTCGTCGTTCCAGGGATCGAGCGTCAGCGCAAGGTTGGTGTCGCTCGGCGCTATCACGACGCCGCCCTCGGCGACGCACCGCGCCGCGATGGCGAAATTTTCCTCGGAGGGTTGGAGTATCGGTGCCGGCATGGCAGCAGTTCCTATTTGTTGACGACCTTGAGAGCGTCGGTAAAGCGGAAATCGCGGGGAATTTCTATCAGCCGCAGGCGCTGCCGGCACCATTGCGTCAATTCGGCCGGAGTGGGCTCGATCGCGCCGATCTGCACCTGTATGTCGGCCACGGGAACCTCGCCCAGGTCGCGGTCCGGCTTGGGACTCACAACCGCTTGGGCGATCAGGGGGTGCTGAAGCAGGATCTCGCGGATATAGCCGGCGGACAGCTTCTCGCCGCCCGACACGATCACCTTCTTCCGCCGCTCCAGGTACCGCAGGGTGCCGGCGGCCGGGTCGCGGATGAACACGTCGTGGGTGCGCAGCCATTCCCCGCCCAGGCCGGCGGGCCGGACGAAGTCGTCGCGCACGAAGCCGGACTCCCCGAGATAGCCCAGCATGGCGGTCGGCGTCTTCACCAGCAGTTCGCCGATCTCCAGGCCGTCGCGGTGCTCGGGCTCGTGCAGCGCGACCTCGATCCCCTCCATCGGCCGGCCGGCCGTGCTCCACAGGGTGCGGTCGTCGCCCAGCAGGTTGGTGAAGACCCGGGGGCCGGCCTCGGACAGGCCGTAGGTCAGGTAGATCTTGCCGTCATAGACCCGGCGCAGCGCCTCCAGGTCGGCCGGCATCACCCGGTCGCCGCCGATGGTCAGCTTCCTGAGGGACTCCGGGAAACGCTTTCCGACCGCCAGCAGCTTGCGGAGCTGGAACGGCGTGGTCGCGAACAGGCTGACCTGTTCCTCGTCGCAGACCTTGAACCAGTTGGCCGCCGAGAACGGCTGCTCCGACAGGATGATGTCCTTGTGCGACTGCATCGTGGCGATCACGCCGGCGACCAGGCCGTAGGAGAAATAGGCCGGCAGCGCCAGCAGCATGCGTCCGCCCGGCTCGAACTCGATCGACTCCGCGTGGAGCCGCGCGTTCAGGAAGGCGCTCTCGGCGCGGTGGACCACCGCCTTCGGCACGCCGGTCGATCCGGAGGACAGGATGATCAGGCAGCCCGCCAGCTCCGGCCGGGGCGCCAGGTAGCGGCGGTCGAACAGCAACGCCGTGTCGTCGCCGAACGGGTGCTCGGCATGCTCCATCTCGGAGAAATGCCGGAGCCGCGCCGACGGCGCCACGACCGCGCCGGGCTTCACCAGGTCGCGCACCGCGTTGTAGCTGGCGGTCGGCAGCAGGTTCGAGGTCGGCACCGGCACCGCGCCGATCCGCAGCAGGGCCAGCAGGTGGCGGAGGAAGACCAGGTTGGTGCCGCAGGACAGCATGACCGGCGTCCCCTCGGACACGCCGAGGGCCAGCCACTTCTCGGCATCCAGGTCCGCCTGGACGACCAGGTCGGCCAGGCGGTGGATCGTGAACGGGGAGCGGGTCCGGTCCACCACGACGCTTTCGCTGCCGCGGGCCCACCGGAACCACTCTTCGACCGGCGACGCGGATCGATCCGGCGCCGTCCTCTCCAGGAGATCTTCAAGCATAGTCAAACACTCCGTCATGCCTGTGTCAGGTCGACCCGCCGGACCGCGGCGGCGTCGGGGAAATCGAACCGCGCGGGACGCGGGGACGCGCCGTCCTCCAGCGCCGAGGCCAGGGCGAAGGGAAGCGCCAGCTCCGGCAGGCGGGCGAGCAGCAGGGCGGCGGCGGAACCGGGCAGCGGGAGCGGCGCCGGCTCGCTCTCCGTGTCGGCGCCGAGGCGGAGCACCGGGGCTCCCGCGGCCGGCCGGGCGGTCACCGCCAGGAAGGCGCCGGCCCCGGCCTTGCCGCTTTCCTCGACCGCGACGGCGCCGACGATCATGGCGTCGGCGTCTCCCCGCATCATGTCGAAGGCGGCGATCCCCAGGGCGTCGCCCAGGTTGGCCGATCTCCCGGCCAGGGCGAGCGAGGGGCCGTTGACGCCGGCGGCCATCGCGGCGACGCCGGCGCAGACATTGTAGCCGGAGCCGGAGAACTGCACCGGCGAGCGGCTGCCGCGGCGGACCTTGCCCGAGAAGCTGCCGAGGATCTGGTAGTTGCCGATCCGGCTCGCGACCACGATGCCGATCCGCAGGTCGGGAACGCCGCCGAGGCAGGGCCGTAGCCGGGCGCAGGCCGCGGCGGACAGCGCGGTCGCCGGATCGATCTCCAGCACCTTGCCCTTCAGCGCGGGCGGGCGCAGGACCGACCGGTCCAGGGCTCCGCCCGCCGCCATGGCCGCCAGCCCCTCCGGGCCGAAGCCGTGCAGCGTGCCGATCAGGGCTCCGGCCACCCCCAGGGTCGCGATCATGCCGCCACCCCCGCCTGATCCGGAGCGGCGGCCGGCCGCGGCTCGATCGCCGAGGTGGTGAAGTGCCCGGACGCGACCACGGCGCCGTCGGGATCGATCAGCTCGCACCGGACGGAACCGAACTGCCCCCGGCCGCCGACCGTGGCGACCAGCCGGTACCGGCGCCCCTCGGGAACGGGCGCCAGGCCGAGGTCGGAGACCTGGGCCGGAACCGTGCGCCGGCCGTCGAACAGGACGGCCGAGCTGGCGCGGCAGGCGTGCTGGGCCATGGCCTCGACCACCAAGTAGGGCGGGATGCCGGGGCCGGCGAAGGAGGGGTCGTGCAGGACGGCGTAGCTTTCCGGCCGGAACGGCGCGGTGAACACGCCGTCCTCCTCCCGCTGCTCGCCGCACAGGGCCAGGAAGCGCGTCATGCCGCACCCGCCCGGGCGTCGGCCTCGCTCCAGGAGCCCATGATGTTGTAGCCGGCATCGACCCACACGACCGAGCCGGTGGTCGAGCGCGACATGTCGCTCAGCAGGAACAGCGCCGAATTCCCGATGTCCTCCAGCGAGACGTTGTAGGGCAGCGGCGACTGGCTGGCCCGCTTCTCCAGCATCTCGCGGAAGTTGGGCAGGCCCAGCGCGGCCAGGGTGCGCACCGGGCCGGCCGAGATCACGTTGACCCGGACCCCGTCGGCCCCCAGGTCGGCGGCCAGGTAGCGGGCCGCGGATTCCAGCGCGGCCTTGGCGACGCCCATCAGGTTGTAGCCGACGCAGACCCGCTCCGATCCCAGGTAGGACAGCGACAGCACGCCGGCACCCGGCTTGAAGTGCGGCCGGGCGTGCCGGCACAGGGAGACCAGCGAATAGGCGCTGACGTCCATGGTCAGTTCGAAGGCCGCCCGGCTGGTGTTGATGAAGCCGTTGGCCAGTTCGTCGCCGGGGGCGAAGGCCACGGCGTGGACGATGAAGTCGATGCCGCCGTGGCGCTCGGCGAAGGCGTCGCAGGCGGCCTTGACCTGGTCGTCGTCGCGCACGTCGCACGGCGCCAGGAACTCGACGCCCAGGCGCGGGGCCAGTCCCCTCAGCTGCTTCTCGATCTGGGGGTTCGCATAGGTGAGGCCGATCGTGGCCCCCTGGTTCCGCAAGGTCTGAGCGATGCCCCAGGCGATCGACCGCTGGTTCGCGACCCCGACGATCAGCCCGGCCTTGCCGGCCATCATTCCCGTCATTTTCCCGTTCTTTCCTGTATCAAGCCCGTATCTTGAAATCCGTCCCGGATGGTTTGCCTCAGCAGACGATATGCGCGCCGCCGCCGACCGGCAGGGTGACGCCGATCAGCAGCGGGCGGCGCGCCGCCAGCATCAGCACCGCGTCCGCGACCTCGTCCGCCGTGGTCAGGCGGCGCAGCGGGATGCGCGACAGCAGGTCGCGCCGCGCCGGCCCGTCCAGGAAGCCGGCGGTCAGCTCGGTCTCGACGAAGCCCGGCGCCACCGTGTTGACCGCGATGTTCGAGCGCGCGCATTCGATCGCCAGCGACTGGCCGAAGCGTTCCACCGCGGCCTTGGAGGCGCCGTACATCGCGTTGCCCGGGCGGACGTTGCCGCTGGCCAGCGAGGATATGTTGACGATGTCGCCGTAGCGGACGCGCCGCATCTGCGGCAGCACCGCCCGGCAGAAATGCACGGTGGCGCACAGGTTGTTGTCGATCACCGAGCTGACCTCGTCGGCGCCGACCCGGTCCACCAGGTTGTCCCGCGTGATGCCGGCATTGTTGACGAGCAGCGAGACCGGCCCCTCCGCCTGGACCGAGCCGACGAAGGCCGAGACGGCGGAGGCGTCGGTGCCGTCCACGCCGGAGCCCCGGCAGCGGCCCGGCAGTTCCTCCTCCAGGGAGCGGGCCTCCGCCTCGCTGGTCCGGAAGGTGAAACGCACGTCGTACCCGGCCTCGACCAGCGACTTGACCAGCACCCGCCCGATGCCGCGGCTGCCGCCGGTCACGATCGCGAGCCGCGCCGGCATGCTCTCGGGGTTGACGGCCGGCGCGGTCATGGCGTCCCCTCCGCCAGCAGGATCGAGCCGTTGCCGAGCGGCGTGCCCTCGCCGTCGCCGACGGTGTAGCGGACCTCCGCGGCCGAGCCGGGAGGCCCGTCCGGCGCGATCGACGTGGTGATCGTCAGGATCCGCCCGGGCAGGCTCGGGCGGCGGAAGCTGGCGCGCTTGACGCCGGCCACCCGCCAGGCCGCCGGGCCGCCCTCCATCATCGCCCGGGCGGTCGCGAACACGCTGTTCAGCACCATCGAGCCGGGATAGATGGGCATGCCGGGAAAATGCTCGGTGAAGATCGGGTCGCTGAACGACAGGTACTTCAGCGCGACGCATTTCCGGCCCGGCTCGCGCTCGACCACCCGGTCGATCGGCCAGTCGCGCGGAACGACGCCCGGCTCGGCGTCGGACAGGGGATTGTCAGGAGTTGACATAGGCGGTGATCACGGCCTCCAGGCCGCTCCTTTCGAGCCTCGGGAGATCGCCGACCGCCTCCGCCAGCCGGCGCATGTCGAAGCTGTGCCGGGTGCCCATGAAGCGGTTGTTGTCGGCGTTCACCTTGTTGAAGACCTGGTTGAAGCTTTTCTCGCCCGGTCCGTAGGCGATCCGCATACGTCCGCCGGTGACCTCCTCGAAGGTCCGGAAATGCTCGGCCACGGTCATCAGGCCGGTGTCGCAGATGTGGAAGACCTCGCGGTCCCCGGGTTCCGCGCGGCGGCGGAGCCGGGCGCACAGGTCGCCCATGTGGTCGATGTGGATCACCGGGAAGGTGCGTTCCGGATCGATGTCCACGTGGAACGCCGGCTCGCGGCCGAGGAACCGCTTGAACGCCTGAAGATAGGAGTAATAGCCGTAGCGGGTGTCGTTGACCCAGCCGGTGACGCTGTGCCCGATCACCGAGCCGAGCCGCAGCACGGTCAGCGGGATCCCCGTCTCGGACGAGACGTGCCACAGCATGTATTCCGCCATGGTCTTCGACACGGTGTAGGGGTTGATCGCCTCGAAATCCTCCAGCGGCCGCTCCGGGACCAGGCAGCCGGCGGAATCCCGGTCGCCCGGCCCGGCGACGCCGGTGGTCGAGACGAAGTAGAACCGTCCGATCCGGCCCGTCGCGCGCATCAGCCGCGTCGTGCCGACCGCGTTGAAGGCGAAGGCCTCGGCGATCCGCAAGGGGTCGTAGCTCATGTGGGCCGCAACGTGCCACAGCTCGTCGGCCTCGATGCCGGCGAGGATCTCCGATGCGGCCTCGGCCCGCGTCAGGTCGATCGCGACCGGCTCGATCGCCTCGACCAGGCCGGGGGAGCCGTTGAAGCCGGCCAGAGCCTTGGACACCGCCTGGCGGACCCGGCTGCCGTCGGGATCGTCATGGGCCAGCGACAGGATGCGGAGCGGCTCGCCGCCCAGCAGGAAGGAGGAGACCAGCGCGCTTCCGACGAAGCCGCTCGCCCCGGTGACGGCGATGGTCCTGTGCGGGAAGGGGCGGGTCATGACGGCGACGCCTCCGGCCGGCGGAACAGCAGCGCCACGTTGGCCCCGCCGAACCCGTAGGTGACGCTCAGGGCCGCCCGGCCGGGCGGCAGCGGCGCCGGCCGGCCCGGCAGCACCACGGCGGCGCGGCTCCAGTCCTCGTGGACGGCGGCGAGGCCGGAGGTCGGCGGCGCCTCGCCGCGCTCCAGCGCCAGGATCGCGATGCCCGCCTCGATCGCGCCGGTGGCGCCGAGCGTGTGGCCGAACGCCGCCTTGGTGGAGGAGATCGCCGGCCGGTGCTTCTCGAACATCCCGGCATAGACCTGCGCCTCCATGGCGTCGTTCACCGGGGTGCCGGAGCCGTGGGCGTTGACATAGGCGATGTCGGCCGCCGTGCCGCCGTCCTGGGCCAGGGCGTTGTCGATCGCCCGCATGGCGCCGGCGCCGGTCAGGTCGGGCGAGGTCAGGGTATTGGTGTCGGTGGTGGAGGCGCGGCCGGTCAGGACCGAGCGGACGCGGGCGCCGCGGGCCGCCGCGTCGGCAGGCGCCTCCAGCACCAGCAGGGCGGCGCCCTCGCCCAGGGCGGTGCCGTCGCCGTCCGCCGAGAAGGGCGTGCAGCGGGTCGGCGACAGCGTGCCGAGCGCGGAATGGCCGACCATCTTGTAGATGTCGAGCACGTCGACCCCTCCGCACAGCACCAGGTCGAAGCCCGCGAAGTCGATCAGGTCGGCGCCGGTCGCGATGGCGTCGCTGCCGGACGAGCAGGCCGACGAGACGCTGATCACGGGCAGGTCCAGTCCCAGCCCGCCGAGCAGCGGCCTTATATAGTGGTCCAGCTCGACCGGGCCGTTCTCGGTCTGGAAGATGTTGCCGAAGCTCGATCCCACGACCAGCGCCGCGCGGCGGCCCGCCAGGTCGCCGGCCGCCAGGCCGGCGTCGTCCAGGGCGGCGCGCAGGGCGCCTTCCAGCAGCGCCGCCATGCGGGCGCCGCCGTCGGACGGCAGCCCGTCCTTGATCTCGCCGCCGGAGCCGTTCAGGCACTGGGCGGTATCGAACGCCTCGATCGGGGCCACGCCGGACTCCCCGGCCATCAGCCGCGACCAGACCGCGTCCTGGTCCCGGCCGAGGCAGGTGACCAGGCCGGCGCCGGTGACGACGGGTTGGCAGGTCATGCCGCCCTCCCCCGCGCCAGCGCCGCGCGCACCTCGTCCGGAACCGGCGTCAGGGCGCCGGTGGCCGACAGGACGAAGGCGATGGTGAGCCGCCCGCGCGACAGCACGCGGCCGTTGGCCTGCACCGCGCAGCCCAGGATCATGCTGGACCGGTCGAACTCCACCGACCGGATCGACGCCTCGATCGGGTCGCCCAGCCGGGCCGACGAGACGTAGGCCATCTGGGCGCGGCCGACCCGGATCTCGACGGTGCCGTCGCAGAAGCGACCCGGCCCCAGGCCGGCCTTCTCGAACAGCTCCATCAGGGCGGCGCTCACCCAGCGCAGGTAGTTCGAGAAATGGACGACGTTGAAGCCGTCCACCTCGGCCGGGCACACCCGGTGGCTGTAGAGCACGTCCGCTACCGCCAGACGGACCCGTGCCGGAGGGGCTGCCTCCGCGATGATTTCCGAGCCGGTCATGGCGATCAGCCCAGCTTGGACAGGACCAGGGCGACGACGGTGTCGAGGCTGCGGAAATTCTCCGGGACGAACTCGTCCTGGCTGATGCTGACGCCGTACTTGTCCTCCAGGTGGGCCATCAGCTCGGTGAAGCCCAGGCTGTCGACGCCGATCTCGCTGGCCAGCCCCATGTCGGTCCGGATGGTATCGAGGGGCATGTCCACGAACAGCTGGTCCACCAGGAACTGCTTCAGTTCCTGCTTCATGACGTCCTGGTCGAGAGCTTCCTTGGTGAGCGACATCGGAGACACCTTTCAAGATTGGCCGGGCCGGTCTGCATGCCGGGCCGGGTTACGGAATTCAGGGCGAGCGGGAGCGCCGCCCTCCTGGGAGGGCCTTGGGGCAGGCCGGTGATGGTTCGCTTGGACGGGAGGTCCGCGGCCGGGGAAGGCCGCGGCGATCAGGAAACGGCGGCCAGCGCCGCCTCGGCGACCTTCATGTCGTCGCTGTAATGGCCGCCGCTGACGCCGATGGCACCGATCACGGTGTCCCCGGCCTTGACCGGATAGCCGCCGCCGAAGACCACCAGGCCGTCGATGTGCGGGGCGCCCAGGGCCAGCGGCGCGTCGTCCTTGATGAAGTCGTGCCAGACATGGGTCGGGATGCCGAAGCCGGCGGCGGTCTTGGCCTTGTTGACGGCGACCTCGATGGCGAGCAGCGGCGCGCCGTCCATGCGGACGAAAGCCTTCTGGACGCCGCTCTCGTCGGCGATGCTGATCGCCATGGGAATGCCCAGTTCGACCGCCTTGGCCTCCGCCGCCGCGATCATCCGGCCGGCCATCGCCGTGCCGATGCTCTTCTTGGTCAGGATGTCGGAGCTCATTCTTCACTCTCTCCTTCGGGATAGGGTCCGGTATGCGGATGGCACCCGGACCGGAGCGCATCATCTAAAATAGTAATACGTTCGGCTGGTATGAAGGTTTCTATACTTATCTTAGTAATTAGTCAAACTAGAAAGAGAGCTAAATTTTATCTTGTTTGATTGCAGTTGCAGGTAGGTAGGCATCGTGTCCAATCACAAGAATAAGTTTTGGGAAATACACTCGTATGAATATTTCGCGACCGCGAAACGGCATAACTGTCGGGAAAACCTGGAAACCAGCCCGCCCGCCACTCCCGATGCCCCCGCCCGCGGGAAAACCCCGCAACCAACCGTAGATCGAGCCGTATTCGAACGACGACTAACCTCCAGTCATCCGACGCCCACCGAGCGGGCGATTCTGTCGCAGAAGGTTCGCGTGCGCGATTGTGCGCAACCGCCGCACTTGCCCATTACGGGAATGAATTGCGATTCATTCGATTTATATGCGATAGATCCTACCCCGAACGGCCGAGCCGCGAGAGGCCGGCGCGCCGCGTCCGGGACGAGGGACCGGACCCGCAGAAGAGGTGATCGATGGGACAGACTTTGACGGAGAAGATCCTGGCGCGCGGCGCCGGCCGCGCATCGGTGCGACCGGGCGAGACGATATGGGTGCAGGCCGACCTGTTCATGACCCATGACGTGTTCGGCCCCGAGGTCTTCCGGATCTTCGAGCGCGAGTTCGGCCCCGACGCGGCCGCCTGGGACCGCGACAAGGTCGTCGTCATCCCCGACCACTACATCTTCACGGAAGACCCGCTGGCGCGACGCAACATCGAGGTGCTGGCCGGCTTCGTCGAGAAGCACGGCATCACCCATTTCTTCAGGCCGGGCACCGCGGACTACAAGGGCGTCTGCCACGTCACCCTGGCGTCGGAAGGCTTCAACCGGCCCGGCGGCATCCTGTTCGGGACGGACTCGCACACCTGCACGGCCGGCGCCTTCGGCATGTTCGCGACCGGCATCGGCAATACCGACGGCGCCTTCGTGCTCGGCACCGGCAGGCAGTGGCTGAAGGTGCCGGAGACCATGCGCTTCGACTTCGACGGCCCGCTGCCGCCCTACCTGATGGCCAAGGACCTGATCCTGCGGATCATCGGCGACATCGGCTGCGACGGCGCCGCCTACCGCGCGATGGAGTTCGGCGGCGACGGCATCGCCTCGCTCTCCATGGAGGAGCGGATGACCCTCTGCAACATGGTGATCGAGGCCGGCGCCAAGAACGGCATCGTCGCCGCCGACTCCGTGACCGAGGCCTATCTGCGCGGGCGCGGCAAGGCCGCGGGCGAGTTCCTGGAGCCCGATCCGGACGCCGTCTATCACAGCCGCCGCCGCTATGTCAGCGCCGACCTCGCCCCCGGCGTCGCCAAGCCCCACAGCCCGGACAATTACGAGGAGGCCCGCAACCTCGGCGACGTCGCGCTCGACCGCTGCTACATCGGCTCCTGCACCGGCGGCAAGATCGAGGATTTCACCGCCGCCGCCCGCATCCTGGCGGGGCGCAAGGTCGCGATCGACACCTTCGTGGTGCCGGCCACGACCGACGTCGAGCGCGCGCTGGCGACCGAGGCGGTGGACGGCCGATCGTTGCTCGACATCTTCGCCGAGGCCGGCTGCCGGGTCGGCCCGCCGTCCTGCGGCGCCTGCCTGGGCGGGCCGCTCGACACCTTCGGCCGCGCGATGGAGACGCAGAAGGTGCTCTCCACCACCAACCGCAACTTCCCCGGCCGCATGGGGGCGCGCAGCGCCGAGGTCTTCCTGGCCAGCCCGCTGACCGTCGCCGCCAGCGCCGTGACCGGCCGCATCACCGACCCGCGCGAATTCCTGAAGCATTGAAGAACCGGGAGGATTCCACAATGGGCATGACGCTCACCGAGAAGATCATCGCGCGGCACGCCGGGCTGGACCATGTCAAGCCGGGGCAGATCGTCTCGGCCAAGGTCGACCTGTGCATGGCCAACGACGCGACCATGCGGCTCAACGTCGACATCTTCGAGAACAAGGTCAAGGCGACCCGGGTGTTCGACCCCGACCGGGTGATCCTGATCATGGACCACCAAGTGCCGGCCGACTCGCCCCAGACCGCCGAGGTCCACGACCTGTCCCGCCGGTTCGCCGAGCGCTACGGCCTGACCTATTTCTACGAGACCGAGGGCATCTGCCACCAGGTCATGGTGGAGAAGCATGTCGAGCCCGGCATGCTGGTGGTCGGCGCCGACAGCCACACCAATTCGTACGGCGTGATCGGCGCGGTCTCCTGCGGGATGGGCTCGACCGACGTGGTCGCCGTGATGGTCCGGGGCGAGACCTGGCTCCAGGTGCCCCACTCGGTCAAGGTCGAGCTGACCGGCAGCCTCGGCGCCGGGGTCTACGGCAAGGACGTGATCCTCAACCTGATCAAGCGGACGACGGTCAGCGGCCTGACCTACAAGGCGGTGGAGTTCGCTGGACCCGGCCTGGACGGCATCCCCGTTCCTCAGCGCTTCACGCTGTGCAACATGACGACCGAGACCGGGGCCAAGTCCAGCATGATCGCCCCGGACGCCGCGACCTACGACTATATCCGCGCGGTCCGCGGCTCCGCGCCCGAGCCGGACCCGACCCTGTTCTCCGACCCGGACGCCGTGTACGAGCAGACCTACCGGATCGACCTGGGCTCGCTGACGCCCCAGGTGGCCCGCCCCCACTCGGTCGACAACGTGGTGGACGTGGGCGAGACCGCCGGAATCGCGATCGACCAGGCGTTCCTCGGCGCCTGCACCAACGCCCGGATCGAGGACCTGCGCGAGGCGGCCAAGATCATGGGCGGGCGCAAGGTCGCCAAGGGCGTCCGCTTCATGGTCACGCCGGCGTCGCGCTCGGTCTATCTCCAGGGCATGCGCGAGGGGCTGCTGGACACCTTCATGAGCGCCGGGGCGATCGTCAACCATCCCGGCTGCTCGGCCTGCTGGGGCGCCTGCCAGGGCGTGCTGGCGGCCGGCCAGACCATGATCTCCAGCGGCAACCGCAACTTCAAGGGCCGGGCCGGCAGCGCCGACAGCAACATCTACCTGTCCAGCCCCGCCACCGTCGCCGCCTCCGCCATCGCGGGCAAGATCACCGATCCCAGGGAATTCCTGCCATGACCGACAAGACCATCGCGGGCCGAAGCTGGAAGCTCGGCCACGACATCGACACCGACCAGATCATCCCGTCCCAGTACCTGGTGCTGGGATCCCTGGCCCAGATGGCGACCCACTGCCTGGAGACCCAGCGAGCCGACTTCGCCAAGGAATGCCGGCCGGGCGACATCGTCGTCGCCGGGCGCAACTTCGGCTGCGGCTCCAGCCGCGAGCAGGCGCCCATCGTGCTGAAGACGCTCGGGGTCGGCGCGATCGTGGCGCTGGGCTACGCCCGCATCTTCGCCCGCAACGCGATCAACAACGCGCTGCCGGTGATCGTGCTTCCGGAAGCGGAGCAGATCGCCGACGGCAGCCGCCTGCGGCTCGACCTCGCGGCGGGGGTGCTGGAGGACCTCGACGCCGGCAGGACCTATCGGTTCGAGCCCCTGGGCGGCCTGCCCGGCAGGATCCTGGAGGCCGGCGGCCTGATCAACTACCTGCGCGCGGAGCAGACGGCATGAAGACCCGCATCGAGGGGCTGGCCTACGTGCTCGGTGACGACATCGACACCGACCAGATCATCCCGGCCCACCATCTGGTCTATTCCCTGTCCGACCCGGAGGAGCGCAAGCAGTACGGCCGCTTCGCCCTGTCGGGCGTGCCCGACCACCGGTGCGACGGCCCGTTCGTTCCGGAAGGCTGGCGGAGCCCCTACGCGATCATCGTCGCGGGCGACAATTTCGGCAGCGGGTCGAGCCGCGAGCACGCCCCGGCCTGCCTGGAGATCGCCGGGGTCGAGGCGGTGATCGCCAACAGCTACGCCCGCATCTTCTACCGCAACGTCGTCGCCGGCGCCCGCTTCAGCCCGCTGGAGACGGGGGAGTCGCTGAACAAGGCGACCCGGACCGGTGACCGCCTGGCGATCGACCTGGAGAAGCTCGAGGTGGAGAACCTGACCCGCGGCACCCGCCATGATCTGCGGCCGCTCGGCGAGGTGCAGGGCATCCTGGAAGCCGGCGGCCTCTTCGCCTTCGCCCGCCGGCACGGCCTGATCGGCACGGCGGGAGGCTGAGGCGCGGAGGCCGACCAACGATTTGAGCTGTGCCCGATCAGGTCGATCCACCCGGGCCAGCCGATCAGATGCGTTGCGCCATGGGCGCAACCTACGACCGTCGGCCCGCATCACCTCCGCCCTGCATCGAACCGTAGGTTGCGCCCACGGCGCAACACAGTGCGGTGGCACGGCGTCCGCCGGCATCAGCGCCCGTAGAGCGCGGTCACCGACGCCTTCGCGATCGTGTTGGCGTTCACGAAGAAGCCCACCATCGCGCCCGACGCCTGGCTGTCGAGCGGCAGGCTGTCCACCTTCAGGGCGTGGACGGAGAAGATGTAGCGGTGCGGCTTGTCGCCCGCCGGCGGGCACGCGCCGCCGAAGCCGGGGCCGCCGAAATCGGTGCGCCCCTCGACGGCGCCGGCCGGCAGCAGGCGCTTGGCGGAGTCGCCGGCCCCGGCCGGCAGGCTCGTCACCGACGGCGGCAGGTTGAACACGACCCAGTGCCACCAGCCGCTCCCGGTCGGCGCGTCGGGGTCGTAGACGGTCACGGCGAAGCTGCGGGTGTCGGCGGGCGCCCCCGTCCAGGACAGCGCCGGCGAGACGTTGCCCCCGGTGCAGCCGAACCCGTTCAGCACCTGGGCGGCGGCCAGGGTCTTGCCTTCCGCCACGTCGGGGCTGGACAGGCGGAACTCTTCCGCGGCGAGGGCGGGACCGGCCAGCAGGGCACCGGCCAGGGCCAGCGGCAGCAATGCGGCTTTCATGCGCTTTTCTCCCAATGGATGGACGGGCGGAAAGCTACCCCGATCCGCCCCCGGCTTTCGCGCCGCTGCCGCTCACCGCCTGTCCCGCTTCGCTCACCCCTCGCGGCCCCGCACTTCGGACGGCGGCATGCCGAACCGTTCCCGGAACCGGCCGGAGAACCGGGACGGCGAATCATACCCGCAGGCGAGGGCAACCTCGGCGATGCCGGCCCGCGTGGTCTGAAGAAGCCCCAGCCCGTGGGACAGCCTGCTTTCCGCCAGGATCTCGCGGAAGCAGGTGCCCTCCGCCGCCAGCCGCCGCCGCAGGGTGGCCTCCGAGATCCCCAGCAGCCGAGCGGCATCGGCCGCCGACCAGGGGAGCTGCGGGCGGGCCGAGATCATCAGCCGCACCCTCTGGATCGGTCCCTCCGCGTCGGCCGGCGACCAGCCGACGCCCCGCTCGGCCAGGGCCAGCAGCACCTCGGCCAAGCGATGGCGGGCCAGTTCCCCCGACAGGACCGGCGACGCCAGCCCGGCGACGGCGTGGACGAACGACTCGGCGAGCGCCGGATCGTCCGGCAGCACCGCGTAGCCGGGCGGAACCCGGCGGGACGCCGGGCACGGCAGCGCCGGCACGGCCAGCGTCTCGCGGTCGAAGGTAAGGGCGACGGCGCGGTAGCGGCCGGTTGCCGGATCGGGCAGGTTGGCGATGTTGGGCCGCTCCCCCGCCCGCAGGGCCACGAACCAGCCGGCCGGGGCCACGGCGGTCCCGTCCTCCCCGTCGTCCCTGATGTGCTTGACGCCGTCGATCACCGCCACCAGGCAGTGTTTCAGCACCGGCACGGCCCGGAGCCGCTGCGGCAGCGTGGCCGAGACGACCGCGACCGCCCCGGCCTCCGCCCGGCCGATGCCGCCCTCCCGCCCGCCGAGCAGGGACGGCAGCCGGAGCAGCGGCGATTCCGCGCGCTGGAACTGTTCGGCGAAAACGGGTCCGGTGGCTGCTGTCATGGTCGGCGACGACCATACACTTTGTCGAAGGCCGGCGGCACCCGGGACCGAGAGCATGCATCACGACGACGACGATCTTCCGAACGCATCGTTATCGAGGTGTTCAGGCGCGAACTGGACCAGGAGGAGAACGTCGTCCACAGCCGGCCGTTCCACTCGCCGCACTGTGTTGCGCCATGGGCGCAACCTACGGCTCGATGCAGGGCGGATCGACCCGATCGGGACAGCTCCGATGCCGTTGGTATGATTTCGACAGCTTTCCGAAGGACCGCGGTTGCGGAGGGGCGGCGTCTCGCCGCCCTGGTGCGCGGGACGCGCACCCTCCGAGCTCCGGACTCACCCCATCGCCACGTCGGCGTGGCGCGCGCGCCGGCCCAGCCGCAGCCTGGCCATGAGCCTTCCCGCCAGGTCCGGCGACAGGATCAGCAGCGCGTGGTAGGCCGCCTCGGCGGGCCGGGCGGTGCTCCGGTAGGCTCCGGAGAACAGCAGCCGCAGGGCGGCGGCTCGGTTGCCGGCGCGGGCGTGCTCGCACAGGGCGATGGCGGCATGGCGGGCCACCGCGCGTGCGACGGCGTCCCTCTCCTCGGCGCTGCGCGGTGCGAGCCGGTCCAGGAGGTCCAGGGCGAAGATGCCGCTCCGCGACGAGGCGGAGATCTGCCCGCCCCAGCGCCGGCAGGCCGAGGCGTCGCGGTCCACGAAGACGAAGGGCGCGTCCGGGGCCGCGAGCGCCAGCCGGATGCCGAAATCATAGTCGCAGACGTCGCCGACCTCCTCCCGCGACTTGTAGAGCACGGCGCGGGCCAGGTCGGCGCGCACCAGGAAGCCGTTGTGCGGGATGCGCCCGTCCACCGCGGCCGCCAGGGACGAGGACTGCGCGCCCGCCCGGTCCGGCGTGCGGCCGAAGTCGCGGTTGCCCTGGGCCGTCGCCGCCGGGTCGACGGTGCCGGCGGCATCGATCATGGTGACCCGGCCATAGACGACCGAGGCGCCGGGATGCCGGACCGCGCCGGCGTGCAGCGCCGACAGGGCTCCGGCCATCATCAGGTCGTCGTCGTGCATGATCAGGATCCAGGCCCCGCGCGCCTCCCGGAACAGCATGTTGACGTTGCCGGCCTGGCCCAGCCGGGGACGGTTGGGGATGTAGCGGACCGTGATCCCCTCCTCCGTCCGCAGCGCGTTCAGCAGCGCCTCGTCGACCGCGTCGGGGCGGTCGTCGCCGATCACGATCTCGAACGGGCGGTAGTCCTGCTTCAGCAGGGAATCCAGGGTCTCGGCCAGGAACCGCTTGCCATAGGCCGGGATGCAGACGCTGATCAGGTCATTCATCGGAATGGTACTCCGCGCGGGTTCAGTTCACGAACCGCCGATAGAGGAAGTTCACGTCGCTGCGCCGCATGATCAGGCCCGGCATGCGCCGGCTCAGCAGCAGCTCGTAGGCGACGGCGATGAAGGCGAGGCGCACGATGGTCGCCAGCAGCATCGACGCCGCCGCTCCCATGACGCCGTAGGCAGGCACCAGGACCCACAGCAGGGGCACCACGCAGGCGAGGCCGACGCCCTGGGCCCAGGCGATCACCCCCGGCCGGCCGGCACCCATGAAGCCCTGCCCGATGATCCGGATGCTGCCGGTCAGCACCGCCTCGGCCAGCAGGATCGGGAAGATCCGGGTCGCCGGCGCGAAGTCGGCGCCGTAGATGAACGGCAGCATGACCGGCGCCACCAGGGCGATGCCGATGGCCAGCAGCCCGGTCGCCGTCGTCGCGACGCGTGAGCTCAGCGAGACATAGGTGATGACGTCGTCCAGCGGCTGGGCGGCCACCTTGGGGAACAGCACGACCGCGGCCGAACCGCTGATCATGTGCAGCATGCGCGCCAGGCTGGCGGCCACGACGTACAGGCCCAGCTCGGCCGGCGCCAGCAGCGCCACCAGCAGCAGCTGGTCGATGTAGGAGGAGATCACGCCCATGAACTCGATCCCGTAGGACCGCCAGCCATAGCCGTGGAGCCGCCTCACCGTCCCCCTCAGGTGGCGCAGCCGCACCGGCAGGCGCGGCAGCAGCCGCAGGCCGGAGACCAGGGCCAGGACCAGCGGCGGCAGGGCGTAGCAGTAGGCGCTGCGCACCGCCGTCAGCTCGCCCATCCAGCCCAGGACGGCCAGCAGCACCAGGGTGGCCAGCGTCTGCCCCAGCATGACGATGTTGATCCACCGGAACCGGCCCAGCGCCTCGTAGACGCTGTAGACCAGGGTGTTGCACAGCATGAACGGCATCAGCAGCACCAGCCCCTGGGCGCCCGCCACGACCTCCGGGTCGTAGCCGCCCAGGAGCCAGGGCATCGCCAGCGCCGCGGCGCCGCCGCCCACGGTCCCGACGGCCAGCGAGACGGCGATCGCCGCGTAGAAGAAGTCCGGCCCGAACCGCTCCGACTTCCGCCAGTTGTAGACCAGGGACATCGGCAGGCCGATCGCCAGGATCGGCATCAGGACCGACGGCCACAAGGCCATGGCACCCTGCTCCCCCCGGCCTTCCGGACCCAGCAGGTTGGCCGTCACGATCCCCGTGAGCAGGTTCATGCCCAGGATGATCACCCGGGCTCCGAATGTCTGGACGGCGGCGGCAGTGCTGCCCCCGCCGAAGATGAACCGCAAGGCCTTCATCAGATCTTTCCCATGGGGATTACGCACGCGGGCGTCCCGAGGGACGCCCGCGTCTGGCCGTTTCAGCCTTGGAAGAACGCGCGGACCGCCTCGATCACCTTGTCCTGCTCGCTGCGCGTGATGTTCGCGAACAGCGGCAGCCGCACCATGCACCTCGCCGCGTGCTCGGTGACCGGCAGGGGTCCCGCCGTCCGGCAGTGCGAGACGCCCATGGGCGCAGAGTGCAGCGGGACGAAGTGGGACGTGGCCTGGACGCCGCAGCTCTTCAGGAAGGCCAGCAGACGGTCCCGCGTGTCCTGGCTTTCCAGCAGGAAGTGGAAGATGTGGTAGTTGCTGCGGGCATAGCCGGGAATGACCGGCAGCGTCAGCAGGCCCCGGCGCTCCAGGCCGCGCAGGCCTTTGCGGTAGTAGCCGTAGGCGGCTCCGCGCAGGGCCGTGATCAGGTCCATGGCTTCCAGCTGCGACACCAGGAAGGCAGCCACGATCTCGCTCATGGCGAGCGACGAGCCGGGGCTGACCCAGGTGTATTTGTCGATCTCGCCGCGGAAGAACTGGCGGCGGTTGGTGCCCTTGTCCCGGTAGTTGCAGGCGGAATCGTCCAGGGCGGGGTTGTTGATGCAGAGGGCGCCGCCCTCGCCGGAGACGATGTTCTTGGTGTGGTGGAAGCTGTAGGCGCCCATCTCGCCGATGCTGCCCAGCGCCCGGTCCTTGTAGGACGCGCCGACGCCCTGGGCCGCGTCCTCCACCATGGGGATGCCGTGGCGGGCCGCCACGGCCGCGATCCGGTCCAGGTCGGAGCTGACGCCGGCATAGTGGACCACGCAGATCGCCTTGGTCCGGGGCGTGATCGCCGCCTCGACGATGTTCTCGTCCATGGTCAGGGTGTCAATCCGCACGTCCACGAAGACCGGCGTGGCGCCCGCCAGCACGAAGGCGTTGGCGGTCGAGCAGAAGGTGAAGGACGGCATGATCACCTCGTCCCCGGGACCGATCCCCAGGACGCGGGGCATGGCCTCGAGCGCCAGCGTGCAGGACGGGGTCAGGAGGACGTGGCGGAGCCCCAGCCGGGATTTCAGGAACTCGATGCAGCGGGTGGTCGCCCGGCCGTCGGTCGCGACGTTGTCGTCCCCCGAGGCGGCGTTGAGGCTGGACCGCTCCTCGCCCGTAAGGAAGATCCGGTTGAACGGGACGGGTCCGACCGGCTCGATCAGGCGCGACCGGAACGTCTGCTTGACGTCGGGCAGCCTGAACTTGTGGATCGATGCGAAGGATGAACCGACGGCCGTGGCATCGCCGGCAAGGGATCCCCCCGTCGCGGCACCGAGACTGACGACGCCGTCGGCCGCTTGAACAGGGTTCATCATCATCCTCTCGGGCACGCTCATGATTGCGCCTTTCGCTTTACAGAGACTCTTTGTCGTTTGCTGGACTTGGGATCGCTCGGCCGGCAGGGTCACGCCGCATGGCCTGGATGGGAGACCAGGCGCTTCTCGACCCACTCGGCCTCGGCCATCGGCTCCGGCCGGACGCCGTCGTAATGCTGGACGTGGCGGTCGAACTCCTGGCCGATGAAGGCCAGCAGGTCGTCGCGGAAGCGCTGTTCGCCGAAGCGGAGCGCGTTGGCGCGGCAGGCCTGCGGAGTGATCCGGGAAGACATCTGCTCGAACAGGTCGACTGCCTCGACGAGGCTGTCGCTGGTCTGGTGGTTGAAGAACATGCCGGTCGGCTGCGCCGAGGTCAGCAGCCCGCGGACCGTCTCCAGGGCGCCGCCGCGGCCATAGGCGATCACCGGCGTGCCGCAAGCCTGGGCCTCCAGCGGGACGATGCCGAAATCCTCCTCCGCCGCGAAGACGAAGGCCCGGGCCTGCTGCATCAGCGCGGTCAGCCGGTCGGAATCGACATGGCCCAGGATCTCGACGTTCGGGCCGGCCAGCGCCTGGATGCGGCGCATCTCCGGCCCCTCGCCCGCGATCACCAGCCGCCGTTCCGGCGTCCGGGAAAAGGCCTCGGCGATCAGGTCGATGCGCTTGTACTGGACCAGGCGCGACGCGGTGAAATAGAAGTCGCCCTTGCTTTCGCCCGCCCGGAAACGATCGACGTTGACCGGCGGCGAGATCACCTTCGCCGGACGGCGGTACAGCTTCCAGACCCGCTGGGCGACGAAGTTGGAATTGGCGATGTAGGAATCGACGCTGTTGCTGGTCCGGATGTCCCACAGCCGCATCTTGTGCAGGAGCAGCTTGGCCATCCAGGCCTTGGCGCCGCTGGTCAGCTTGGAATTCCGCAGGTATTCATGCTGCAGGTCCCAGGCGTAGCGCATCGGCGAGTGGACGTAGCTGACATGGAACTGCCGCGGGCCGGTGATGACCCCCTTGGCGACCGCGTAGGAGCTGGAGATCACCAGGTCGTAGTCCGACAGGTCGAACTGCTCGATCGCCAGCGGCATCAGGGGCAGCAGGAACCGGTGGTTGCCGTTCTTGCGAACCAGCTTCTGGATGAACGAGGTCCTGACCTTGCGTCCGCCCAGGAAGCCCCGCTGGTCGTCGGGAAGCGTATCGAACAGGCTGAAGACGTCGGCGTTGGGGAAGACCGCGAGGATCTGCTCCAGCACCCGCTCGGCGCCTCCGTAAGTATAAAGCCAGTCGTGGATCACGGCCACGCGCGCTTTTTCCACCAGGAAACCGCTACTGTCGAACGGCATGACGTGCTTGCCTCTCTGGCTGTTTGTCACGGATTTAGTATAATTTTGCGGCGCACCGCGGTCGCCGAATAGGAAGAGGTCCGGCACCGCTCTTCCGCATACCCATTTCTGTCGGATATGCCCTACCCCCTGCGGGGCGCCGTCGGCGCGGCGCCCGGCCGGTCGCGCTCAGTCCGCGTAGTAGGGGTTGCGGTAGCTGTAGTCCTCGTGTCCGCCCTTCGCGCGCTTCTTCAGGTCGACCATGGTCATGACCGCGCCGGAAACCTTGACGCCGCTGACCCGCAGCCGCTTGACCGCATCGTTGACCAGCTTGCGCGAGGTCTTGGACCAGCGGACCATCAGCAGGCTGGCGTCGGCGTAGCGGGCCAGGACCAGCGCGTCGGACACCGCCATCACCGGCGGCGCGTCGATCACCACCAGGTCGTAGTGGCGCAGCGCCTGGGTGATGACGCCCTGCATCGGGCGGCCCATCAGAAGCCGCTGCGGGTTCTGCTCGTGGCGCGCGGTCGCGAGGTAATGGAGGCCGGTCGCCTCGTCCACCCGGATCGCGTCGCCGAACTCCCGCCGGCCTTCCAGCACCTCGATCAGGTCGGCGGGCGCGTCGGCCTGGTCCATCACGGGCTTGCCCGGCAGCACCTCCAGCAGGCGGGACCGGCGCAGGTCGCCGTCGATCAGCAGGACCTTCTGGTTGCCGAGCGCCAGCTGGCGGGTCAGCGAGGCGCAGAAGGTCGACTTGCCCTCTCCCGCCACCGCCGAGGTGACCAGGATGACCCGGGCGGTGCGGCTCTGGCTGACGCTGTGGATCAGGCTCTGGACGGTGCGCAGGGACTCGGAATAGGCGGAGATCGGCTTCTCCACCAGATAGTCCACCGGATTGCCCTTTCGGCCGCGCCGGACCAGCGGGATGCTGCCGAAGCCCGGGATGCCGGTCTCGCCTTCCAGGTCGTCGATGTCGTTGAAGCCGCGCTGCAGGTTCTCGGCGACGAAGGCGATGAACAGGCCCAGGAACAGGCCGAACACCAGGCCGATCACGGCGAACAGCTTGCGGTTGGGGAAGGCCGGGAACGGCGATTCGACCGCTTCGGAAATGATCCGGGCGTCGGGGCGGGCCAGCTCGGCCTGCGCGCCGGTCTCCTTCATGCGCTGCAGGAAGCTCTGGTACAGCTCGCGGGCGGCATCGGCCTCGCGCTGGAACTGGCGCACCTGGATCTCGACCTTGGCGCCGTCGGCATAGCTCGCCTCGAGTTGGCGCAGGCGGTTCTGAAGGCTCTGCTCGCTGGCGCGGGCGACCGCGACGTCGTTGTTCAGGGCCTGGACGGTCCGCTGCATCTCGTCGCGGATGCGCTGGTCGACCGAGGCCAGCTCGCTGCGCAGGCCGATGATCGTCGGATGACGGTCGCCGTACTGGCTCGACAGGTCGGCCATCTTGCGCTTGATCTCGGTCTGGTCGCGCGCCAGCAGCTGGAGCATCGGGCTTTCCAGCACGGCCGCGGCGCTGTCGATGCTGCCGCGGGTGCGCAGCATGTCCTGGCCGGAGCGCAGCTTGGCTTCGGCCTGGGTGACCGCGGCGCGGGCGGCGACGAGCTGGACGTTGAGCTGCGCCATCTGCTGGCTCACCGCCGAACCGCCCCGCGCGGGGTCGGCCAGGCCGGCGTTCTCCTGGAGCTTCTGGACCCGTGTCTCGGCCGCCAGCACGTCCTCGCGCAGCACCTGGACCTGGCGCTTCAGCCACTCGTTGGCATTGACCGTCTCGCGGACCTTCTCGTCCCGCTGCATCTGGAGATATTCGGCGGCGAAGGCGTTGGCGATCAGCGCCGCCTGATCCGCCGATGCCGCGGAATAACCCACCCGGATGCTGTAGGACCGGCCGTCGTTGGCAGCACTGACATTGCCCAGCAGGATGTTGATCATCTGCTCGCGCGGATCGCTCGACACCGGCTGGGCCTGGACGTCCTGCCGGACCAGGGCGGCGCGGAGCCCGTCGATCGTCTCGCTCGGGCCGACCAGGGCGGCGACCCGGTCGAACAGGCCGGACTCCGCGATCGAGCGTCCCATGCGCTGGAGGCTTGCCTTGATCACGCCGGCATCCTCGGAGACCGGCTCCGGGGTCAGCTTGAGGGAATCCACCACCCGGCCGGCGGCGGTGCGCGAGGTCAGGATGTCGATCTCGCCGCGGATGATCGAGTTGTCGACCTTCAGGTCGGGGATGACGCTGGCGCTTTCCGTGACGGCGGCGCCGCGCACGTTCAGGGAGATCACCGCCTCGGCCCAGTAGGTCGGCTTGACGGCGTAGCTGGCGCCGATCCCGATCGCGGTGCATGCCACCGCCAGGCCCAGGATCGTCCCCCGGCGGCGCTTGATCGCGGCCATGATCGCGCCAAGGTCGATTTCGTCGCCCTTGGCCGGGCGGGCGTGGGCGGGTGCCGGCTCGCTGATGGGGGAGGAGAGCATCTCGACGCTCATTATCGCCTCAATCAAAGTTTGATGGTGTTTGAATTCAGCCGGAAATGGCTGTTGAACTGCCGCGGCCGCCGGCAAGCGGGCCGGGTTCCGGGGCGGGCAGGATGCGGCCGATCTCGCGGCGGATGCCGTCGATCATGACCTCGGTGGAGAAGTTCGCGACAGCCGCCCGCCGGGCTCGGTCCGCCATCGCGGCGGCCTCCCCGGGTTCGGCCAGGATGCGCGCCATGGCGGCCCGGAGCTCGGCGACGCTCCCGGGTGCGACCAGGCGGCCGGTGACGCCGTCCTCGACGATCTCAAGCGCGCCGCCGGCCCGGGAAGCGATCAGCGGGGAGCCGGCCAGCATCGCCTCGACCAGCACCCGGCCGAACGGCTCGGCCGCGGTGGAGGCGTGGACGATCAGGGTCATCATGCGCATCAGCCGGGGGATGTCCCGCCGGAAACCCAGGAAATGGACCCGGTCCCGGACGCCCAGTTCGGCGCAGAGGAGCTTCAGCTCCTCCTCGTAGACCTGCTCGCCGAACAGCGCGCCGCCGACGATCACGGCGTGGAGGCCGGGAACGGCGGCGACGGCGCGGATGAAGACGTGTTGGCCCTTCCACGGGGCGAGACGGCCGAACATCCCGGCCAGCGGCTTGCCTTCCAGGCCGAGCCTTCGGCGGAGTTCCGCGACCTCCTCGTCGGAGTCCCGTTCGAAGGGAGCCCTGGAGAAGCCGTTCGGCACCACGCCGACCAGATCGGGATCGCCGCCCTCGCGGACGAAGGCTTCGGCCGTCGCGGCCGAATTGGCGATCACCCGGGCGCAGAAGCGGTTGGCGACCAGCACCGGCAGCCGCCGGTTCATCGCCGAGAAGTGCTCGGCCGAGAGGATGTCGTGCAGGTGCCAGACCAGCGGCCGGCCGGCCAGCCAGGCGGCGGGGCCGCCGACGATCAGCGACTTCTGGGTATTGGCATAGACGACGTCGTAGCCCTTCGCGAGCCGGGCGAGCTGGTGCGCCAGCCGGGGAATGCCCGCGGCGGCGCGCAACCCCTGGTCCCAGCCGCCGCCGCGGCGGACGCCGAGGACGGCCTCGCCGGCCTCGACCAGGGTCGATGGCACGCCCTGGTCGCGCAGCAGGTCGCGAAACGGCCCCGGCTGCATCAGGGCCACGTGCAGGGGCGCCGCCCAATGCATCGCGGTGTCGAGCAGCGACAGCTCGGCTCCGCCCACATCGGAGGCGTGATCGACGAAGAGTATGGAAGGATCCATCTGGCCCGGCGCATCCCGTGACAAATACGTTATAAGTTTTTTTACCAAAATCCCGGGTGCCGGATCAGTCCGGGATTTGTACTACTACCGAAAGGATCGCGGCTCCCTGCGCGATGGCGCGGTGCGGGATAATCCGCAAGCATCCTAAGGCGCCTTCGGGACCCCCCGGGACCGTCGCGGTTCCGCCTTTGGAGCGGTTCCCGATCAGGTTGAACCGCTTCGGTCCACTCGCCGCGCTGTGTTGCGCCGTGGGCGCAACCTACGGTTCGATGCACGGCGCAGGTGATGCGTGCTGCCGATCGTAGGTTGCGCCCATGGCGCAACGCATCGGATCGACCTGATCGAGTGCAGCTTCAGGCTCGCGTCGAGCGATTCGGTCAAACAACGCCAGGTAGTTCGTGGTCGCCACGTCCCAGGTCTGGCAGCCGGCGACCTCCAATGCTGCGCGGCCCAGGCTGCGGGCCAGGTCGGGATCGTCGCGCAGCCGGGCCATGGCCCGGGCGAGCCAGGCGACGTCCTCCGGATCGGGGGAAATCAGCGCCGCGTCGGGTGCGAAGATCCCGGCGGCGCCGACCGAGGCCGCGGTGATCACCGGCAGGCCGGTGGCTGCCGCTTCCAGCAGGACGAGGCCGCTGGTCTCGTAGCGCGAGGGAAAGATGAAGAAATCGGCCGAGCGGAACGCCGCCGCGACCCCGTCCGGCCTCATGAAGCCCAGGAAATGGCAGCGGTCCCCGACGCCCAGCCGCTCCGCCATGGCCGGGAAGGCGCTGCCCTCCGCCTTGCCGACGACCGCGAGATGGACGCCGGGGGTGACGGCGAGCGCTTTCAGGACGCTGTCCAGGTTCTTCCGGCTGGTCTGGATGTCGCCGACGAAGATGCCGGTCGGGACCCCCTCCGGCAGTCCGAATCGCGCCCTGTCGCCGGGGCCGGGCCGGAAGCGGGAGAGATCGACGCCGTTGTGGATCGTGACGACGCGGTCGGGCGGGAAGCCCATCCCGATCACCTCGTCGCGCAGCGGATCGGAGACAGCGACGATCCGCCCGGACCGGGCGAGGGCGTGGCGCTCGAACAGGCAGTTCGCCTGGCTGTAGAGCCAGCGGTAGGCGCTGTCGGGGCTGCGCTTCAGGCGCCAGGGATGGTTGGGCGACCGGGTCCAGGTTCGGTGCAGGAAATGGACCGCGTTGACGTCGCTGCGCCCCCACATGCAGAAGCCGTTGGTCACGACCAGATCCAGCCGCCGCCGCCGGCGCGCGACCGCCGCCGTGGCCTGGAGCGCCAGGGCCTGGTCGCGCAGCAGCTGGGTCGGCAGCTTCCACGCCTTCAGGCGCACCACCTCCACGCCGGGGTGCGCCGCCAGCGCCGGATCCGCCTCCTCGCAGAACAGCGTGACGCGATGCCCCCGGGCCAGCGCCGCGGCGGCGATCTCGCAGTTCACCAGCCCTTGCCCATTCGCGCGGTGGAAGGCGAAGCTGACCATCCCGATGTTCAGGCCGCAATGCTCGGCATGGGCCATGGGCTCGGCATGGGGCATGGGCTCGGCATGGGCCATGGGCTCGACATGGTTCATGGATCAGTCCTTGTCGGTGACCAGGATGCGGAACCGCACACCGCCCGACGGGGCCGGCGCGGACAGCCGCACGGTCAGTTCGGTGAAGGCGCCCTGCTCCGCGGTGGCGATCCACCAGGAGCCGCCGGGATCGCCCATCGGCGTGGCCTGCGGGTTGATGCCCCGCGACGAGGCGGCGTAGCAGTTGGTCTGAACCCGGGTGGAGGCGGAACGCGCCCCGGCGGGGACCGCCAGCTCGACCGTGTTCACGGTGTCGCGGACGCTGACGCGGGTCAGGCCCTCGGTGTAGTCGTTGCCGGCCACCAGCTTCCAGTCGGGCTCGGGCTTGGCCCGGCCGGAGAAGATCAGGCGGAACCGTCCCTGCCCGTCGCCGGCATGGATCATTCCCTTGGCGCCCGGGGTGAACGGGAAATTGTCCATCTCGATGGTGTTGATGCCCTGGACGAAGGGCAGCTTCAGGCAATAGTCGCGCGGCCGGGACGCGATCCTGAAGGAATCGTCCCAGTTGAAGCCTGTCCCGACGATCCGGATGCCGGACACCATCGGGTTCTCGCCCGACGCCGTCGCGTCGGAGACGATCGCCCCGTTGCCCAGCGCCTCGAACCGGCCATGGATGATTCCGTCGGTCAGCAGGTTGTTCCGCCCCGGCCCCGGCTCCTGGTAGATGCCGTAGGGCTGGAAGCCGAACGTGGTCTGGTAGCAGGCGAAGCCGCCGCCCAGCCCGGCGTCGGGCCGGCAGCCGATGCCGGCGAACCGGTTGCCGCCGAACTGGCAATTCAGCATCTTCGTGTCGCCGTTGGTCCTGACCAGATGCAGGCCGTAGTAGTTGTCGGTCGCGGCGACGCTGTACATCATGATATGGCCGTCATCCTGGTCGATGACGATGCCGTTGCGGAACCCGCTGACGAATACCCGCTCCAGCTGCGGCGCGGTCTTCGTGCCCGGCCGGCCGATCCGGACGCCGTCGCACTCGGCGGGACTTTCCCCCACCCTGGCCGGGCGCCCCGGCCCTTCGATGGTCAGGTCGCGCAGATACGGCCGGACGTTCATCCGGTTGGAGTCGCCGGTCAGCTCGACGCAGGGCCTGCCCGGCCCCAGGTCGGCGCAGACCAGGGTCGTCCCGACCGCGTCGGAGAACATCGACACCTGGTCCAGCGTCAGGGTGCCGCCGACGCGGTAGCGCCGGCCGCCGGGCAGGTAGACCGCCTTCTTCGGCCGCGCCGCCTCGGCTTCCAGGATCGCGAGGCGGATCGCCGCCTCGTCGATCTCCATCCGCAGGGTGGCGGCGAACGGATACATCTTCCGGGCGGCGTCCAGGGTCGGGAAGACCTCCGACAGGGGATGGCTGGCGCCGTCGCCGATCGCCCCCTTGTCGGCGACCGACACGGTGCCGGTGCCGCGCAGCACGCCGACCGGGATCGCGTTGGACACCCCGGCGACCATGCCGTAGATGGCGTCGCGCCCGTCGAGCATCCACGGCCCCGCCAGGGCTCCGGGAATCGCCCCGTGGGCGGCGCTCATCGACCGCCTCCCAGCACCTTCCGATAGACCCGGGAGGTGCGCTCGGCCACCAGCGACCATTGGAACCGGTCCAGCGCGTAGTGGCGGCACGCCACCCGGTCGGGAACCTTGACGACCCCCAGCAGCACGGCGGCCAAGCCGTCCGCCAGCCCGGCCTGGCCTCCGTCCTCCAGCACCAGGCCCGGCGACAGGTCGCCCACGACCGAGGGCAGCCCGCCCACCGGCGTCACCAGCGCCGGGCAGCCGGCGGCCAGGGATTCCGCCGCGACCAGGCCGAAGCCTTCCAGCGTCACCGACGGCACGACCGACAGGTCGGCGGCGCGGTAGTAGAGCGGCAGTTCGGCATCGGGAATGAACCCCAGCATGCGGACGTGGCGGTCCAGCCCGCGCTCCGCGATCCGGCGCTTCAGCTCGGCCTCGATCGGACCCTTGCCGCCGATCAGCAGCAGCACGTCGGGAACCGCCTCGCGCAGGTCGCCGATGGCGTCGATCAGGTCCTCCAGGCCCATGCGCCGGCACAGGCGGCGGACGGTCAGCAGGATCGGCCGGTCCGACGGCAGGTCCAGCAGCCGGCGCGCCTCGGCCGGTGTGGCGTTCTCCTGGAAGAAGCTGTCGGCGACGCCGCCGGGGACCACGTCTATCCGGTCGCCGGGAACGCGGTAGTGGTTCTCCAGCAGCCGGGCGAAGGCGTCGGACAGGACGACGAAGCGGTCGGCATTGCGGTAGACCGCCGCCTCGATCAGCCAGCGGCTGCGCTGCGCCAGGAACCCGCCCCCTTCGGCGGCGCATTCGAGCGCCCAGGGGCCGTGGAAGTGCATCACGAAAGGATGTTTGCGCAGATGGTCGTACAGGGGCAGGCTGTAGAGACCGAAATGGCTGGCGATCAGGTCGGCTCCGCCGGACTTCAGGATCCCGCCGGCCCTGGCCCGGATCGCCTTCATCCTGACCTTCCAGTCGTCGTCGTGGCGGGCGAAGCTGGTGACCCGGCCGCCGCTGCTGCGGGCGACGCCTTCCGATCCGGCGACCAGCCCGACGACGTCGACGCCTTGGTCGGGCAGATGGCGGGCGAGATTGTAATAGACGCAGTCGAGCCCGCCCGGCGTCTCGGGGAACCAGCCGATGCCGATCTGCAGGGTGGTGACGCGCGCGGGCGGAACCAGCGACAGCGGCTGACGGCCGCCGGGCGCGTCGACGGCAGGATGCGACAAGGTCATGAAGGAAACACCCGGGTCGTGACTGGAATCTGACGCCGGAGGCTAGGGCAATCGCCTCAAATGCCGCCAGATCCTCATCGGAGGGGCCTTCCGGGACGCCAAGGTCCACCCTTCCGGGATGTCGGGGAAGCGACGGATGGAGCGAAAGGAGGAGCGAAGGAGTAACTGATTATTTTCTTCGGTACGCTCGGACGGGGGCCTATCCTTGGGTGATCCCGATCATCCAAGTCTCCGGCCCGACCTGTCGTATGATCCCGAAGACTCCGCGGGCGTTCCGGCCGGTTTCTTCTTCGGACTAATCTTCTTTCCTCGCCCGTCCGGACACTCCGCCTGTGATATTCGAGAGACCGTGCCGTCGCCCGGTCCGGCGATGGCATCGGCCTGCAAATATTCGGGAAGCGGTGAATGACGGCGTACAGCATGGTTCCTCCCCAGGGTCCGCCCCCGGGTTCACCCAGGGCCCGGCGCGACCGGCAGCTCAAGCTGACGGTGCCGGTCAGCCTGTTCTTCGTCGGCGGCTTCTGGGCCATCGTGCTGCTGTCCTGCGCGGCGGGGCTGACGGGGGCCACCCGGTTCTTCTATACGCCGCTCGCCTTCGTGATCGGCGCCTTCCTGTTCGTGCGGTTTCCGGCGGCCTACCTTGTCCATCTCTGGTGGATCTGGTTCCTGACGCCGTTCGTGCGCCGGGTGGTCGATTTCAAGTCGGGCTGGACCGAGTTCAGCCCGATCATGCTGGCGCCCTACGTGGTCAGCCTGCTGATGCTGGTCACCGTGATCCGGTTCCTGCCCCGGCTCAACCAGCGCGACATGTTCCCCTTCGTGCCGATCCTGGTGGCGCTGTCGCTGGCCTACCCGGTCGGCGTGATGAACGCCGGCTTCAGCCCGGCCTCGTTCGACGTGCTGAACTGGGTCCTGCCGGTGGTCATGGGCATCCACATCGCCTTCAGCTGGCGCAGCTACGAGAAGCTGAAGGTCTCGACCGAGCAGGCGTTCCTGATGGGGGCGGCCGTGCTCGGCGCCTACGGCATCTACCAGTTCTTCTTCCTGGCGCCGTGGGACGCGTTCTGGATGCGGGTCGTGCAGATGGACTCGATCGGCAGGCCGGCGCCCATGGAGGTGCGGATCTTCGGCACGCTGAACTCCCCCGGCCCCTACGCCAACATGCTGGCGGTCAGCCTGCTGATCGTGCTGGGCGCCCGCGGGCGCCTGCCCTTCCTGGCCGGAATCCCGGCGATCGTGGCGCTGCTGCTGTCGCTGGTCCGGGCCGCCTGGATCGGCTTCGGCGCCGGCCTGTTCATCATGCTCGCCAAGATGGACATGTCCCGCCGCGCCAAGCTGATCGCGGCCGTGGCGCTGACCGTCGTCCTGTCGCTGCCGCTGCTGTCGGTCGAGGAGGTCTCCAAGACGGTGACGACCCGGATCGAGAGCATGATCGGCGACAAGGCGCAGGACGACCAGAGCTTCAAGGACCGCGTCCACTTCTTCCAGACCTTCGTCGAGGACGCCCTGTCCAACCCGATCGGCCAGGGGATCGGCGCCACCGGCGTCGCGACCAAGATCTCCAACAACGGCAAGATGGGCGAGCTCGGCGTGATCGACAGCGGCCTGCTGGAAGTGCCGTTCGTGCTCGGCTGGCTGGGCGGCGCCCTGTACCTGTCCGGCGTGGCGCTGCTGGTCACCGCCACCTTCAAGCGACGCTGGAGCCGCCAGGACGGCTTCGTCACGGTCGCGGAATCGGTGGCCCTGTCGATCCTGGTCCAGATGGTCTTCACGAACATGCTGACCGGCTTCATCGGCACCCTGTTCTGGAGCTTCATCGGCTTCTCGATCGCGGCCGAGCGGCATTGGGCCTCCCAATCCTCCACCGCCAGATCCTCCAGCCGCGGAGCCTCCGCACCATGAAGACCACGATGAAGATCAGCGTCCTTGTTCCCTCCTACCGGCGCCCGCAGGACCTTGCCCGGTGCCTGGCCGGCCTCGCCCGGCAGCGCCGCCCGGCCGACCAGATCGTCGTCGTCGCCCGCGACGGCGACGGCGAGACCATCGATACCGTCCGGCGCTTCGCCCCCCTGTTCGCCCCGAACACGCCGCCCGACCTGATCCTGGTCGACCAGCCCGGCGTCATCCACGCCATGGCGGCCGGACTCGACCATGTCCGGGGCGAGGTCGTCGCCATCACCGACGACGACGCGGTTCCCCATGCCGACTGGCTGGAGCGGATCGAACGCACCTTCGCCGAATCGGTGAAGGTCGGCGGCGTCGGCGGGCGCGACCTGATCCCGGGGGAACTGGGCGAGCCGGGCGGCCTGCACGAGAAGGTCGGCCTGGTCCAGTGGTGGGGCCGCGTGGTCGGCAACCACCATCTGGGATGCGGCGGCCCTCGCCGGGTCCAGGTGCTGAAGGGCGTCAACTGCGCCTACCGGACCGGGCTGCTGCGCAAGGCGGGATTCGACCGGCGGCTGAAGGGAGCCGGCGCGCAGGTCCATTTCGAGCTGGGCATCGGCCTGGACCTGATCGGGCGGGGCTGGCAGCTGGTCTACGACCCGGCGATCCTGGTCGACCACTTCCCCGCGCCGCGCCAGGATTACGACAGGCGCAACAGCTTCAACGCGCGGGCGGTCAGCGACGCCGTCCACAACGAGACCTTCCTGCTGCTCAATCACCTGCCGCCCGTCCGGCGGGCGGCGCTGCTGGCGTGGTCGCTGGCCTGCGGGACGCGGAACGCGCCGGGACTGCTCTGTCTGGCGCTGGAAGCCCGCTCCGACCGCCGCCTTGCCCTCGACCGCTGGCGCGCGACCCTGCGGGGCCGGATGGAAGGATTGGCCAGCTGGCGCCGCGAACGGACGCCGCGCGGCATGCCGCTGGCCGCCAGCCCATGAAGCCCCCGCCCACGACGGACCCGGGGATCAACCGGCGCTCCTTCCTGAAAGCCGGCCTGAAGGCCGGCGCCAAGGCGGGGGGCATGGCCTGCCTGGTCCCGATCGCGTCGTCCGCGGTCCTGTCCCAGGGCCGGGCGGGGGAGGAGATGGGCGGAACGCCGGTCCACCGCCTTCGCCTCGGCGCGGCGTGGCCGCTCTACGGCAACCTGCTCGGCCTCTCCACCCGGCGCCTCGCCCAGCGTATCCGGTGGCTGAGCGCCGGGTCCGTCGCGGTCGAGCTGGTGGATATCGGGACCGCCAGCCTGCCCGCGCTCGACGACATCGCGCGCATCCCCGTCGACGCCTGGCACTCGGCCGCCCACCTGTGGCCCGAGGCGCCGCCGGCCTGGACCCTGTTCGGCATGCAGATGTTCGGGATGACGGCGCCGGAGATCCGGGTCTGGCGCAACACGTCGCCGGGGCGGGGCGTCCGCGAGGACCAGGCCGGACGCTCCGGCCTCGCGGTCTGGTTCACCGGCGAGGTCGCGGCCGGCGGGATGGCGGTGCGGGACCATGCCTGGCCCGATGCGGGCAGGATCGCCTGCAGCCCCGGCTCCGCCGCCGTCTGGGAGCGGCTCGGGTTCGACGCCGTGCCGATGACCCCGGCGGCGGCCCTGGGCGCCGTCGTGAACGGCGAGGCGGTCGCGGCGGAGGTGCCGCCGCTGCTCGCCGGCCCCGCCCGGCGGCTCGGCGACGCCGGGCTCCGCTATGTCCGCTTCGGCGCCTTCTCGCCGGGGCTGGCGACCGAGCTGCTGGCGAAATCCGCCGTGCTCGACCGGCTTCCGGCCGGCATGGAGGGCTGGCTCGTCCAGGCCTGCGCCGAGGAGGCAACCGCCCTGGCCGCCGAGGCTATCCAGGAGGAGCAAAGCTGGATGCAGGACGCCGGGCGCGCCGGGCTGCTGGTCGAGGCCCCTGCCGAGATCGTGGTGAAGGGGGGCAGGACCGTCGGCGACATGCTGCGCTCGCTGGAAACCGACGCCCTCTCCCATGACGTGGTCGGTGCCTACCGCAAGGTCCGCCGGAACCTGGGAACGACCGCGGCGGGCTGCTGCGCCATGCATGGCGCATTTGGGTAAAATTTTATGGACTAGCGCCTTAGCGTCGCTTTCCGGCGGCGGGCGCTTCTCTTACTTTCGTCTGAAACCGCTTCAACCCTGGTGCGTAACAGTGAAACCTTCGAGATTGAACGCCGTCATCAAGGAGAAACGCCTTCAGCGAACGCTGGGGCGCTTCGGATCCGTCAGGCGGATACAGGGCCTGATGTCCACTCTCTACCAGATCGCGGCCCCCAACCAGGACCATCTGGATCCCCGCGGACAGAATGCCTCCCTGTTCACGACGATGGACGTCGAGCAGGTCGCCCTGCAGGTCAAGCGGGACGGGCTCGCCCTTGGGCTCCGGCTGCCGGAAGACCTCCGGCACGCGCTGGCCGAGTTCGGCACCACCACCCCGGTCAAGCCCTGGGGCGCCAGGGAAGGGGTGCCGCTGGAAGCGGTCGCGGGCGGCAGGTTGCCGAGCGGCGAGCCGGTCGCCGTCGCCGAGACGGTCGACCTGGACCGGTGCGAGGCGGTCCGGAGGATCACCCACGACCCGAAGCTCCTGCTGCTCGGCAAGCGGGTCCTGGGGTTCAACCCGCAAGGGATCGAGGCGTCGCTGCGCTGGTCGTTCCCGACCAACCTGCCGCCCACCCAGCACAACGACATCGACCTGGCGAGCCGCTGGCACTACGACGTGATCGGCAAGAACTCGGTATCGCTGTTCTTCTACATCCTCAAGGGGAACGACGACCTGGACGGGGCGCATGCGACGATATTGGGCTCCCACCGCAGGAAGAAGGTGTCGATGCTGTTCCGGCCCAGCACGACGATCAGCGAGGCCGAGCTGATGCGCTACTACGGCCCCGGCCAGGTCGTGGTCGCCACCGGCGAGCCCGGCGACGGCTTCGCCGAGGACCCCAACACCTTCCACCGCGCCATGCAGCCGATCTCCTCGGCCCGCCTCGTCCTGCTGATCCGCTACACCTGAGCCGTCCTCCCCGCCGCCGTTCCTACCCGCTGTTCCGCAGCCCCGCGGCGATCCCGTTGATGGTCAGCTGGATGCCGCGCAGGACGTATTCCTCCTCGCTCCGGCCGCGGTGGCGGCGCAGCAGCTCGACCTGCACGTGGTTCAGCGGGTCCAGGTAAGGGAACCGGTTCCGGATGGAGCGGGCCAGCAGGGGGTTGCCCCGGAGCAGGCCGTCCTGTCCGGTGATCGCCAGCAGGGCGTCGATGGAGGCCTGCCACTCCGCCCGGATACGCTCGAAGACGGTGCGGCGCAGGTCCGGGTCGGTGACCAGTTCGGCGTAGCGCGACGCGATCGCGATGTTGCTCTTGGCCAGCACCATGTCCATGTTCGACAGCAGGGTCTGGAAGAACGGCCAGTCCCGGTGCATCGACCGCAGCATGGCCATGCCGCCGTCCGGCCCGTCCCCCGGATGGTCGGCGAGCCAGGCCCGGACCGCCGAGCCGAAGCCGTACCAGCCCGGCAGCATCAGCCGGCATTGGGCCCAGCTGAACACCCAGGGGATCGCGCGCAGGTCCTCGATGCTGCGGGTCTTCTTCCGGGACGAGGGCCGGCTGCCGATGTTCAGGCTGGCGATCTCGGTGATCACCGTCGATTCCCAGAAGTAATCCTCGAAGCCCCGGGTCCCGTAGACCAGGTCGCGGTAGGCCTCGAAGGCGTGACCGGACAGCTCCTCCATCGCCGCCAGGTACTCCTCGCGGGGCGCCGCGGCGTCGGGGTGGAGCAGCGTCGCCTCCAGCGTCGCGGCGGCCAGGGTCTCCAGGTTGCGGCGGCCGACCTCGGCATTGGAATATTTGCCGGAGATCGTCTCGCCCTGCTCGGTGATCCGGATCTGCCCCTGCACGGCGCCGCCCGGCTGCGCCAGGATCGCCTGGTAGCTGGGGCCGCCGCCGCGCCCGACCGACCCGCCCCGGCCGTGGAACAGGCGCAGCCGGACGCCGTGCCGGCGGAACACCTCGACCAGACCGATCTCCGCCTTGTACAGCTCCCAGCCCGACGTCACGAACCCGCCGTCCTTGTTGCTGTCGGAATATCCCAGCATCACCTCCTGCTCCAGGCCGCGGCTCTCCAGCAGGCTCCGGTATGCCGGCAGCGACAGCAGGCGGTCCATGATCCGGGTGGAATTGCGCAGGTCCCCGATCGTCTCGAACAGCGGGATGATGTTGACGCCCAGCGCGCCGCCGAGCGGCCGGAGCAGCCCGACCTCCTTCAGCAGGAGCGCCACCTCCAGCATGTCCGACACGCCGTCCGCCTTGGAGATGATGCAGTTCGGCATCGACGCGGCGCCGTACCTGCGGTGCGCGTCGGCCGCCATGCGCAGGATAGCCAGCTCGCCGGCCGTCTCCTCCGAATAGTCGATGAACGGGGACGCCAGCGGCCGGGCGGTCTTCAGCTCCTCCAGCAGCAGGGCGATGCGCGCCTCCTCGTCGAGGCCGGCATAGCCGGTGCCCGGGGCGGCGCTCTCCAGCAGTTCCCCGACCGTGCGTTCATGCACGTCGGAGTTCTGGCGCAGGTCCAGGCTGGCGAGGTGGAAGCCGAACACCGCGACGGCGTAGCGGAGCTGGCGCAGCCGGCCGCGGGCCAGCACCTCCGACCCGTTGCCCGTCAGGGAGTCGTGGATGACGTCCAGTTCGGCCTTCAGCTCCGAGGCGTCGGCATAGGGCGGCGCCTCGCCGACCGCGTGGCGCAGCACCTCGGCCTGCCCCAGCGCCCGCGCGGTGGCGGCCAGCCGGGCGTAGATGCCGGTCAGGGCGCGGCGGTAGGGTTCGTCCTGGCGGTTGGGCGAACGGTCCGGCGACCGGTCCGCCAGATCGCGGAGCGCGTCGGAGACGGTGACGTTCCGCCGGTTCAGCGACAGCTCCCCGCCCAGCGCGTGGGCCTCGTCCAGGTAGAAGGCGAGCGCCCGGGTGCTCTGCAGCCGCATGGTCCGGGCGACCACGTCGGCGGTCACGAAGGGATTGCCGTCCCGGTCGCCGCCGATCCAGCTCCCCATCCGCAGGAAGGGCGGCACCTCGGCCGGGCGCCGGTCGGGGCGCAGCGTGGCCAGCCGGTCCTCGAGCTGGGCGTAGAAGCGCGGCAGCTCCCGCAGGAAAGTCTGGTCGTAGAAGGAAACGCCGTTCTGGACCTCGTCGATCACCGTGCGCTTGGTCCAGCGCAGCAGGCTGGTCTGCCACAGGGTCAGCACGGCGCGGCGCATGGCCTCGTCGCAGGCCTCGGTCTCTTCCGGCGTCATCCGGCCCCGCTCGCGCTCCGCCAGGAGCTGCGCCAGGTCCATCTCCCGGTTCAGCGAGCTCTTGCGGCGCACCTCCGTGGGGTGGGCGGTCAGCACCGGGCAGACCAGCGCCTCCCTGAAGAAGGCTTCCAGCCGCTCGATCCCGATCCCGGTCTCCTGCGCCCGGCCGAGCGCATGGCCGATGGTGCCGGGCCGCGGCGCCGACCCGGCCAGGTCATGGGCGCGGGTCCGGCGGATATGGTGCTGGTCCTCGGCGATGTTGGAGAGGTGGGAGAAATAGCTGAAGGCGCGGATGATCCGCGTGGTCTGCCGCGGCGTCATGCCGTTCAGCAGGTCCTCCAGTTCGCGCCGGGCCGCCTGGTCCTGGTCGCGGTGGAAGCGGATGGAAGTCTGGCGGACGCCCTCGACCAAGTCGAACACCGCGTCGCCCTCCTGCGACCGGATCGTGTCGCCCAGGATGCGCCCGAGCAGGCGGATGTCGTCGCGGAGCGGAATGTCCTTCTCGGGCACTTCGACTTGCCCGTCAGCCGGGCTACCGGTCTGCCCTATGGTCTGGTTGATCTCCCGCATGGTCGATGCCTCCCCTTCGCTTCCCGGATTGCCGGGGAGGAGTCTACCCGGCGGCAATCCGCCGCACCATCCCCTCCGTGCTGCGCTGCGGCATTATTCCGGCGATGCGAAGGACATTGTCATGCCGGCTTCTGCTGCCGCAGGATACGACTGTACGACAAGGAGCCGAAATGACGGAAGATTCCCCCTCCCCCTACGCCGCCGGCGCCGCCTATGTGGACGGCCGCTACATGCCCGTCGGGCAGGCCTCGATCCCGCTGACCGACTGGGGCTATCGCCGTTCCGACGTGACCTACGACGTGGTCGGCGTCTGGGAGGGAGCGTTCTTCCGCCTGGACGACCATGTCAGGCGCTTCCGGGCATCCATGGACTTCCTCCGCATGAAGCCGGCCGAGAGCGACGACCAGATCAAGGAGATCCTGGAACGGCTCGTCCGCCTGTCCGGCCTGCGCTCCGCCTATGTCGCGATGGACTGCCTGCGCGGCGTCCCGGCCCCGGGCATGCCCCGGCATCCGGCCTATGCTCGCAACTACATCGCCGCCTTCGCGGTGCCCTGGGTCTCGGTCGCGGGGGCCGACATGTGCGAGCGCGGGCTCCACCTGATGATCGCCGAGACCCGTCGCATCCCGCCGGAATCGGTCGAGCCCCGCGTCAAGAACTTCCACTGGGGCGACCTCACCCGCGGCCAGTTCGAGGCGCTGGACAAGGGTGCCGACTTCGCGGTGCTGCTCGACGCCGACGGCAACGTCACCGAGGGCGCCGGCTTCAACATCTTCAGCATCACCGACGGCCGCGTCGCGACGCCGGACCGGGGCGCGCTCGATGGCATCACGCGGCTGTCCATGATCGAGCTGTGCGCCGAACTGGGCATCCCGTGCGAGGTCCGGCCCGTCTCCGCCGCCGAGCTGCGCGACGCCGACGAGATCTTCGCCTGCACCACGGCCGGCGGCGTCATGCCGGCCTCCCGCATCGACGGCCGGATCATGGGCAACGACCGGCCGGGACCGATCTCGGTCCTGCTGCGCGACCGCTTCTGGGCCAGGCGCGCCGAGGGCTGGCACGCGACGCCGATCGACTATGAAAAAGCGGACCCCGCTATTGGCGTGCCGGCCGCGACCGGATAGACAGACCGTTCGACCAACTGACGATCGGGGGCGGACATGGGCGGTTTCATCGAGATCGAGGCCGAGGACGGCGAGCGGTTCCGGGCCTACAAGGCGGTGCCGGCCGCGGGCCATGGCCCGGCTATCATCCTGCTGCCGGAGATCTTCGGCATCAACGCGCATATCCGGGACGTGGCGGACTTCTATGCCGAGGAAGGCTATGTCGTGCTGGCGCCGGACCTGTTCTGGCGGCTGGAGCGGGACGTGGAGCTCGGCTACGAGGGCGCCGACCGGGAAAAGGCGCTCGACCTGATGAAACGCTTCGACCTGGACCAGGGGGTGCGCGACATCGGCGCCACCGTCGCCGCCGCCCGCGCCATGCCGGAGGTCGCCGGACCCGACGGCGGGAAGGCGGTCGGGGCGGTGGGCTTCTGCCTGGGCGGCCGCCTGGCCTATCTCGCCGCCGCGGGCTGCGGCGTGGATGCCGCCGTCGGCTATTACGGCGGGGGCATCGAGAAGCTGCTGGACGAGGCGGACCGCATCGCCTGCCCGCTTACCCTGCATTTCGGCGGAGCCGACCGGATCTCCCCGCCCGAGGTGATCGAGAAGATCCGCGCCGCCTTCGCGGGCCGGCCGGATATCGAGGTCTTCGTCTACCCGCAGGCCGGCCACGCGTTCAACCGGCCCGGCCCGCACTTCGACAAGCCGGCGGCGCTGATGGCGCATTCACGCTCGATCGCGATGCTGCGCAAGGCGATGGGGCCGCATTACGACCTGTCGGCGCTGTGGGACAAGCATTGCGAATACGAGTTCGCGACCCGCGACGTGGACGCCACCATGTCGACCATGGTGGCCGAACCCTATGTCAACCATATCCCGACCATGACGGGCGGGTACGGCTACAAGCAGCTTCACCGCTTCTACTCGAATCATTTCGTCCACGGGAACCCGACCGACACCAGGCTGATCCCGATCTCGCGCACTGTCGGCGCCGATCGCGTGGTGGACGAGATGCTGTTCTGTTTCACCCACGACCGCGAGATCGATTGGATGTTGCCCGGCATCCCGCCGACCGGCAAATATGTCGAGATTCCGCTGATCGCGATCATCAACTTCCGCGGCGACAAGCTGTACAACGAGCATATCTACTGGGATCAGGCGTCCGTCCTGGTGCAGATCGGCGTGCTCAAGCCGGACGGCCTGCCGGTGGCGGGGGTGGAGAGCGCGCGAAAGCTGGTCGATCCCGCCCTGCCGTCCAACACGCTGATGGCGCGCTGGACGGAAAGCGACGGCCGTTGAATGTCGGCGGTTACTGGTAGCCGCCTTCCTTGCGTTCTTCCGCGGCTTCCTCCTGAACCTCCTGGTTCACCTGTCCGCCCTTCTGGTTGCTGCCGTCGGCCTTGCCGGCGTCCGGCTTGCCGCCTGCGGGCTGGTTCTTGTCTTCGGTCCGGTTCTCATCGGCCATGGCGGCCTCCCGTGTGAATTGGCTGAACGGCGGGTCCGCCGGAGGGCGGACCCGCGGGAATGCCAACACGGGCGGGCTGGGAAAGTCACGGTGCGACCATCGGTACGGCATCCTGTTGAGGGTCGGGCTGCTATGGATCGGCCATGACCAGCGAGAGGGTGCGAAACCGTGCTGAGACAGGACGACGGGACGGGGCGGGACGGTGAACAGGGTCGGGAGACCGCCCGCCGCCTCGCCCGCGACGACGGTTTCGGACCCAACCCCGGCAATCTGGTCCTGTACAAGTTCGTGCCGGACGGACTCGAAGCGGGGGCGCCGCTGGTCGTCGTGCTGCACGGCTGCGGTCAGACCGCCGCCGGCTACGACGAGGGCGCGGGATGGTCGCGCCTGGCCGAACGCTGGGGCTTCGCCCTGCTCTATCCCGAACAGCGGCGGGAAAACAACCAGGGCGGCTGCTTCAACTGGTTCGAGCCGGGCGACATCGAGCGGGACGCCGGCGAGGCCGCGTCGATCCGCGCCATGGTCGAGCGGATGCGGCAGGTCCACGGCACCGACCCTTCCCGGACCTTCGTCAGCGGCCTGTCGGCCGGCGGCGCCATGGCGGTGGTCATGCTGGCGACTTATCCCGAGACCTTCGCCGGCGGCGGCGTCATCGCGGGATTGCCCTACAAGGCGGCGCTCGGACTGCGCGAGGCGCTGGGCGCGATGTTCCGCGGCCGCGCCAAGTCTCCGGCGGAATGGGGCGAACTGGTCCGGCAGGCTTCCGGCCACGAGGGTCCCTGGCCCGTCCTCTCGATCTGGCACGGCACGGCCGACCGGACCGTCGCCGCGATGAACGCGGCCGAACTGGCGAACCAGTGGGCCTGTCTGCACGGCGCGCCGGGTCCCGCCCGGGAGGGCGAAGTCGCCGGGCAGCGCCATCTTGTCCTGCACGACCGGAACGGACGGGCCGTGGTCGAACTGTACGAGATCGACGGCATGGCCCACGGCACCCCGATCGGTCCGGGGGAGGACGACGAGCCGCTGGGCGTCGCCGGGCAGTTCATCCTGGATGCGGGGATCTCCTCGACGTACCGGATCGCGCGTTTCTGGGGACTCGGCCCCCGGCAGGCGGAGCCCCGGACCGAGCCGCCCGCCGAAACCGCTCCCCCTGCGCGGATACCGGCCGAACCGGTCTTCGCGATCCGCAAGCCGGCCGGCGCCGGGTTGCCGGGGCGGATCGCCGGGCTTTGGGCCAGGATCAAGCGCGCCGTCTCCCGCAGGAGATAGAGGACAGGAAACACGGGGCTCGCGGCGGCATGATCGTCGGCTCCAGGGTCGGCATGCTGAACGCGATCCCGACCACGCCCCTGCACGACCGGCTGGCGGACCGCATGTCGAGGATCCCCGCCGCCGCGGTCAACTCCTATTGGCCTTGCCATCCCGCCCCCGCCCGCCGGATGCGCGCCTCCTCGTCCCACTGGCGCTTGAGCCGGACGGTTTCCAGCTTAAGCCGCAGGGATTCCAGCCGGTCCAGCCGGGCGCGGCGCTCCTCCAGGTCGGCCGCGATATGACGCCGGAAATCGGCCGGCTCGGGCAGCCGCCGGTAGGAGAACTGCTCCCACACGGCCCGGAACGCCTTGCGCCACAGGTCGCGCGGCCAGCTCGCCATCACCTCGATGTCCAACTCCAGCGCGATGTCGTCGGGAAGCGGGAAGCCCCGGCGGGATGCCAGCGTGGTCACGGCCGCGAGCACTTCGGCCGGATCGCCGGGCGCGAGATCGTCCCTGGCCCGCGCCAGGGCTTCCGGCAGGGCGTCGACCACCTCAGCGGGCATGTCCGGCAGATGGATCGCCGGCTCGTCGGCCCAGGAGTCGGTCCAGGCAGGCAGCCGCCCGTTCCCGATTGCGGTCGGCGATGTCCGGGTCCGGTCCGCGGCCGGCAGCGACCTGGGGTTTGCGCCCGCTTTCGGAGGGGAAGCGGCGAGAGTCACCACGTTGCCGGCCTGCTGGCGTGACGGTTTCATGCGTGCGGTTTCCATGGGAGCTCTCCTGGTCCGGGGATCGGCGGGCGTTCTGGGGGCAGGCGTTCTGGGAGTTGAGCAGGGGCAGGCCGCCCTTGGGTTCGAGCAGCCAGCGCCGCCACGCCGCCGACGGGTCGGCGTAGCGGTAGCCCTTGGCTTGGCAGGACAGGACGAAGCTTTCGGTGAAGGCCAGCACGTCCAGGTCGGGGTGCCGCGTCCGGGCCCAGGCCACGTCTGCCCCGGTCGGCACCCAGTCGGCAGCGACCGGGCGGGCCGCTTCCCGAACCGGCTGCGCCGACTCGCCCGCACCCGCCTTGCGAGAGTCCGTTGATTCGTCGTGATGACTCGTGTCAGCGGGCTCGACAGCGGCGTCAGGACCTTCCGACACCTCGGCAGCCGTCCCGATCCCCGGCCGCGTGCCGTCCCCGGCTTCCGCCCGGCGGGCCATGCCGTCCTGCAGCCGGTACCGGCTGGCCCGCTGGCGGCCCTCGATATACTGGCGGTCGTGCAGGATCAGGCCCTGCGCCTCCAGTTCGGCGATGGCGGCGTGGACCCAGGCGCGCGAGCGCTCCAGGTCGGAAGCGATGGTTTCCTGGCGCACCCAGATCCAGCCGACGCGGTCGGCATAGGTGGCGAGTGCGGCATAGACGGCTTTGGCAGCCACGGAGAGGCCGGGCCGGCGCATGACCGACGCGGCGACGGTTCCCCAGCGGCTGCCCACGGAGTGAGCACCCATGATGTCCCTGCGGAGTGTTGGTGTCCGCGGCGGGCGTACCCTCTGCGTTGCGGAAAACCCTGGCAGGCTTTCCGCTTGTCAGACGGGACCGGACTCGACTACTCTGCAGGTGTCTAGGCTACAGGTAAGCGGATCCGTCCGCCGCTTGTGTTCGGGGGAGGGCCCGCCCTGGCAGGCGGGCCTTTCCTTTTTCGCTATGTCATCCCTGCGTTCCCCTGTTTCCGGCGTCCCTGGTTCCGGGACCTCACAGCTCGGGATTCCAGAAGGGCAGCGCCGCGAAATCGCTCGGGCGGCCGGACGACCGGCGCCAGAAGATGACCGCGACATCCTTCAGCGGAATGCGTTCGGAGCCGTCCAGCGGACCGGCCTCCAGGCGTTTCTGGTTGGCCAGCGCGATGCCGAAGTCGGGCAGGCTGTCCGCCTCCAGCAACTGCTTGACCAGGTATTTGAAGCCCTTCAGCGGCGTCGAGCCGCCGACATGGGTCTTCAGGGATTCCAGGTTGATGCGGAACCCCTCGTTGCCGCCCATGTGGCTCCGGGCGATCTCGTAGATGCGCCGGGGCAGCGGGGCCAGCTCGAAGTAGCGCGAATTGTAGGTCAGCATCATGTCGTCGTGCAGGATGGCCCGGTAGAGCCAGTCGCACAGCTCGACCGTGATCGAGCGCATCGATTTCTTGCCGTCCTTGGTGGTGCGGTAGTTGATCTTGGCCTTCGAGATCCAGGAGAACCAGGCGTCCTCGCCCTCCCCGCCGGTCTCGATGTTGGTCTTGATCTGGGTGCCCTGCAGCCGGTCGATGCTCTCCCGGATCTGCTCGTAGGCGGAACCGCCGACCACCTTGCCCGACACGCGGCAGAAATCGTTGGCGGTGAAGGTGAACTTCTGCGCCGGCCGCTCTCCCTTGTCGATCTTCTCGCGCATCAGGCTGGCGATATAGATGATGAAGTCCTTGTCCACGACGTTGGCCATGCCGGAATAGCTCGGCTTGACCTCGATCCGGCGCAGGCCGTCATCATAGATGATGGGGTCCATCGACTTGCGGCTGGTATCCAGCGCGAAGAAGCCCCAGACCATCATCCGACGGTCATTGCTGACATCCCCGCGCAAGGGGCTGTCGAACAGGCCTAACTGGCGTCCTTCACTCATGGGTCCTCCTCATGGATGCATCATGCCACCGGCGGACCGCCCGTCCAGATGGTGAATGGCCCAGGTCAACCAAACGCCAGATCTTTTTCCCGCAGGTCAACCAAACGCCAACGCGACTCCGGGGCGAGTCAGGACCGAGGTGAACCAAACGCCAACCGCAGCCACGGCGAGGTGAACCAAAGGCCAACCCCGGCCCGGTTCAGGTCAACCAAAGGCCAACGCCGGCCGTGCGAATCGGCGCCGCTCCGGATATTTACCGTTGAATCGCGAAAAGGCGGTCGGGACTCGTGCCGTGACGGGCTCCCGGCCTTGGCGTTCGGTTGACCACCAGGCCCGGGACCGCGCCGCCGGGCGCCTGCGGCCTATCCCCCTTGGCGTTGGATTGACCTGCGGCCCGATCCGGCCGGCCGGCTTGGCGTTCGGTTGACCACTTGCGGCGATCGGTGGAAAATCGGGTCCGGGCGGAGACGTCGAGGACATAAGGACAAAAGGTAGATGGCAAGGACGACGGAACAGGATTTCATCGCGTCGCTCGATCGGGAACCGGCGCCGGCCGATCTTCCCCCGACGCTCCAGTCGATCAGGCACGGCCTGCGGGGCGAATGGGAACAGGCCCACGGCATCGTCCAGGGGCTCGACGGGGCCGATGCCGCCTGGATCCACGCGTGGCTCCACCGGATCGAGGGCGACCTGGACAATGCGGGCTACTGGTACCGGCGCGCCGGGCGCTCCCTGGCATCGGGCGGCACCGGCGAGGAGGGACGTCTGATCGCGGCCGAGCTGTTGTCCCGCTGAGCGGGGTCGCCCTCGGCCCGGGATGGGGCGGCGCGGTCAGTCCGTTCGTCCCAACCCGCGCAGCGCTTCCACGGCTTCGGGAAGGGACAGCGCCGCCGAGGCGAAGGACGCGGCGGTCGCGGTCTGGCAATAGGCGCAGAGCGCCCGGTTGTCGGCCCATTCCTCCCGCCCGAGCTTGACGGTCACCCCGGCGTCGTAGAGCGCCTTGGCGGCCAGCGCGATCGGCAGCCACGGGTCCGTCCGGGCGCGGTCCCGCCCGCCGGCTCCCGCCAGCAGGGCGGTCACGGCGTAGGTCGCAACCATCATCAGGCCGTCCGGCGTCTGCATGCGGCGATAGGCGTAGTCCGATGCATCGACCCCGCTGGAATCGAAGATGTCCACCGGCGGGTCCGGCAGGCGGCGCAGCACGCCGACCTGGTATAGCCCGACGATCTGGCCCATGGTCGCCCCCAGGCAGGACAGGCCGACGATCCAGCGCCGGCGGCGCAGGCGGGGGTCGTTCTCCGTCCGGAGCTGGCGGCTGAGCTGGCGCGGCGACGGCCGGGCGACCTGGTGTGCGGATCTCATGAAGCGTCGTTCCTTTCGGTTGGTGATACGCCCTTTCCTGTTGAACAGGCAGGCGCCGCTCCCGTCCCGCCTTTCCCCATGGCAAGGGGTAGGGAATATTCGTTTGATATTCGCTGCGGAAATGAAGATGATATCGTGCGGCATTGCAGCGATGGACCCGCTACGCACGAAACCGCGTTTTAATCCCGACTAAATTTTCAAATCGATATGGCACTGAAACTGGCGTTCGGTCGTTTATCTTCCCGAAAGCAACGTGCTGACAACAGCTTTGAGGAGGTCACCATGCGTTCGTCCATTCTTTGCACCGCGTCCATCCTTGCTCTTCTTGCCGGCCCCGCGCTTGCACAGACCACCGAAGGCACGGCTCCGGCCGATCCGGCGACCACCGCTCCCGGCATGGCGGTCGAAGCCCCGTCCGGCAGCTCCGCGATGGGGACGGCGCCCGACACTTCGGCCGAGGCGATGCGCGACCAGCCGGCCGATACCATGACCGACGCCACGGGCATGACGACGGCGGTCAGCGTCGACGAGATGATGGGCAAGACGGTCCGCGGCAGCGACGGCGAGTCCATCGGCTCGGTCGAGGACGTGATCATCGATCCGCAGTCCGGCGAGGCCCGGCATCTGGTCATCTCCAGCGGCGGCTTCCTGGGGATCGGCGCGAAGCAGATCGCGGTCGACATGACGACGGCCGAGCTGACCCGTCAGGACGACGACCTGTTGCTGCCGAACATGACCCAGGCCGACGTGGAGGCCCTGCCCGAGTTCGAGATGGAGGAAGGCATGGTGTCGTTCAACAACCGGCCCGACACCGCCGCGCCGGGTGCCGCGACCGGCACCACGACGCAGTGATCTCCTGCCCGGCTCCGCGCCCTCTCCCCCCGGGGAGGGGGCGCGGCTTTTCGATTCGATTTGCCCATATTGTCGTGCCCGTCGTACATAGGGTTCATGCCACTCATCGCTTCATACGCCATGGCGGTCACCCTCGTTGCCGCCTGGCTCGCCTGGCGCCTGCTTTCCCTGCGGGCGCGCCGCAAGAACCGGTCCGTCTTCGGACCCTGGCCGGTCCCGACCGTCGCCCTCGGCGCGTTCGATCCGGCCTTCAACGCCACCGAATTCGGTCCGGGGCTGGACGGCGAGGTGCATTTCATCAGCCAGGGCGACAGGCCGGCCGTGGGCGGCGTGTCCGACCTGGAAAGCTGGATATTGTCGGTGCTGGCGAAGCGCCGCACCCGGATCTTCGAGTTTGGCACCTGCACCGGCAAGACCACCTATCACCTTGCGCGCAACAGCCCCGCCGACGCGCGGATCGTCACGCTGACCCTGCCGCCGGAAGGGCACGGGGCCTACGCGGCGTCCGACAGGGACGACAAGGAGCATGGGGAGATCGCGCTTCGCGAATCCCGCTTCACGGAATTCCTGTACACGGGTACCGAAGCCGCCGGGAAGGTAGAGCAGCTCTACGGCGACAGCAAGGCGCTGGATGACGCACCCCATGCCGGCAGTTTCGACCTGATCTTCGTCGACGGGTCGCACGCCCATTCCTACGTGGTCAGCGACACGGAGAAGGCGCTGCGGATGGTAAGGCCGGGCGGCATCGTGCTGTGGCACGACTACCGGCCCAAGGTGCCGGGCGTGTTCCGGCACCTGAACGAGCTGTCGAAGCGGCTCCCCCTCGTCCATCTCGCCAGGACCTCGTTGGTGGCCTACCGCAAGCCGGGCTGAGGACGCTCACAGCCAGCGTCGGACGCGGCGCCGGTACTCCGGATACTCGGCCGGGAACTTGGCGGCGAGGTAGCGTTCCTCCCGGCCGATCACGCCGTACCGGATCACCGGCAGCAGCGGCACGAGCATGGCGAGCACCGGGACGCTGTCGAAACCGAGCGCGATCGCGGCCTGGAGCAGCGCCATGGCGAGATACATCGGGTTGCGCGTGCGGGCATAGATCCCGCCGGTGACCAGCGCGGTCGCCGGCTTCCACGGCTCCACATGGGTGCCGGCCCGCCCGAACAGCCGGATCGCCGCGGCGGCCAGCGCCAGGGCCGCGACGGCGAGCAGGCCGGCGAGCCCCAGGCGGAGACCGCCGGGCAGGCCGAACCCTACGGGGGCGACCCAGTGGTGAATCGCGAAGCCGATCGCGACGGCGCCCGCGAACAGCAGCGGCGGCGGCGCGATCACGCCGGGCTTGTCGGTTCCCGCGGTCATGCGGCGTTCCCTCCCCTTCCCGTCATCCCCAGGAGGACGATCCTGGCACGGTCCCGCCGGACCGTTCCAGCCCGTTCGTTCAGGTACCGGCATGCCTTATCCCCCGGCCGTTCCGCGGAACCTCGGGCGGTCCGTCATGTTTTTGTGCGGTGCGAAGTGGTCGGGCTGGAGCCAGCTCGACGTCAGCTATCGAATGACATAGGGGCGACTGGAATGACCACATCGATCATCGGACTTTTCGAAGACGGCGACATCGCCGCCGACGTGATCGGCGAGCTTGCCGGCGACGGTTTCGACAAGGAGGCGATGGAGATCCTGCAGGGCGCGCCCGCGGACGGGATTTCCGAACGCCTGCTGGAGGCCGGTTACGACGAGGGGCAGGCCCAGCGCTATGCCGACGCGATGCAGCGGGGCGGCGCGCTGGTGGTCGCCGAGACCGACGACGACAGGGCGGACGACGCCCTGGCCGTCATGCGCCGCTTCGGGGCGCTGACTCCGGAGGCGCTGGCCGAGCGTATGGACGAGCGCGCGGCGCGCGAGGCGGAGCAGGCCGAGGCGGAGCAGGAAGAGGAACAGGAAGAGGCGGAGCGCGCCCAGGTGATCGAGGAGGAGCTGGAGGTCGGCAAGGAGCGGACCACCGGCGGCAAGCGCCTGAAGGTGACGGTCAGCGAACGCGAGGTCGAGCAGACGATCAACCTGCGCGGCGAGAGCGTCGAGGTCGAGCGCAGCCGGGTGGATCGCGACCTGACCCCGGAGGAACTGGACCATGCCTTCGAGGAGCGCACCATCGAGATGACCGAGACCCGCGAGCGGCCGGTCGTCGCCAAGCGCGCCCACGTCGTCGAGGAAGTCGTCCTGACCCGGCACAGCAACGAGCACGAGGAGACCGTCAGCGGCACCGTGCGCCGCCAGGACGTGATGGTCGAGGACATGGGCTTCAGCGGCTCGTCGCAGGGGCGGTCCGGTTCGGCCAAGGCGGCGAAGCCGTCGAGGTCGAAACCTGCCCGGCCGAAGGCGCGGGAGGCCTGAGACGGGGGTGGCCCCCGGGGGGGCATGTCATCAAACGTCATGACGGCGGCGGCACCGGGAGTGCTTCGCTTTTCGTCCCTTTTCGTCATGCGCGGGCTTGACCCGCGGCTGTCCGGCACGGCGATTGCCAATCAACCCCAAGCTGATGCTCAGGATACTTCATCTTCCCTTTATCGTCATGCCCGGACTTGATCCGGGCATCTCCAGCCACGGAGCCTCGGTGAGACCTGCGAGACGATGGCCGGATCAAGTCCGGCCATGACGAAAAAGTGGTGTTTCCACCTGGAATTCAGGCTTGTGAGCGGCAGGCAACAAACGTGCCGGACAGTCGTGGGCTTGACCCGCGCATCCACGCGCAGACTGCCGTGGTGAAGCTTGCGCGAGGATGGCCGGGTCAAGCCCGGCCATGAAGAACATGAAGACCATGAAGAAATGGGGGTATTCTCGGCGCCTGGCGACGTGTCCGTGCGTCTGCTCCCCCCGGGGTCATGTCAGCGAATGTCATCAAACGGCGGCACGCCCCGGTTCCCCTATTCACGCTGCAAAGATCCGGCACCGGAGTCCTCCAGCGTCCGCCTCGCGATCCCGCCGACCAGGTCGGGCAGGACGTCGAAACCGTAGGAGACGCACAGGCGTTCCAGCGGGGTGTGGTAGTCGCGGCCCCAGGGTCCCGCGTTGACGATGGGGACTCCGCCGAGCGCCGGACCATCGGGCCAGGCGATGCCGGCGCCCCAGGGCGGGGTGTTGGCGGCGATGACGGGGATGGCGGCCTCGTCCGCCTGGCCCAGGAAGCTCATGTCCGAGATGCCGGGGAAATAGCGCAGAAGCCGGATCGTGGTGCCGTGGCGCCGGGCGACTTCGGCGGCGGCCTCGGCGCAGGCGGTTTCCAGCCGGCGCGCCGCCGGGTCTTCCCCCAGGCTGGTCGCGAGATACGGCATCGACGCGAAGCCCAGGACGATCGCGGGGCCGGACCGGCCGCTCAGGTCCCAGGCGCGTTCGGTGACGATCCGGCTCTGTTCCGGCAGGTCGAGGCCGCGCCCTGCGGCATCGCGGGCCGCCTCCGCCAGGGCTTCGGCGGCGGCCGGTCCCCGGCGCTCGACCTCCTGCCGGAGCACGTCGAAGGTCAGCACCGGCACTTCGCCCGCCGGGGTGCCGTGCCGCTCGCCGAGCCGGTCCGTGAAGCCGCGCGCCGCCCGGCCGGCGAGGCGCGCCACGATGCCCAGCACCTCGGCCGGGCCGCGCCGCTGGGTCATGACGTTCCAGAACATCCAGACCCGCTCGGGCGTGGTGACGTTGTAGCCCTGCTTGGTGTCCTTCATGCCGAGCAGGGTCACCCCGGCGGTGACCTCCTCCCCGCTGTCGCCCCGGGTGCGTTCCAGCAGGTCGGGCGCCCATTCCATCTCGGCCGCCAGAGCGCCGGCCAGCGCGCAGGCGCCCAGGCCGCGGAAGGCGTCGGAGGCGTGGGTCGCGCGGCCGACCACCAGGGCGCTGGGCAGAAGCTTGCCGATGGTGCCCAGGGCCACCGCCCGCCCCTCGCTGCCGTCGCCGTCCTCCACCAGGGCGTCCAGGTTGACCGCGGCGACGATCTCCAGCCCCCGGTCGCGGCCCAGGCCGGCCAGGGAGGCCGCGGCGGCGCGGGCGCCGTCGGAGTTGACCTCCTCGTCCGGCACGGCCAGGAACAGCAGGCTGCCCGGATAGTCCGGATCAGTCGCGGCCTCCTCCATCGCCGCCAGCCCGGCGGCGAGCCCGGCCTTCATGTCCAGCAGCCCGCGGCCGGGCAGGAAGTCCGGCCCGTCCAGGTCGGCGAACGCCAGCCGTTCCGCCGGGGTCGCCGCCTCCCGGCGCAGCCGTTCCGCCAGGGCGGTTTTCAGCGCCTCCGGCCGGCAGGCGAGGGGCGACAGGTCGCCGTAGTCGTCGATCCCCACGGTGTCGAAATGCCCGGTCAGCACGACGGTGCGCGGCCCCCTGCCCCGCAGCAGCGCGCAGACGCAGGCCCGCGCGTGCCGCCCGCCCGGCACGGGGATGGTCCAGACGTCGCCGGGCCGGCCGCCGGATCGATCGCCGAGCCTGCCGTCGAACAGGGGGCTGGCGCGCAGCAGGTCCACCAGCCGCCCGGCGAACCCGGCCTCGTCGGCGGTTCCGGTCACGCTGGGGATTTCCGTCAGGGCGATGGCCCAGCGGGCGGCGGCGGTACCGGGGAGTGTGCTCATGGAGTCGGTTCCGGCTTGCTGTTGGCGACGGGGCTGACGGGCGGGCCCGCTCGCCCGCGAGCATAGGGAGCATGCCGGGATGTGACCAGTACCTTGAGCTGTACCCGATCTGGTGGATCCGCCCGAGACAGTCGATCCGATGCGTTGCGCCACGGGCTCGACCGACGATCGTCGGCCCGCATCACCTCCGCCCTGCATCGAGCCGTAGGTTGCGCCCATGGCGCAACACGATGCGGCGCGTGGAACGGCCGGCTAGGAGAACCGGAGCGGTTCCACCTGATCGGGTATCGCTCCAGGGGAGCAGGTTTCGATGCGATGGCTCGGCAGGCGGGGGAACGCTGGAACGGACGCCGGCCCGTCATGATGGCGGCGGCCGTCCACGCCGGTCCCTGTTCGGAGAAGGATGGTAGTCGCTTCGGTTTTCGTCGTGCGCCTGCTGCCCCCCGGGGGGCATGTCAGCAAACGTCATGACGGCGGCATACGCGGGTCTTCGTTCTGCACGGGACGGCGAGTGCTTCGCCTTTCGTCATGCGCGGGCTTGGACCCGCGCATCCACGCGCAAACGCCTCTGGCTTGGCACATCCTTGCCGGTCGGCCTTTGGGCAAGGTGCTGCCCCGACGGGACGGAAGTACCGGCGCCCGGTGCCGTAGCCGTGCGCCCGCTCCCCCCGGGTCATGTCAGCGACTGTCATCAAACGGCCGCCCGTCCCGGTGTTCCTTATTCACGCTGCAAAGATCCGGCACCGGGGTGCGGCGCGGAGTGTGGCATAGAATGGTGAAGGAATAGCTTCCTTACGGGGAGGCCGCAGCGCCGCCAGATCGCTCCGATCCCGCGTCTTCGGCTATGTTTCTTGCGGACGCGGGCCGGTCACGCTTGGGATTTCCGTCAGGGCGACGGCCGGGCGGGTGGGCGGCGGTGGTGCCGGCCGGTAGCTTACAGGAGCTGGTCTGTCCGCCTCGGGTCCGGCCACGCGACCGCGATCAGCACCGGGCGGTCGTAGGCTGCCGTGCCGTCCGGCTCCGGCGCGAGCGGCACGGCGACGGCCTTGAGCATGCCGTCGCGCTCGGCGGCGCGGGGGCCGGGCGGAATCGGGCCGGAGGTCGCCGCCTGCGCCGCGGCGACGTCGAGGGTCAGGCGGCCGACCCGTTCCGCCTGGGCGCGGCTGGCCCAGCCGGTGCCGCGGAATCCTTCGGGCAGGCCGAGCAGTTCGGCGGCCAGCGGGAACAGGGCGAGGAAATATGGCGGGTCGGCGCGCGGGCCGTCGCGGACCAGGACCAGGATCAGGCGGCGGCGGAACGGCATCCACAGGCGGCCGTCGATCTCGGACCAGCGCGGGTGGCGGCCCTCGCAGGGGCGCTGGGCGTGGCGCCAGACGGTGAGCAGCGGGTCGAGCTGGGGGTTCAGCGTGCGCCAGCGGCAGGCCGGGTAGCGGTAGGGGGCACGGGCGGGCGGCCCTTCGCGGCTATTGGACCCGGCCGGCGAGCGTCCCGCCCGCCGCCAGCATGGCCTTGAAGACGGCGCGGACGCGGTCGGCGCCGAGGCCGGAGGCGGCCATGCCGGCGGCGACCATGGCGGGGGTCGGCTCGGGCTCGATAACGGTCATCCCGGTGTCGCGCAGCAGGCCGACGACGTCCAGGGCGTGGGCCATGAGGGACGACGTGAGGGGCGACGGGGCGGCGGCGGTCTGGTCGGGGGACGGCGCGGTGCCGGGGGAATCGGCAGGATCGTTCTGCATGCGGATCGGACCTTCAAGCACGGTCGGGAGAGTAGGCCAAGGGAGGGCGTCTTCCGGAAAGCGCCGGGCGCTCGCCGAAAGCGGGCCGGGAAACCCGGCCGGGCGGCCTGATGGGGTCTGCCGGAGCTTGGTCGCGGTCAGGAACCGCGGGGGGAGCGGCGCGGCCGGTGACGGTGCGGGACGGGAACGGGTGTTCCCGCCGCCGCAGGGATCGAGACCCCTGCGGCGGCGGAGAACAAAGATTGGCGCAGGAACGCGCCGGGTGTGGTATGGGCTTGCGTAGCCATCGATGAGATCCTTGACATGGTGCATCGTTGGTCAGGCCGGGTGGGGAGCTGGTAACTCCTTGCTCGGCCGCCTCGCGGGGTGCGACGGCACGCGAACAGTGCGCCGAATGCGGGCGCATTGTCAAATACTCTGGTAAGTGGGTGCGGGGATGGGTGCAGCAACCGGGAGGGTGGTTGCGTGGTGGGAATGTCGCGTCAGTTTGCCGCTGGTTCCGGGTGGGGCTTGCTGGTCGCCCAGACCCTCTCGACGGCTGTATCGAAAGCTGGCACTCTGGCGCCATGAAGCAGGTTTTTCATGACATAGAAGCCGGCCAGCTGCCTGACGAACTCAAGCGGCGCGGGATCACGCTCGACCGGCGTATCCGCCTGGTGGTCGAAACGATCAAGGCTCGCCTTGCCGGAGGCAAAACCGAAAGCTTCCACTTTGAGATCGCGGTGTGAATGGTTAATGCGAATTCCCAGTCACGGTGCTGTGCGATTAACGAGAACTCACAGTGGAGACAATCGCGGAATTTGTTGGAATTTCGCCGTTCTATGTATCTAACGTCTTTGCCACAGCAACCGCATCTTTCATTTGCTCTTTTGCTACCGACCAACTGCTGAATTTTCCTGTAGTCCGTAAATGTACGGCGACTTTAAAGTAATCTTGGTGAATGGAAACACGCCCCATCTCATACTCCTTCTCATTATCAGAAATGACTGCTGCAAACGCAAGCATGTAGGGATTGTCAAACCCCCGACGTACCGATGCACTCAGAACCTCAACAACAAGTGGAAGTGCTATAACACCAAACTCATCCTGCGCAAGCTGTGGCCCTCTTGCAACTTGTGTTAAGCACCCAGCCAAGTACGCTAAATCCGGAATAAGTCGAATTATAAATCTTCTGGCTCTTTTTACTTTAGAATCGCAAGACGTTGGTCTTTTCACATTTCCTTCATTCAAATTTATGAATGAGACAATATTTCTCTCAATCACCGTCATCGGAGCACCCGAAAGCCAACTACGTAAAGCAATTAGTATTCCATCTTTAGCAACTAATCGTCTGCTTGATCCATCAACGTTACTGTACCCTCTACCAAAAATTTTCGTCAAATTCCAGGGGCGGAGTATTGCATCGAAATCCTCATTGTGATTTATTAATATATTCAAAGCAAATTCCATCCAGGCAAAAGAAGAATTACCAAGTTGACCGATGGCACCGTCAATGGATGTTGCTAAGCTATCGAGGAAACCGCGACCGACTCCCATACGACCTGCAAGCAAATCTATCCAATCCAGTTTAGCTCTGACGTCAGAAACCTCAGCTGCATCTCTTACCGTTTTACATAAACCAGTTACCCATTCTTCAGCACTGTCGTTGCCGCTATTGGAGAACCTCCGGAAGTAGGAAAGTGACCTTCGTAGTGTTCCTTCTAGCTTTGTGTTTTCGTCTGCCATTGGGTGAGCTAAATGTACTACTCTCCGAAATAAATATTCTGCTTCCTCAGATCTTTCACCATGAACTTCAATGTAATCTTTCAATAACTCGATGGGGTCGTTGATTATGAGGCATTGATCATGATCAGAAAATATAGTGTCGAGAATGCTATTCTCTGCAACGCGCGACCCGGCTGGGCTGAAAGTTATGATATCGCCTGGAATAACTATAGCTAATCCAGTTGCAGATAGACCTGCGCGTCCAGCGCGTCCAAGTGCATTGAGTATTTCATGAGAAGGAAGGACAAAGCGAAACTTTTTTTGCTGCTCAGGATCATCTTCGTCAGCTTTGTCGTCAATGCGATCAGTTCCAGCAAGCAATACTAATTGACATGGTAGATTTAGCCCTTGTGCTAGAGTTGATGTCGCTGCAAGAACTTTGAGTTCAGAACTTTTGTCTTGATACACTGTTTCAATCAACATTCTTTCTTCAGGAAGCAACTCTCCATGATGTACTGCAGCATATCCACAGGAACAATCATATATAGCTGATTCCGATCCCGCCTCAAAGATTGCCTGTCTGCGCCACGCAATCTGCCGGTCACTAAGTTCATGTTTTACTTTCGGAAAAGACTCTATTATTTTTTTCATAATACTGCACGTAGATGTGACGCTTTCTGCAAATACAAGTACTTTTAGCCCTTTCTTCACGCCAGCTATTGCTATAGCCGAGGCCACTTCATTCCGGTTGGCTGTGAGCCACCGTCCGCGTGTGTTTGAACCAACACCCAATGTAATATTTGAACCGGTAATACGCGATATCAACCGTGTCTCTCGAAGACCTGGATGCCATCCTGGGCGGAGACTGAACAACGCGTGCGGATGAGCATGCATGCTTTTTTTAATCTCTTTTGGAACGCTGGAGGGTTTGGTTGAATTGTATGTCGAGGAAAGGCGGGAATTAAGATAATCTGTTTCATCGCTGTTGTAAACTACACATCCACGAGCTTGTCGAGTTGGCTTCCATTGATCCGAAAAACTTTGGCATTTACCAGATGTAATTGTTTGAAGCCATGCTGCTAGCTCATTGCCATTCTTTACCATTGCTGATACCAAAAGAAGATCTGATTTAGGACATTCCTTTGTGAATTCAAGAAGGCACAGCATTGCATCTATGCTCCGACGGTTTATTTGTAATTGCTCACGGGGTTGGCGGATCGTGAGCCGTCAGGCGACGGCGAAGGTTCCGCCAATGAGGTCGCGGATGGCGGTCCAGGCGGATTGACCTTGCCGGCGGGCCGTTCCGATCACGGAGCGATAGCCTGCGTGGATGTCCGGTCCCCAGTCGGATCGGAAGCCGTTGGTGACCTTGCGGAAGACCACGGACGGGCGGATTTCCTGCTCGCTGCCGTTGTTGGTCGGCGGCACGCGGCGGTCGGCGAGGAAGACGAAGAACTTGCCCCGCCAGGCCTTGACCAGGCGCTGCAGCTCGCGTCCGGCCGGATGGGCGGCGGGGACGCCGACCAGGGCATCGAGGTCCCGCTCGGCTTTGGCGGCGTAGGCGGCCAGCGTACTGTCCTTCAGGCCCGGTCTTCGTTTGCCGACGCGGATGGCCCAGCGTAGATGATCGCGGATCTTCGGCGCGACCACGGTGTCGCCGCAGTCGATGGCGTACTGCACGTCCCTGAGAACGTGGGCCAGGCAGACTTGGTGGACCCGTCCCAGTTCCTGCTGCCCGGCGTAGCGGTCGGAGATCCACACTTCGGGCCTATGCCCGCCCAGGATCCCGGCGGGCACCGCCCGGCCCCGGCCCGGCGCGATGGTGTGCAGCACGGCTTGCCCGGAATGGAATACCCACTGCCAGTGGGTCACGCCGTTGACCCGCGTCGTGGTCTCGTCCGAGGCGATCACCGGGGCGCCCAGGAGTTTGGCCTTGATCGCCGCGCAGGCCGTGTCGAACGCCACCCCCATGCGGCGCAACGCATTGGCGATGGCCCCCTCGGAGATCGTCAGTCCGAACAACTCCTCCAGCATCCGCGACAGCCGCTCGAAGCCGACATGATGGCTGTGGTGCAGATAGGCCAGCAGCGCCCGGATGCCCGGCCCGAAAGGGGTGCCCGGCGGCATGGCGGCGGGCGGGGCGGCCCGGTAGCGCCGCCCGCAATCGCCGCACCGGCCGCCGAACAGCTCGACCCGCGTCACCACCGGGCGGATCACCGGAAGGTCGATGTGGTCGTAGCGGTGCCGGCACCGCTGGGCGGCCTCGGGCACCGCCGTCCCGCAATGCGGACAGCACTCGGCTAGGCGGCGCTCGGTCCGGTCCGGATCGTCGGCCAGCGGGCGCGACACTCCGGGCCGCGACGGCCGCGGCTTGCGCCGGCGCTTGGCGTCCGCCTTGCGCGACGCACCGCCAGGGCCGTCCTGCGACGGCGGAATGTGCGAATTGGCCGACGTCTTCCGCGGCTTCCCGACCAGCGCTTCCAGTTCGGCGACCCGCGCCGCCAGACGCTCGATCAGTGCCGCCTGCTCGACCAGCAGGGCGTCCTTCTCAGCCTCACTCAGGCGATAGCGCGGCGGTTTCTCCATCCCGAAGTGGACTCATATTCTAGGCCGCAGCGCAACCCTTTTCGCCAACCCCGTGAGCAATTACGTTTATTTGACGCCTCAATCCGTTTTGATTTATTATACCTGGATCAAGTATATGGCACTCATCGAATATAAGGACGCCGACCCTCGAAAACATAGATGGTGAGAATGACAAAAGAGCAAGGCATTTTTCCGGTGTCATCACAGCAATACTAGGAAGGTTGTCGATATTTGGTTCATCGAGTGACACGTTAGCAATGTCACGTGCAAGAGCCAAGACTGAAAGGCGCTCCTTCAAATCTCTTTCTGCTTGAGCTGCCAAAGCGTGAGTAGGGGCGAGGTATACTGCCAATCTTCCAGCTGCTAACACAGATGCAATTTTTAAAGTGGCTATAGTTGTTTTTCCTGCACCTGTTGGGCATGTGGTGACAAGTGATTGCCCTGAATTGAGAAAACCGGTAGCCACTGCTCCGAGGTGATTCCCCCATAAAAAGGGGCGTCTCTTTGCTTCATCACTTGTCCAACTCCGCCATTTATGAATGTCTACGCCAGAAGGTGGTGGTATTCTTGTCAGTGCAGATCCAGCAAGTGTTCTAGTCGCTACTTTCAATAGACATGATAAGTGATGTGGTCCACAAAAAACGGTTGGTACAGTGCCCAAATCATGATAGTTTTTAACGTCGAAAGATAATCTAATCACTTGGTCAAAGATACTTTGGCTTGGATAAATATTACCCTTAAGGTCTTCCGCTTCAATAATTTCTCTAGCAAATGAGATAATTCCTTGTTGTATTCTTGTGTATAAGGAAGTTAAGGCAGCTTCTTCAAGGTCAAAGGTTTCCTGATAATCTATTTTAGGCTGGTCCATTCTAGGTAGTTCCATACCGGCTAATTTCTTGATTTGACCAGACGCTAGCATCTTCAATCCCGATAACAACAATCCGATAACCCCCTGTGGAATCTCAGCGGTTACCGGTAGAATGAAATCCGCCATATCGTAAGCATCAGCTGGACGCTGGGCAATCAAGAGGAGGAGCGAAGCGGCGATAGCAGATCCAATTCCGTCACCGTCAAGCCGTGCAGGCTTATGATGAGTTTCTTTCAGAGTTTCAATTTGGAGCAACATTTGCCTAGCGGCAGCTGAGACAAAAGCAGCTGCCGTTCTATCGTCTACGGATATATCAAGTACAATCAAACCTTCATATGTTTCTGCAAGCCGCCTCATTCCTCGAGTCAGATCTTCTAAAGTAACTAAGAACTCTGGAAGATCTATGGGCGATTGTATCCTGAGGCGAGCTGCTGCAATTTCGGCATGAGCTGCAGATAGCTCGTCGGCTAGGTGAGAGAGATCCAACCCTGCGAGCGGAGGAGCACTTTCAATCAGATTCCTTGTGAAAGAGTCAAACATTCCATAGTCCCCATCATATAAAGTTCCGCAGCAGTATCATTAGCTAAGCCATCAAGAAACAGACGGATATTGTCTAGTGGAAGTACACATGCTGTGCGATGATCTACATTTTTCTTTACAACTTCGTCGTATCCCTCAAAAAGGTGTGCATAATTTGTTTTTCGTTCGTCTTTTTTTGTCGCTGTCACAGAGACTCTGTAACCACGTATGTTGTTCCACATTACATCTTTAAAGACTTCTTCAGGGTCAATAGTCAAAGTATTTTTTAGAATTGCTGAAACTGATTCTAATATTTCGTCATCTCGATCTTCATTCTCAATTGACCGAAACTCGGGCCATACTGAACTCTGGATGGTTTTCCTGGGGTGAATCGTCGCTTTATCTTCGCAGATAAATAACGCTGTAAGCTTGAGATCGCCATCCGATACCCTTATGAATGTGCTATCAAATCCCTTGTCTGAAAGTCTAACATGAGGGGGGCTAGATAAGATATTCCTGTTTCTAATTTTTGCGGCCAGCCAAGAAATATTCTGGAACAGAAGACCATCTCTCTGCTCTCTTCTCTTCTCAGCAATTTTTTCGGCCTTGTCCACCAAATCAGGGTTGCTGCTTTTGAGATCTTCCTCTAGATCATGAAGCTCTATCGATAATTTTGCTATCGCATTTTCAAAAATTTTGCCTGGAAAGTGTGCTTTTCCAGGATTGAGAGCAGCCAGAACACGCTCAGCATGCTGAGGTTTACGTGCATAGATCCACGCTAATGCTTTTACTAGGAGTTCTCGGTCAGCGATGTGCCATAATGATACACTACATACATCACGATGTATGTACTCCTCAAAGTTGAGTGCGCTTGACATGTTACAGCATCCTAGACGTTACTCTTTATGGATTATCATCTTTAGTGGTGGGATGTCTATAAAAATTTTCGAAGAATGTAAGTAAATTAGGCTCTAGATACTAGATGTAATCATTCTGTACAATGAGAATGAATGATTGTATTGAGCGGAGTCAACGCACCGGCGCGCTTGAACTGCACCGTCGCATGCACCGCAAGTTCATTTCGAATCATCCGGCGTTGATGCTTGTACTGCTTAGCCGTAGGATTTCCCCATGGAGTACGAGTGAGACAACAGGAATGATACCGCCAATCGGAGCAAGCACGGCCTTGGTTTTGCGGACGGTATCCCGGCTCTTGAAGATTCCGATGCGGAGTTCTCAATCGAACGAAACGGCGATTCGCCATAGGAGCGCATTATCACGATCGGGATGAACGGCTTCCGCGTGCTCTTCGTTGTCACGACGGAGCCGGGCGAGAAGCGCACCCGCATCATCAGCGTCAGAATGGCTGAGCGGCATGAGGAGCGATAGTATCACGAAGGTCGTCCATAACCCCGGCGATCCGCTGCCCGACACGGGAACCGATTGGGCGCGGGTGGATTCCCTGACCGATGCCGAAGTGCATACCGCCGCGGTGTCCGATCCCGATGCCCAGCCCTTGACGGCGGCACGGCTTACAGGGATGCGCAAGGTCGTCAACTTGAAGAAGCGGCGCGAGCGCCTCGGCCTGACGCAACAGGCATTTGCCGACGCCTACGGCATCCCGGTCGGCACGCTTCGCGACTGGGAGCGGCGCCGGAGAACGTCCGATGCTCCCGCCAGGGCCAATCTGGAGGTCATCGACACCGATCCGGAGAGCATCGTGTGCCAGCGCCGGATCGCGTGACCGGAAAGGATATGCAAGCCGGCAGCGCCTTGCCTGCGGCGGAGCAGTGCGCCGGCCAAGCGGGAGCCGGTATGGACAAGAACCCATCAGGCTGTTTCAAGGTTGGCGGCACTTCGCGGAGGCCATCCCAGGCGACAATTGACGCCAACGCTTTGGTCGGCCAAAGTGACTATTGTAGTCTCACGATCGGGAATGCACCATGCGCGAAATCCAGTTGAGGGATGCGAAGGCGTCGCTGTCGGCAGTGATCGACGATGCCGTGCAGGGTTGCCCGTCGGTCATCACGAAGCATGGCAAACCCACGGCCGTCATCGTCAGCTTCGAGGAATGGGAGCGTATGTCGCGGATTCCGTCTTTCGGATGGCTGCTGATGTCGGCTCCGCTCCAGGCGGATGACCTGCCCGAGAGGGATGCTGCGCCGATCCGGCCGGCGGATTTCTGATCGTGCCGCCCCTCGTTCGACGTGTCCCTGCGTAGTATGCGGCGTAGATGTATTTGGTCGACACCAACGTCCTTTCCGCCGGCGCATCCGCAAGCACTTCGTTATCCATCGGTTCGGTTTCGAGGAACGATTTGCTGGCGTGGATGGATGCCGCGTCGGACCGGCTGTTTCTGTCCGTGGTCACGGTCACCGAGATCGAGGCCGGGATAGCCAAGGCGGCCCGGCAGGGAGCGACGCGCAAGGCTGCCGACTTGGCGGAATGGCTCGATGCCCTCGTTCATCTGTACGGGAATCGGATTCTGCCGGTCGATCCGGCGATTGCGCGGTTGGCGGGAAAGCTTGCGGATGTCGCCCAGGGCGGCGGGTTCGCGCCGGGCACGGCGGATATCCTGATCGCGGCGACCGGAATGCGTCATGGGCTTGTCATCCTGACGCGCAACTTCCGGCATTTCGGGCCGCTGGGCGTCGCGGCGATCGATCCGTTCGAAACTCTGCCGACATCATGATCAGTGCGGTGGGAGATCAGCATTGACGGACGGGTTCCATGAATGACGCACAGGATCAAGTCGATCTCGCGGATGCCGATGTCGTGAAGACCCGTTTGGCTGCCGGTGAAACCGAGGTGTTCTCCTTCGACGTGGCGGAAAGGATGCTCGATGGCGAACATCCGGTCGTTGTATTGCGGGAGCACCGGAGGTTCACGATCCGGGAACTGGCGGAGGTTGCCGGGGTTTCGCCGTCGCACCTGTCGGGGATCGAGTCGGGGAAGACGCCGGGCAGTTCCGATGTGATGGCACGGATCGCGGCGGCGCTTCGGGTGCCGTCGGATCTGCTCGCCGAGCGGTGAGCGGGCGGGCGGGCGTGCCGGCAGTCGCTTTGCTCTCGCCGAGCGTTTCGTTTATTGCGTTTGAGGTCCGGAAGGCGCATAAACGGTCAGCTTGCAAGGAGGCAGACATGAACGCGCTGATCAGGAGGCCGGAGAGCGTCGTACCGACTGACGAGGATGCCCGACTGGCGGCGGAATTGAGTCGCGTTTTGGCGGCAAGCCGTGAAAATGCAGCCCTCCGGGTGCAATTGGACGATGGGCGGGCACTGACGCTGCCCATGGCCGCGACCCGGTTGCTGGAGCAAGTATTGACCGAAATGGCACACGGCAATGCCGTCACCCTGATACCCGTCCATGCGGAGCTGACCACACAGGAAGCGGCGGATTACCTCAATGTGTCGCGTCCATACCTGGTGCGTCTGCTCGAAGAGAACTTCATCCCGTTCCACAAGGTCGGGACCCATCGCAGGGTCAGGTTCCAGGACCTGAAGACCTATAAGGAACAGGCCGATGCGAAGCGCGAGATGGCCATGGGCGATCTTGTGGCCCAGGCTCAGGAACTGGACCTGGGTTATTGATCTTGGCCGGCTTCACCGTTGTCTATGATGCCTGCGTTCTTTATCCCGCACCTTTACGGGACCTGCTGATCGAACTCGCCGCTGCGAACCTGTTCCGCGCGAAGTGGACTGATGCGATCCATGATGAATGGATCAGGAACCTGCTTTCCAACCGGCCGGATTTGGGTATCGAACGGCTGCGCCGAACACGGGAACTGATGAATACGGCTGTGCTCGATTGCTTGGTCAAAGGTTATGAGCATCTGATTCCCGCCGTTTCTCTGCCGGACGAGGATGACCGCCATGTCGTCGCAGCCGCCATACACTCCCGCGCTGACGCTATCGTGACGTTCAACCTGAAGGATTTTCCGGCGAGCGAGCTATCCAGGCACGATTTCGAAGCGGTCCACCCGGATGAATTCATTCAGAGTCTGTTCGAACTGGACGGAGCGGCCGTCGTCATAGCTGCGCAGAGATATCATCGTAAGCTCAAGAATCCACCGAAATCCGCAGGGGAATATCTTGATACCCCTCTCCGACAGTCGCTGCCAAAAACCGTGGCTTCTCTTCGGCCCTTCTCCGAGGTGATCTGAAGCCGCTCACCGGCACGGGGCCGCCGCCGCCCCCTGTACCCTTCACGGGTCGAATGGTCAGCGGTATCATAGCGCCGTTGACTGATCGGGCCGATCCGCCGGGAGCAACCTTTTGCCCCCTGTGTCACGAACACCTGGGGGGGACGCGTGCCCCGGCGGCAGGCCGCGGCTGAGGCCCAGTGGGGAGTCAGCGCCAAGCGAGCGCCAGTACAGGGGTGGATCCAGGCTGCGGCGGCCCATTTGGATGGGAGCCCTTGAATGAGTGAGATGTTCGACTGGTATGTCGGCATCGACTGGGCGAGCGAGGTTCATCAGGTCTGCCTGGTCGATGATCGTGGCGTGGTACGCGGGGAGCGCGCGGTGCGCCACAGTGGCGAGGAACTGGCCGGTCTGGCGGCTTGGCTGATCGAGACCACGGGCGCCGCTCCGGAACGCATCGGCATTGGCATCGAACTGCCCCACGGTCCGGTCGTGGAGAGCCTGATGGAACGCGGCTTCGCGGTGCACGCCATCAATCCCAAGCAACTCGACCGCTTCCGGGACCGATTTTCAGTTTCCGGAGCCAAGGACGACCGGCGCGATGCCCGGGTGTTGGGCGACAGCCTGCGCACCGATACCCGCTGCTTCCGGCGCCTGAGGCGGGATGAGCCCAGAATGATCGAACTGCGCGAACGGCTGCGCATGACCGAGGAGTGTAAGCACGAGCGCGTTCGCCTGACCAATCGGATGCGCGAGCAGCTCTGGCGCTATTACCCGCAGATTCTGGACCTATCCGACGATCTGTCGGCGGCATGGTTGCTGGATCTTTGGGCGCTGGCGCCAACGCCGGCCAAGGCGCGCCGGGTGCGCGAGAGCACGATCGCCAAGCTGCTGAGGAAGCATCGGATTCGCCGGCTCGACGCCGCCGAAGTGGTGCGACGCCTGCGTCGTCCGGCGCTGACGGTGGCGTCCGGCACGGTCGAGGCGGCGAGCGCCCATGTCGGCGCTTTGCGCGACCGGCTGCGCCTCGTCAACCGCCAGATCTCGGCGGCCGAGCGGCGGGTCGACCAGATCCTGACCGAGTTGGCGGCCTCTCCAGAGGAACCGGAGGCGGTGCCGGGGCAGCCGCCACAGCAGAGCGACGTGACGATCCTGCGCTCCTTGCCGGGGGTTGGGAGGATCGTCTGCGCCACTCTGCTGGTCGAGGCCGGCGAGCCCCTGAAGGCGGGTGACCATCAAGCCCTGCGGGCGCTGGCCGGCGTGGCGCCGGTGACCCGGCGTAGTGGCAAGAGTTGCATCGTGCTGATGCGTCAGGCCTGTTGCCAGCGTCTGCGCGACGCAGTCTATCATTGGAGCCGTGTCGCGGTCCAATGCGACGCCACCTGCAAGGTGCGCTATCAAGCCCTGCGCAAAGCCGGCCACAGTCATGGCCGGGCGTTGCGCACGGTCGGCGACCGGCTGCTGGAAACCGCTTGCGCCATGTTGCGTGGCCGCGGCTTGTACGACCCGCAACGCGCCGGGCGGACACGCCAAGCCGCCTGAAGCAAGCCTCTGAAACTGGGCGGAGGTGATACTGTCCCTTACATCCGATGGAGGCGGCGCTTCCGGCGGAACGGCACGAGTCAAGCCCGTGCCGCCATCGGCGGTGACCCGCAGGGTCAGGCTTGACGCGTGTCGGGCCGTCGGGAACCATAATCATCGGACGTAAGGGGCACCCCCAGACACTACTCGGATCATTGACAAGCGGTGGGGAGTCCCTCCCCTCACCCCGGCGCCGTGCCGCCCAGCTCGTTGGTCACCGCGGCGGCGGCCTGCCGCACCAGCCCGCCCAGCGAGGCCACGCGGTCGTCGGTCACGCGGGCCTTCGGGCCGGAGACGGACAGGGCGCCGATCGGCTGGCTGCGCTCGTCATAGATGGTCGCGGCGACGCAGCGCAGGCCGATCGCGTGTTCCTCGTTGTCCACCGCATAGGCGCGGGTGCGGACCTGTTCCAGGTCGGCTTCAAGCGCCTCCAGCGTCGTCAAGGTCGCGGCGGTGAAGCGGGGAAGGCCGCGCTGTTCCATCAGGTTGCGGACATACTGCGGCGCCATGCGGGCCAGCAGCGCCTTGCCGGCGGCGGAGCAGTGCAGCGGCAGGCGGGAGCCGGGCGGGGCCAGGGCGCGCATCATCTGGTGGCATTCGACCTGGGCCAGATAGACCACCTCGTGGTTCTCGATGATCGCCAGGTTCACCGTCTCGCTCGCCTGGTCCATCAGCTGGCGCATGCGCGGGCGGGCGAGGTCCACGACGTTGCGGGTCTTCAGGAAGCCGCTGCCGCTGATGAAGGCCTGCACGCCGACATACCAGCTCCGGGTGGCGCCGTCGAAGCGGACATAGCGTTCCTGCTGGAGCGTGGTCAGCAGGCGGTGGGCGGTCGAGGGGGACAGGTCGGCGGTGCGGGCCAGCTCGGTCAGCGACATCGGGCCGTCGGCCTCGCCCAGGATCGTCATGATGTGGAGCGCGCGGACCAGGGACTGGACCGTCTGGGATCGGGGGTCGGCCGCCGTCGCGGACGCCGCCTTGGAGGGGGTCGGCGGTTCGGAACGTATCAATGTCTCTTCCTGGCTTCCCATCACCTGACCCACGTTGCCGAATGGAGTTCGTTCTCGTTCTCGTTCTTGGACCGGTCGGTTGATCTTCGTCCTGGCCGGGGGCGGGACTGGTGGTGGAGGGTCCTCTCCCTGTCCCCTCCCCTGTCGTCATAGCCGGGCTTGACCCGGCTATCTCCTCCGTTGCCGCCGCGGGTTCGGCCTGGGGGAGATGACCGGGTCAAGCCCGGTCATGACGTTCCAGGGCGGTTAGGGCCGCCGGGGCCGCCGGGGCGGCCGGGGCGGCCGGGGCGGCCGGGGCGGGTTGGAGGGTTCGGGGCGGCGGGAGGGGTGGAGGCCGCCCCGCTCCCCTACTCCGCCGCCTGGGCGGCTTCCCGCAGCGGTTCGACCCGGGCCGCGCAGTACTTGAACTCCGGGATCTTGCCGAAGGGGTCGAGCTGCGGGTTGGTCAGCACGTTGGCGGCAGCCTCGGCGTAGCAGAACGGCATGAAGATCAGGCCGGTCGGCACCGCATAGTCGGCCCGCGCCACCAGCTCCACATGGCCGCGCCGGGTGGCGACGCGCATCCGGTCGCCGCCGTTCAGGCCCAGCCGGCGCAGGTCGGCGGGGGCCATGTAGGCGACGGCTTCCGGCTCCAGGTCGTCCAGCACCTGCGCCCGGCGGGTCATCGCGCCGGTGTGCCAGTGCTCCAGCTGGCGGCCGGTGGTCAGAACCATCGGGTACTCGGCGTCGGGCTCCTCGGCCGGCGGGATGATCGCCGCCGGCACCAGCCGGCCGCGGCCCGTCTCGGTCGGGAAACCGTTGCCGAACACGATCTCGTGGCCCGGCTGGTCCGGCGCGTCGCACGGGTATGTCACGGAATGCTCGCGCTCCAGCCGCTCCCACGTGATGTTCGCCAGCGACGGCATGGCCTTGGTCATCTCGGCGAAGACATCGCGCGGATGGGTGTAGGTCCAGTTGAGCCCCAGCCGGTTGGCGAGCTGGGCGACGATCTCCCAGTCCTGGCGGGCCTCGCCCGGCAGCGGCAGAGCCTTGCGGCCCATCTGCACTTGGCGGTTGGTGTTGGTCGCGGTGCCGTCCTTCTCCGGCCAGGCGGAGGCCGGAAGGACCACGTCGGCGTACTTGGCCGTCTCGGTCAGGAAGATGTCCTGGACCACGAGATGGTCGAGCTTCGCCAGCGCCTCGCGGGCGTGGCCCACGTCCGGGTCGGACATGGCCGGGTTCTCGCCCATGATGTACATGCCGCTGATCTTGCCGTCATGGATCGCGTCCATGATCTCGACCACGGTCAGGCCGCGCTTGCCCGGCAGCTTGCTGCCCCACAGATCCTCGTAGAACTCGCGGATCTTTGGGGTTTCCACCGACTGGTAGTCGGGGAAGACCATGGGGATCAGGCCGGCGTCGGACGCGCCCTGCACGTTGTTCTGGCCGCGCAGCGGATGCAGGCCGGTGCCGGGGCGGCCGATCTGGCCGGTGGTCAGCGCCATCGAGATCAGGCAGCGCACGTTGTCGGTGCCGTGGGTGTGCTGGGACACGCCCATGCCCCAGAAGATGATCGAGGCCTCGGACCGGGCGTAGAGGCGCGCCACCGTGCGCAGCTCGTCGGCGGAGATGCCGCAGATCTCCTCCATCCGCTCGGGCGTGTAGTCCTTGACGTGCTCCTTCAGCTCCTCGAAGTCCTGGGTGTTGGCCTGGACATATTGCTGGTCGTACAGGTTCTCCGTGACGATGACGTTGAGCAGGGCGTTCAGCATCGCCACGTCGCGGCCCGGCTTGAACTGGAGCATGTGGGTGGAGAAGCGCTTCAGCGCCTGGCCGCGCGGGTCCATCACCACCAGCTTGGCGCCCCGCTCCACCGCGTTCTTGAAGAAGGTCGCGGCGACCGGGTGGTTCTCGGTCGGGTTGGCGCCGATCACCACGATCACCTCGGCGTCCTGGGCCGCCATGAAGGGGGCCGTCACCGCGCCGGAGCCGATGCCCTCGATCAGCGCCGTCACCGAGGAGGCGTGGCACAGCCGGGTGCAGTGGTCGACGTTGTTGGTGCCGAAGCCGGTGCGGACCAGCTTCTGGAACAGGTAGGCCTCCTCGTTCGAGCCCTTGGCGGAGCCGAAGCCGGCCAGCGCGTCGCCGCCCCGCTCGTCGCGGATCCTCGCCAGGCCCTTGGCCGCCACCTCCAGCGCCTCTTCCCAGCTGGCGCGGCGGAAATGGGTCAGCGGGTTCTCGGGGTCGATGTCCACGTCATGCTTGGACACGCCCTCGCGGCGGATCAGCGGGACGGTCAGCCGGTCCTCGTGGTGGACATAGTCGAAGCCGAAGCGGCCCTTGACGCACAGCCTGTTCTGGTTGGACGGGCCGTCGCGGCCGGTCACCGACAGGATCTTGTCGTCCTTGATGTTGTAGGTCAGCTGGCAGCCGACGCCGCAATAGGGGCAGACGCTGTCCACCTTGCGGTCGGGCGCCGCGGCGAAGACGCCGGTGTGCAAGTCCACCTGGGTGGCCGGCATCAGCGCGCCGGTCGGGCAGGCCTGGACGCACTCGCCGCAGGCGACGCAGGTGCTGCTTCCCATGGGATCGTCGAAGTCGAAGACGATCTTCTCGGCGTGGCCGCGCATCGCCATGCCGATCACGTCGTTGACCTGGACCTCGCGGCAGGCGCGGACGCACAGGTTGCACTGGATGCAGGCGTCGAGCTGGACCGCCATGGCGGGATGGCTGAAGTCCTTCTCGGGTGCCGCGTCGGCGCCGGGGAAGCGGCTGTCGGTCACGTCCAGCTTGTCGGCCCACTGCCAGAACTTGGCGTCGGGGTCGTGCGCCTCCTTCCGGTCGGGCTGGTCGCCGACCAGCAGCTCGAACACCAGCTTGCGGGCCGACTTGGCGCTCTCGCTCGCGGTGTTGACCTTCATGCCGTTCTGCGGCTTGCGGATGCAGCTCGCGGCCAGGACGCGCTCTCCCTCGACCTCGACCATGCAGGCGCGGCAGTTGCCGTCGGGCCGGTAGCCGGGGGCCGGGGAATAGCAGAGGTGGGGGATCTCGGTGCCGCGACGGTTGGCGACCTGCCAGATGGTCTCGCCGGGACGGGCCTCGACCTCTTCGCCGTCGAGGAAAAATCGGATCGCCTCGGTCATGTCAGGTCCTCCGGGAAATGCTTCATGATTTGCTTGATCGGGTTCATGGCGGCCTGGCCCAGGCCGCAGATCGAGGCCGAGGTCATGACCTTCGCCAGCTCGCCCAGCAGCGGCTGGTCCCAGCGGGGACGCTCCAGCAGCTTGACGGCCTTCTCGGTGCCGGCGCGGCAGGGGGTGCACTGGCCGCAGCTCTCGTCCTCGAAGAACTTCATCAGGTTCAGGCCGACCGCCTTCATGTCGTCCTTGTCGGACAGCACGACCACGGCGGCGGAGCCGATGAAGCAGCCGTGCTGCTCAAGGGTGCCGAAATCCAGCGGGATGTCGCCCATGCTGGCCGGCAGGATGCCGCCGGAGGCGCCGCCGGGCAGGTACGCCTTGAAGGTGTGGCCGTCCTCCATGCCGCCGCAGAACTCGTCGATCAGTTCCGTGATGGTGACGCCGGCGGGGGCCAGCTTGACGCCGGGCTCCTTCACGTGGCCGGAGACGGAGTAGCTGCGCAGGCCCTTGCGGCCGTTGCGGCCGTGGCCCGACCACCATTCCGGCCCCTTCTCCACGATGTCACGGACCCAGAAGACGGTCTCGATGTTGTTGATCAGCGTCGGCTGGCCGAACAGGCCGACCTGGGACGGGAACGGCGGCTTGTGGCGCGGCAGGCCGCGCTTGCCCTCGAGGCTTTCCAGCATCGCCGATTCCTCGCCGCAGATATAGGCGCCGGCGCCGCGGCGCATGTGGATCCTGGTGTGCCGGCTGAGGCCCGCCTGCTCGACCTTCGCGATCTCGCGGTCCAGGATCTCGCGGCACTGGGGGTATTCGTCGCGCAGATAGACGTAGACGTCGGTCGCCTCCACCGCCCAGGCACCGATCAGCATCCCTTCCAGGAAGCGGTTGGGGTCGGTCTCCAGGTAGTGGCGGTCCTTGAAGGTGCCGGGCTCGCCCTCGTCGCCGTTGATCGCCATCAGGCGCGGCCCCGGCTCGGCCCGGACGAAGCGCCACTTGCGCCCGGTCGGGAAGCCGGCGCCGCCCAGGCCGCGCAGGCTGGAGCCTTCCAGGGCGGTCAGGATCGATTCCAGGTCGCGGGTGCCGTCCAGGCACTCTTCCAGGAGCTTGTAGCCGCCGCCGGCGCGGTAGTCGTCGAACCCGTGATAGTCGGGGACATGGGGATGGGTGTGGCCGGCGTCGAGCGCCTGTTTGACGTTCTCCACCGTGGCGTGCTCGTGCAGGGCATGGCCGAGCGCCACCGCGGGAGCGTTGTGGCAGGCGCCCATGCAGGGCGCGCGGATGACGCGGACATCGGGACCGACCGCGTCCGGCAGGGCCTCGAGCAGCTTGGCCGCACCCTTCAGCTCGCAGGTCAGGCTGTCGCACACCCGGATCGTCAGCGGCGGCGGGGCTTCCTCGCCGTCGAACACGATGTCGAAATGGGCGTAGAAGCTGGCGACCTCGTACACCTCGACCAGGGCCAGCCGCATCTCCTGCGCGAGGGCCACCAGATGGCGCGCGTGCAGGGCATGGTAGCGGTCCTGGAGGAGGTGCAGGTGCTCGATCAGCAGGTCCGGGCGGCGGGGACGGTCGCCGAGCAGGTCCCGGACCTCGGCCAGCGCGACCAGGTCTATCTGGCGCCCCCTCGGTTGCCCACGGGTCTTGCGGCGCCCCGCACCGGGATGCCTGTTGTTGGGTTCGTTGGGAATGGCCGTGTCCATGGTTTCCTGCCCCTGCTTCTTCGTTCTCTTCTTACCTCGTCCCAGGCAAGGTCCCGGTCAGCGTCCCATCGCCTGGAGCATGGTGCGCCCCAGGCTCGCCGGGCTGTCCGCGACGTGGATGCCGGCCGCCGTCAGCGCCTGCACCTTGAAGTCGGCGGTGTCGTTGCCGCCCGAGATCACGGCGCCGGCGTGGCCCATCCGGCGGCCCGGCGGTGCCGTGCGGCCGGCGATGAAGCCGACGACCGGCTTGCTAGTGCCGCTGGCCTTGACGAACTCGGCGCCCTTGACCTCGGCGTCGCCGCCGATCTCGCCGATCATGATGATGCCCTCGGTCTCGTCGTCCTTCAGGAACAGGTCGAGGCTGTCCACGAAGTTGGTGCCGTTCACCGGGTCGCCGCCGATGCCGATGCAGGTGGTCTGGCCGAGGCCGGCCGCGGTCGTCTGCGCCACCGCCTCATATGTAAGCGTTCCCGAGCGGGAAACGATGCCGATCTTGCCGCGGCGGTGGATATGGCCCGGCATGATGCCGATCTTGCACTCGTCCGGCGTGATGATCCCGGGGCAGTTGGGGCCGATCAGCCGGGTCGCGGAGCCGGCCAGCGCCCGCTTCACCTTGACCATGTCGAGGACGGGGATGCCCTCGGTGATGCAGACGACCAGCGCGATCTCGGCGTCGATCGCCTCCAGGATCGCGTCGGCCGCGAAGGGCGGCGGGACGTAGATCACGCTGGCGTTGGCGCCGGTGTCCTTGACCGCGTCGGCGACCGTGTCGAAGACGGGCAGGTCCAGGTGCTTGGTGCCGCCCTTGCCGGGGGTCACGCCGCCGACCATCCGGGTGCCGTAGGCGATCGCCTGCTCGGAGTGGAAGGTCCCCTGCGCGCCGGTGAAGCCCTGGCAGATGACCCGCGTTTCGGAATTGACGAGAACCGACATGTCAGGCGGCCTTTCTCTGGACGGCGTCGACGATCTTCTTGGCCGCGTCGGCAAGATCGTCGGCGGAGAGGATGGGAAGGCCGGATTCGGCGAGGATGCGCTTGCCCATCTCGACGTTGGTGCCTTCGAGGCGGACGACCAGCGGGACATGGAGCGAGACTTCGCGGGCCGCGGCCACGACGCCCTCGGCGATCACGTCGCAGCGCATGATGCCGCCGAAGATGTTGACCAGGATGCCTTCGACGTTCTTGTCCGACAGGATCAGCTTGAACGCGGTGGTCACCCGCTCGCGCGTGGCGCCGCCGCCGACGTCGAGGAAGTTGGCCGGCTCGCCGCCGTACAGCTTGATGATGTCCATGGTCGCCATCGCCAGCCCGGCGCCGTTGACCATGCAGCCGATGTTGCCGTCGAGCTTGATGTAGTTCAGCTCGTGCTTGGCGGCCTCGCGCTCGGAGGCTTCCTCCTCGTCCGGGTCGCGCAGCTCCTCCACGTCCTTGTGGCGGAACAGGGCGTTGTCGTCGAAGTTCATCTTGGCGTCGAGCGCGATGATCTCGCCGGCGCCGGTCACGACCAGCGGGTTGATCTCGACGATCGAGGCGTCCAGGTCAACGAAGGCCTTGTAGGCGGCCATGATGAACTTGACCGCGGCGTTGACCTGTTTGCCTTCCAGGCCCAGGCCGAAAGCCAGCTTGCGGGCGTGGAAGCCGGAGATGCCGGTCGCCGGGTCGATCGCGACCTTCAGGATCTTCTCCGGCGTGTTGTGGGCGACCTCCTCGATCTCCATGCCGCCCTCGGTGGACGCCATGACGGTGACCCGCGAGGTGGCGCGGTCCAGCAGCAAGCCCAGGTACAGCTCGCGCTTGATGTCGCAGCCTTCCTCGATGTAGAGGCGCTTCACTTCCTTGCCGGACGGGCCGGTCTGCTTGGTTACCAGGATCTGGTTCAGCATTTCCCGGGCGTTGGACGAGACGTCCTGGACCGACTTGACGACGCGGACGCCGCCCTTTCCGTCGGGATTGTTCTGGAAACGGCCGGCGCCGCGGCCGCCGGCGTGGATCTGGGACTTCACGACCCAGACCGGGCCGCCCAGCTCGTTCGCGACCTTCTCGGCCTCCTCCGGCGTGAAGGCGACGCCGCCGCGCGGCACCACGACGCCGTAGCGCTTGAGCAGGGCCTTGGCCTGGTACTCATGGATGTTCATTACGGCCCTCCCTGGGCATTTATTCTTGTCCCGTACCGGGAGAGCGGGCCGAAACCCGCTCCCACGATGCGGAAAGCTGGAAGTCTTACAGCAAGCCGGCGGCGCGTGCCCACTTATACTTTGCGCCTAGCACCGCGACCGGGGTCTCGGTCGAGTAGGGGTAGGCCACGATGCCGTGCTGGTACAGGTAGTCCGCGGCCTCCTCGACCTGGACGTCGCCGGCCAGGGACGCCACCACCGGCTTGACGATGCCCTTGTCGCGCATCTCCTGGACGACCTCGGTGATCACCTTCGCGAACACCATCGGCGGGGTGATGATGGTGTGCCAGTAGCCCAGGATCAGGGCGTGGATGCGCTCGTCCTCCAGGCCCAGCCGGACCGTGTTCTGGTAGGTGGTCGGCGGCTCGCCGCCGGTGATGTCCACCGGGTTGCCCGCGGCGCCGAACGGCGGGATGAACTTGCGGAACGCGGCGTCCAGGTCGGACGGCATGGTCATCAGGTTCAGCCCGTTGTCCACGCAGGCGTCCGACAGCAGCACGCCCGAACCGCCGGCGCCGGTGATGATCACCACGTTCTCGCCCTTCGGGGTCGGCAGGACCGGCACGCCGCGGGCGAACTGGAGGAGATCCTGGAGGGAGCGTGCGCGGATCACGCCGCTCTGCTTCAGCACGTCCTCGTAGATCTTGTCGTTGCCGGCCAGCGCGCCCGTGTGGGAGCTGGCGGCGCGGGCGCCGAGCGAGGTGCGGCCGGCCTTCAGGACGACGACGGGCTTCTTCTTGGAGACGCGCTTGGCGGCCTCGGAGAAGGCGCGGCCGTCCTTCAGGTCCTCCAGGTGCATGGCGACGATCTGGGTGTTGTCGTCATGCTCGAAGAAGGTCAGCAGGTCGTCCTCGTCGATGTCCGACTTGTTTCCAAGGCCGACGATCGCGGAAACGCCCATCTTGGTCGAGCGGCTGAAGCCGATGATCGCCATGCCGATGCCGCCGGACTGGGACGACAGCGCCGCCTTGCCCTTGACGTCGAACGGCGTGCAGAAGGTCGCGCACAGGTTCAGCGGGGTGTAGTAGAAGCCGTAGATGTTCGGCCCCATCAGGCGGATGTCGTATTTCCGCGAGATCGCGACCAGCTCGTCCTGGCCTTCCACGTTGCCGGTCTCGGCGAAGCCCGACGGGATCAGGATGGCGCCGGCGATGCCCTTCTCGCCGACCTCGGTCAGGGCCTGGGCCACGAACTTGGCCGGGATCGCGAAGACGGCGATGTCGACGTTGCCGGGGATGTCCTTGACGCTCTTGTACGCCTTGTAGCCCAGGACCTCGTCCAGCTTGGGGTGGACCGGGTAGATGTCGCCCTTGTAGCCGCCGTTGATGAGGTTCTTCATCACGGAATTGCCGATCTTGCCGTCCTCGGTCGAGGCGCCGATCACGGCCACCGCAGCCGGCTTCATGATGCGGTTCATCTTGTTGAGGATCTGCTCCTCGTTCGGCCGGTAGCGCTGGACCTTCGCCTCGAAGTCGAGCACCACGCGGACGTCGGCGGCGGTGGCGCCGTCGGCCCGGGCGAACACCGGGTTCAGGTCCAGCTCGACGATCTCGGGGACCTCGTCCACCAGGCGGGAGACGTTGACCAGGATGGTCGCCAGCGCCTCGCGGTCGACCGGCTCGGAGCCGCGGACGCCCTTCAGCATCTCGGCGGCCTGGATGCCGTCGAGCATGGACAGCGCGTCGTCGCGGGTGATCGGGGCCAGGCGGAAGGTGATGTCCTTCAGCACCTCGACCAGGATGCCGCCCAGGCCGAAGGCGACCAGCTTGCCGAAGCTGGGGTCGGTCACGGCGCCGATGATGACTTCCTGGCCGCCCTTCAGCATCTGCTGGACCTGGATGCCGTGGATGTCGGCCTTGGCGTCATAGGCCTTGGCGTTGTCGATGATCTTCTGGAAGCCGCTGCGGGCCTCCTCGGCGTTCTTGACGCCGACCAGCACGCCGCCGGCTTCGGTCTTGTGCAGGATCTGCGGCGAGACGATCTTGAGCACGACCGGGAAGCCCATGCCTTCCGCGAGGCGGGCGGCGTCGTCGGCGGTCTTGGCGAGTCCTTCCTGCGGCACGGGGATGCCGTAGACGTCGCACAGCTCCTTGGCTTCGGGAGCGGTCAGGCTGTCGCGGCCCTCGGACTTGGCCTTGGCGAGCAGGCGGCTGACGACTTCCTTGGCATTGCCTTTGTCGATTACTGCAGTCATTGGGGTTTCCTCTCTGGTACTCGCTGGAGTTTCCCGCTTGTTGCAGGCCGTGGAGGGGCTTTCGCGGAACGGCCCTTGGCCTCCACGGGTGTCGAATCTTCTTCCGGCCTCCTGGAGGGGATACCCGGATCAGGTCCGGGCATCCCCCCCCGGCACCGCCTACTCGGCCGCCAGCCGCGTCGCCTGTCCGACCGCGCCGGAGTTCTTGATCTCGGCGATCCGGTTGTCGTCGAAGCCGAGCACGTCGCGCAGGATCTCGTCGGTGTGCTCGCCCAGCAGCGGGGACCGGGTGACCTCGGTCGGGCTGTCCGACAGCTTGATCGGGTTGCCGACGCTCAGGTACTTGCCGCGGGTCGGATGATCGACCTCGACGATGGTACCGGTCTTGCGCAGCGACTGGTCCTCGGCGATCTCCTTCATGGACAGGATCGGGCCGCAGGGGATGTCGTACTTGTTGAGGATGTCCATGGCCTCGAACTTGGTCTTGGTCATGGTCCATTCCTCGACCGTCGCGAAGATCTCCTTCAGCTTCGGCAGGCGGGCGGCCGGCTTGGCGTATTCCGGATCGGTGACCCATTCCGGCTTGTTGATGACCGTGCAGATCTTCTCCCACACCGGGGCCTGTGTGATGAAGTAGATGTAGGCGTTGGGGTCGGTCTCCCAGCCCTTGCACTTCAGGATCCAGCCGGGCTGGCCGCCGCCCGACGCGTTGCCGGCGCGCGGCACGGTGTCGCCGAACTCGCCGTGCGGGAACTGCGGGTATTCCTTCAGCGGGCCGTGGGCCAGGCGCTGCTGGTCGCGCAGCTTGACGCGGCACAGGTTCAGCACGCCGTCCTGCATGGCCGCCAGGACCTGCTGGCCGCGGCCGGTGCTGTTGCGCTGGTACAGCGCCGCGACGATCCCCAGCGCCAGGTGCAGGCCGGTGCCGCTGTCGCCGATCTGGGCGCCGGTGACCAGCGGCGGGCCGTCGTCGAAGCCGGTGGTGGAGGCGGCGCCGCCGGCGCACTGGGCGACGTTCTCATAGACCTTGCAGTCCTCGAACGGGCCGGGGCCGAAGCCCTTGACCGAGGCGACGATCATGCGCGGGTTCAGCTCCTGGATGCGCTCCCAGGAGAAGCCCATGCGCTTCAGCACGCCCGGCGCGAAGTTCTCGACCAGCACGTCGCAGGTCTTGACCAGTTCCTCCAGCACCTTCTTGCCTTCCGGCGACTTGGTGTCGAGCGTGATGGAGCGCTTGTTGTGGTTCAGCATCGTGAAATAGAGGCTGTCCACGTCCGGAATGTCGCGCAGCTGACCACGGGTGATGTCGCCCTCGCCGGGCCGTTCCACCTTGATCACGTCGGCGCCGAACCAGGCGAGCAGCTGGGTGCAGGTCGGTCCCGACTGGACATGGGTGAAATCCAGGATACGGACGCCGTCTAATGCCTTGGTCATTGCAATCCTCCCGAGGTCTTGCGTGGTGTGTTACTGACCGCGTTTTTCTTGTTGGTCGGCCTGCCCGCGCGGGGCAGGCCGTTCTCGTCGGGGTCCAGGGGACCGGTTCCGTTACTGCTGCGGCGGCGGTGCCTTGCGGACCGTGCTCTGCGGGTTGAGGCTGCCGATGTTGCCGCTCTCGGTGCCGGCCGCCGGGTCGATCACCGCGTTGATCAGGGTCGGCTTGCCGGAGTCCATGGCCTCGCTGACCGCGCGGTACAGCTCGTCGGGAGCCGTCACGTGGACGCCGACGCCGCCGAAGGCTTCCATCATCTTGTCGTAGCGGGAGTCCGGCACGAAGACCATCGGCGAGGGATCGTTGCCGCCGGTCGGGTTGACGTCGGTGCCGCGATAGATGCCGCTGTTGTTGAAGACGACGATGCAGACCGGCAGCTTGTACCGGCAGATCGTCTCCACCTCCATGCCGGAGAACCCGAAGGCGCTGTCGCCCTCGATGGCGAGGACCGGCTTGCCGGTCTCCACGGCGGCGGCGACGGCATAGCCCATGCCGATGCCCATGACGCCCCAGGTGCCGACGTCCAGGCGCTTGCGCGGCTCGTACATGTCGATGATGCCGCGCGCCAGGTCGAGCGTGTTGGCGCCTTCGTTGACCAGGATGGCGTCCGGCCGCTCCTTGACCACGCGGCGCAACGCGCCCAGGGCGCCGTGGAAGTTCATCGGCGACGCGTTGCTCATCAGCTTCGGCGCCATCTTGGCGATGTTGGCCTCGCGGCGCTCGACGACTGCCTTGGTCCAGTCGGCCGGCGGGGCGGGCCACTGGCCGTCCATCCCGGCGAGCAGGGCCGACACGCAGGAGCCGATGTCGCCGACCACGGGGGCCACGATCTCGACGTTGCTGTCCATCTCCTTCGGCTCGATGTCGATCTGGATGAACTTCTTCGATCCGGGCTCGCCCCAGGTCTTGCCCTTGCCGTGCGACAGCAGCCAGTTGAGGCGGGCGCCCACCAGCAGCACGACGTCGGCATCCTTCAGCACCATCGAGCGCGCGGCGCCGGCGGACTGCGGATGGGTGTCGGGCAGCAGGCCCTTGGCCATGCTCATCTGGAGGAACGGAATGCCGCTCTTCTCGACCAGCGCGCGGATCTCCTGGTCGGCCTGCACGTAGGCCGCACCCTTGCCGAGCAGGATCAGCGGGCGCTTGGCGTTCTTCAGCACGTCGAGGGCGCGCTTGACCGCGTTCGGGTCGGGCAGCTGGGCCGGGGCGGGGTCGATCACCTTGACCAGGGACTTGCGGCCCGCCGCCTCGTCCATGACCTGGGAGAACAGCTTGGCCGGCAGGTCGAGATAGACGCCGCCCGGACGGCCGGAGACGGCGGCGCGGATGGCGCGCGCCACGGCGATGCCGATGTCCTGGGCGTGGAGCACGCGGAAGGCCGCCTTGCAGTGGGGCCGCGCGATCGCCAGCTGGTCCATCTCCTCGTAGTCGCCCTGCTGGAGGTCGACGATCTCGCGCTCCGACGACCCGCTGATCAGGATCATCGGGAAGCAGTTGGTCGTGGCGTTCGCCAGGGCGGTCAGGCCGTTGAGGAAGCCGGGGGCCGACACCGTGAGGCAGACGCCGGGCTTCTTGGTCAGGAATCCTGCGATCGCGGCGGCGTTGCCGGCGTTCTGCTCGTGCCGGAACGAGATGACCCGAAGCCCCTCGGCCTGCGCCATGCGGAGCAGGTCCGAGATCGGAATGCCGGGCACGGCGTAAAGGTGCTCGATGCCGTTGAGCTTGAGCGCGTCGATGACGAGCTGGAAGCCATCCGTCAACGCTTGCGGCGCATCGAATTGCGATGCGTCGGCGCCTTGGTTCTTGACCGCTGTTGCAGCCGCACTTGACATAACAGTAGCTCCTCCCCGAGCTCCTTAAGGTTCAAGATCGGTCAGTCGAGAAAGTCGCAGTGCTTCTCGACATGGGCCGCCAAGTCGAGCGTGTGGTCACGCACGAGCCGTTCGACCAGATCCGCGTCCCGCTTTTTCAGTGCGTCGATGATGTGCCTGTGCTGCACGATCGACCGGTGGGCACGGTCATCCTGTTGAATGGTGATCTTGCGGATGGCCCGGATATGGACGAACAGGTTCTCGGTGATCTCGATGATCAGATTGCAGTCCGACGACCGGATGATGGATTGGTGGAACTGGATGTTGGCGTCGGAATACTCGTCAAGGTGACCTTCCAGCCCGCCGTTGGAGAAGCCCGTGACCAGTTCCTCCAGGGCCAGGATCTCCGCGTCGGTGCAGCGCTGGGTGACCAGCCGGGCAGCCATGCTCTCCAGGGCCGCCCAGACCGTGATCATCTCGATGATCTCGCGCTTGGTCTTGCGGACCACGAAGATTCCGCGACGGGGGACCGAGCGGACGAAACCCTCCCGTTCCAGAAGCGCCATCGCCTCGCGGACCGGCGTACGGCTGACGCCCAAAGCCTCGCACAGCTGACGCTCGTCGAGCCGGATCTCGCTGGGGTGGTCGTAGATCCCCATCTGCGAAATCGCGCTTTTCAGCGCCGCATAGGCCTTGGTCTTGAAACTAGCCCCCGTATCCAGGGGCTCTACCGCGAACTTCATGGTGTTCATAACTGTCTCCACCCGTCCCGGCTCTTTTGCTTTCCAGCGCTTCGTCCGGTGTTCGGCTCGGTATTCGCGTTCCGGCCTCTGAATGAAGAATACTGTATACCAGATACGGTCTACCCTACAAGGGGCTTTGTGATCGAACGGGAAATTTGTTTTGTCAGGTGGGGGTGCAGGCGCAACATTCTTGTTGCATCGCAGCAATGCGGCGCGGGGGAGAGGGGGGAATCACCGGTGCGGACGTGGCGTGTCCCGGATGGTCGGCTGGAGCTGTACCCGATCAGGTCGATCCGCCCGAGACGGCTGATCCGATGCGTTGCGCCATGGGCGCAACCCACGACCGTCGGCCGGTATCACCCCCGCCCTGCATCAAGCCGTAGGTTGCGCCCGTGGCGCAACACGGTGCGGCAAGTGGAACGGCCGGAATACCGGGTCACTCGCCGGGGCGGAGGAGGCCGGGGAAAACGTCGCCCGGCGCCTGGGCGTCCATCAGGCGGTCCATGTAGGCGTCGTGCTGGTCCGGCGTCGCGGTGTCGATCAACCGTTCCACATCCGCCGGCAGGGTGCCGAAGCGTCGGGTGAACTGGCGCTTGAGCAGGGCGGCCCTGCCCTTGGCCTCGCCCTTGGCAATGCCCTTGGCCTCGCCCTCGGCGATGCCTTCGGCCTTGCCCTCGGCGGCGCCTTTGGCGAGCAGTTCCCGTTCCCACTTCTTGATGCGTTCCGCCAGCATGCCCTGAACCTCCTCGATATCCATCGGCACCGTCGCGGCCGGCGCGGGGCCGACCAGGCCCGCGACCGCGTGCGCCACCACATCGCCGAATGCCAGCCGCAGCGTAGCATGTCCCGGATGCTCGGCGAACCAGGCCACCGCCTGGGCGACCAGGCCGGGCAGGTCGTCCGGCCGGTCGCAGATCTCGATCCGGAACAGCAGCGCCACCAGGCTGTCGTGCCGGGCCAGGTCCTCGGCGCGCAGCCGCTTCTCGTCGATCAGATGATAGCGGACCTGCGGCTGCCAAGGCCAGAGCGGCGAGTCCTCGGGCAGCGCCACGAGGTCGGTCGTGTCGGCGGGGCAGTCCCAGCGGGCCTCGCCGGCGTAGAGCACGATCGGCAGCAAGGGTGGCAGCCGGCCGCCCGGGGCGAGGGCGCGGACGTCGATGATCTGCTGCCAGAGCAGGCCGGAATAGACCTGCACCCGCACCGGCATGAACCGCTCCGGGGTCGCCTGGAACTCCAGCAGCAGGTAGATGTGGACCATCTCGCCGGCCAGCGTCGGCACGCGCCAGATCACGTCGCCCTCACGCCGGTCGCCGCGGGGGGCGTGGAACTTGGCGTTGACCCGTTCCAGCCGGGTGAAGTCCAGGAGAGCGGCGATCCCGGCGGGCAGGAAGCCGCGCACGAGCTGCTCGATCATCACCGGGTCGGAGAACAGGCGGTGGTACAGGGAGTCGGAGGCTTGCATGGTCGCGGGCATCGGTCGGGTGATGGTCGCGCGAACAGCAGCATACTCCCGCAACCATCGGCAAGGGTCGGACGGCGCCGCGACCTTCTGACCCGGACGGGGCCTTTACCGCACGGCCGCCGGCGGCCAGGTCGGCGGCGGGCGATCCGTTCAGGGCTTCAGCAGGTCGTCGACCGCGGCGAGGAGCTGGCTGTCCCTGAACGGCTTCCCGAGATAGCGGTCGAAGGCGATCCGGTCCTTGACGGATGCCTCGGTCACCGCGGTGGCCAGGATGATCCTGACCTCTTCCAGGGGCGGGGTGTCCCGGATGCGGCCGACCAGTTCCGCGCCGTCCATCAGCGGCATCATGTAGTCGGTGATGATCAGGTCCGGGCTGAAGCCCTCGAGATGCCGCAGGGCTCCCAATCCGTTGTAGGCCTCGCGGACCTCGTGCCCGTACCGAGCGAGCAGCGCCGCGTTGGCCATGGTGTTGAGGATTTCGTCATCGACCAGGAGGATGCGCGCCATCAGCCGATCCTCCCACCGGACGGGGACTCTTCGTCGATGATGACGCCCCGGCCGTCGATGACGAAGGGCCTGATCGCGGCGTCGAAGGCGCTGTGCCGCATCTTGATCACCGACAGCAGGCGCCGCAGGGTCGAGTCCTTCTCGGCATAGCGCAGCAGCACGACGTTCTCGGCCACCGACGCCACGTCCTCCTGGACGGTCAGCTCCGGCAGGAAGAAGTCCCTGGCCTCGGCCGTGCACAGCATCGTCGCCTGCTCGGCCCGGAGCAGCAGGGTGAGCGCCGTGAAGAATGCCTCGTTCCGGTTGTCGAACACGGCGGCATTGCCCAGCGCGCCGGCGCCGTCGATGAACACCCGGCGGGCGCCGGAGCCGCGGACCGCGTCCAGCAGCGTGTGAGCCATCTCGTCCAGCAGGGTCTCGGTGCGCGGATACCAGAGCACGCGGACCGCGCCCGAGGCGCACAGCCCCTCGAGGTCGATGCCGAGCCCGCGCGCCTTGCGCATCAGCTCCCCCGGCGCCTCGTAGCAGCTCAGCAGGATGCCGCGCTCGGCCGGGGAGCACCGGCCCATGAACATCAGCCCGCACGATGTCTTGCCGCTGCCCGCCGGCCCGGCGACCAGGGTCGTCGAACCCACCGTCGGGCCGCCGCCCATCATCGCGTCGAGCTTGGGGATGCCCATGCCGACGCGCTCGACCGGGATGCGCCCGGCATCGACCGGCGTCGGCAGCGTCTCCAGCCGGGGCCAGACCTGCAGGCCGCCGCCCGTGATCTCGATCAGGTGGCGCCCCGGCAAGGTCGGGCTGCCGCGGAACTTGTGGACGATCAGGGACCGGACGGCGCGCGCCGAGAACAGTTCCTCGCCCAGTTCCAGGATACCGTCGACCACTGTGTGCTCCGGGCTGGACGACGGGCCGGTCGCGTTGATGATCAGCAGGATCGCGCATCGGCGCAGCGCCGCGTCGCCCTGGAGCGCGTAGAGGAAACGCCGGAACTCCCGGTCGCACTCGGCATATTCCTGGATGACGTGGAGCCCGTCGATCACCAGCACCGAGGGCTCGAACCTGTGGAGGGCGTCGCGCAGCAGATCGTGGAAGCCCTTGATGCCTTCCTCGATTAGCATCTGGAACCCGTTCACGTAGAAGAGCGGGTCGGGCACCAGCCGGGTGTCGGCGAAACCCAGCGAGGCCAGGTTCTGGAGCATCTGGTCGTGGGATTCCGCGGCCAGGGTGACGTAGACGGCTCGGCGCGCCTCGTGCGCCTGATGGAAGACGATCTGGTTGGCCAGGATGGTCTTGCCGCTTCCGGGCATGCCCTGGAGCACATAGACCCGGCCCTCCGCGAAGCCGCCGCCCAGGACGGCATCGAGCCCGCGGATTCCCGACGGCAGCCGCTGCGGGGAGAGTCGATCGGCCATGGGCGCCACCAGCGGTCAAGAGTGCTTCATATGCCTTTGCCGGAACGGGGCGGCGAGACATGGCACCAACGCTTACCTTTGGTGCATGTTCCTTCGATACTTGCGTTTTCCTTGACGCCCGGGCGCTGGACGATGCGATGTCATTCCGGGACGAGGCCGGCGGCCTCGCGGTCGCGGGCGTCGGCGCTCCGGGAAAGCCCCTTCTTCACGGTCGCCCTGTCCTCGGCGGTGCGGTTCTGGCTCATCTTCCGCTTGGCGTCGATCCGCGCGATGGGCAGCCGCAAACCGACGATGCCGCGCAGCTGCGCACGGACGAAATCGGGCGGCGCGTCGCCGACGGCCCAGGGCCGGGGACGCGGCGCCTCGTGCAGGTCGGTCAGGCGCGTGACGACGTCGAGCAGGCGGTCGGGATCGTCGTAGAACTCGACCGGGCCGTAGGCGTGGACCGCCACGTAGTTCCAGGTCGGGACGACCTTCCCGTCCCGGCCCTTGCCCTCGTACCAGGAGGGGGTGACATAGGCGTCCGGACCCATGAAGATCGCCAGGGCCTCGCCGGCCGGCGCCGCTTTCCACTGGGGATTGGCCTTCGCGACGTGGCCATGGAGCGTGCCCATCTCCCCTTCGCGGTCATCAAGGAAAAGGGGCAACGGCGTGGATACCAATCCGCCGGCCGTGGCCGTGACCAGGTTGGCGAGCCGGGCGGCCCGCATCGTCTCGTGGATGAAGGGCAGGTCGCTCTCGCGGAACGCCGGGGGAACATACATCGGGGTCTCCTTGGACGGGATGGAGTCTTACCGGAAAACGGCCCATTTCGAACGGCCGATCAGGGCATAGCACAGCCGCAGGATTTGCGCCCCGGGATCAGGCGATCAGCGTCGCTGCGATGGTGACCATGACGATGCCGATGCCCAGATCCAGCATCCGCCATGCGCCGGGCCGCGCGAAGACCGGCCGCAGCAGGCGCGCGCCATAGCCTAGGGAAAAGAAGAAGAGGAAGGAGGCCGTCATGGCTCCAAGCGCGAAAAGCCCTTTGTCGGCCGCGAACTGGGTGGACACGGAGCCGAGCAGCACCACGGTATCCAGGTAGACATGAGGGTTCAGCCATGTCAGCGCCAGGCAGGTCGCCAGCGTCGCGCCGAGGCTGGCGGGAACGGCGTCCGCCGGCATCAGCGCGTTCCCCGAACGGGCCGCCGCCAGGAAGCTGCGCAGGCCGTAGGCGAACAGGAAGGCCGCGCCGGCATAGCGCGTCGCCGTCTCGAGCCAGGGTATCCATGCGCTGGCCCGGGCGAAGCCGCCCACTCCCGCCAGGATCAGCACGGCGTCCGAAACCGCGCAGGCCAGGCAGACCGCCAGGACGTGTTCGCCGCGCAATCCCTGGCGGAGCACGAAGGCGTTCTGCGCGCCGATGGCGACGATCAGGCTGAGGCCCAGCAGAAGGCCGGGGAGGAAAGCGGACAGCATGGTGGGCCACCTTGGTTGCGGAGGCGGCTTCACTAGCACGGCGGACCGGATTAGCATGCTTAAAGATGATCAGCTTGATTAAGGAATGCTAATCCGTGCTCGATTACGCCCTGCTCTCCGCCCTGGCGGCCGTCATCCGCACCGGCAGCTTCGAACGGGCGGCGCAGCAGCTTCACGTCACCCCCTCGGCGGTATCGCAGCGCGTCAAGCTCCTGGAGGAGAGGCTGGGGACGATCCTGGTGGTGCGCGGCTCCCCCTGCGCCGGCACGCCCGCGGGTCAGCGCCTGTGCCAGCACGTGGAGCAGGTGGCCCTGCTGGAGAGCGAGTTGCGCGAGGAGCTTCCGGGCATCCGGCACGCCGGGCCGCCGGTGACCGTCCGCATCGCGGTGAACGCCGACAGCCTCGCCACCTGGTTCGTCGCCGCGATGGCCGAGACGCGGGACTGCCTGTTCGACCTCGTCATCGACGACCAGGAGCACAGCGCGGACTGGTTGCGCCGGGGCGAGGTCCTGGCGGCCGTGACGTCCGGCGCCAAGCCGGTGCAAGGCTGCGACAGCACGCCGCTGGGCGCGTTGCGCTACGTCGCGACCGCCAGCCCGGAGTTCGTCCGCCGGCATTTCCCCGGCGGGGTGCATGCCGGGTCCCTCGCCCATGCGCCGTGCCTGACCTTCGACAGCAAGGACCGGCTGCAGACGCTATGGACGCGGCAGGTCTTCGGTGCGGAGATCGCGCCGGCCACCCACTGGCTGCCGTCGTCCCAAGCGTTCATCGACGCGGCCCTGGTCGGCCTCGGATGGGGAATGAACCCGGAGATGCTGGTCGCCGACCATCTGCGGACCGGCCGGCTGGTCGCCCTGGTCCCGGACCAGCCGCTCGACGTTCCGCTGTTCTGGCAGCGCAGCCGGATCGCGAGCAGCCGCCTGGGCGACATCACGCGAGCCGTCCTCCGCACGGCCGGCGCCATGCTGGAGTGACGGCAAATTCTATGCTCGCCATTTCCACGCCGTGCGCGGCTGCTCCGATGCGTTGCGCCACGGGCGCAACCTACGCTCGTCGGCCCGTATCACTTCCGCCCTGCGTCGAGCCGTAGGTTGCGCCCATGGCGCAACACAGTGCGGAGAGTGGAACGGCCGGCTGCAAAGACCGAAGCGGGATCAGACGACCGCCTCGTCCATGTAATGGGGGCCGGTCCGGTCGGTGAGGATCAGGAACGATTCGAACAGCAACCCGATGGCGGCGGCGCTGGCTTCGTTCTGCCGAAGCAGGAAGATCAACTCCAGCAGGATCCCGTGGGGCGGCCGGTATCGCAGGATGAATTCGCAGACGAACATGACGCAGACGAGATCCTGGAACCGCGTGGCATCGACCCCCTTTTCGATGGCGTCCTGCTCGGAAATCAGCTGGATCGGGCGGCATTGACGCAGGAAATACAGGAGCGCGCCGGCGAACTTTCCCTTGGAGACCTGATCCGTCCGGCGGCGCTCCTTCAGGGTGCGGACGAAACGGTCGGTTTCGTCCAGCGCGCGGGCCAGCTCCAGCGCCGACACGGCCACGTCCGCCCGGTCCAGGTCGAGAGCGCGGGTCACCATCCGCGCGGTGTCGGTGAAGGCATCCGACAAGGCGCGGCGATAACCTGCTCCCATGGCGGAAGTCATTTCATCTTGCCCAACCCGGCGGCCAGACGCCGAACGTATTCGTCGGGCAAGTCGTTGGATAACCTGCGAACATCTTCGGGATCGAAGTCCATCGCCGAGTTATTCTTGTGGATCGGCCTGCCCAGTCGGCCGAAGTCTCGCGTGGCTTGGCGGAAAATCTCTTCGAGAGCCTCAGCGTCGCCCAATTTATCCAGACTTACGCCCATCGCAATCTCCTGTTTCAGAAGGCGCCGACGGCGGCCCTGATATCCTCGTTATCGAACATCGATGCGGGCCGCCTCAAGGCGGACGGATCCCACTGGAAAGGCTCGACCGGTTCAGCATCATGCTCGGCCTTGCGGTCGGGGCGCGCATTGAACACGGTGGAGGTGATCAAAGCGGCGGCCTCCAGTGCTGCATCGATGTCCACCGTCATGATCCGGCGCGCTTCGCCGACGAACAGCCCCGGCCCAAGCTCTTCCGCCGACGCCAGCAGGTCTATCGGACCGTGGCGCAGCGCGCCGGCCAGTGCGTCCAGCATCGGGCGCTTGGCGGCGAGCGCCGCTTCGATATCGGGTCCGAAGGTTTCGCGGAATTCCCCGATGACCTTGAACCGGACCACGTCCGCGGTGCCGCCCGCGATCGCGATCGTCAGGCGCTCGCCCGACCCTTCGATCGGCTCGATATAGATCGGGTGCCACGTGATCGGCGTTCTAGCCACCGGCTACTCCTTTCAGCGCCTCTCCGACGGAATGTTCCAGAAATCCGCGCACGCGGCTACGGCGCTCCGCAAGGAACGCTCCCAGGGCGCGGAAATCCTCCTCCGGAATCAGCCCCAATCCCCGGATCGCCGCTTCGGCGCCGGCCAGCGCGTTGTCGTTGGCGGCAAGCTTGGCGTCGAGGATGGAAGCGCCATGCATGACCTGTCCGAGCAACTGTTCCCTGGCCATGCCGCGAACCGCTTCCGCGACGAGGCAGTTCCCGAAGCTGAGCTGCCGCAGGTCGGCGGGCGCCCATCTGGCGCCGGTGAAGGCATGGCCATGATCGATCAGCCAGACGCCGCCGTTCCCGTCGAGCAGCAGGTTTCCTTCATGCCGGTCGATCACCGCGGCCCATTCGTCGAATGCCGCCGCCATGCCCAGGGCCGGCCATTCGACCAGGCGACGGCGCATCGCGCCGATGGCATCCCGGCGGACCCTGTCGAACAGGCTGTCGGGCATGTCGCCGCGCCGGGGCATCTTGAAGACCGTGGCGAAGGCGTTGCCGCAGGTCGCGCTGGCGAACATCAGGCGTCCTTCACCGATGCCGAGGCTGCTGCAAAGCTCCGCGGGAGCCGCCGGCCCCTTGACGGCTTCGGGTATGGTTCCGTCGTCGATGACGATGTAGGCTTCGGGGATAGGCAGGCCGACGGTGCGGCAGAGGGCATGAGCCATCAGCTCGTTCGCCAGCTGCCGGGCGTCGAGATCCTTGATGATCGCCGGTATCGCCGGTCCCGAAGGCGCCTGGATCGCACCACGCCAGGATCCGTTGACGCCTTTTTCGCGGGCATGCAGCGGGTTCTGGACCGAGGCGATCAGCGCCAGCCTGCTCCTCCCATGCATACCAGCCCGATTCCTCTCTCCTGAGGCGGGGAACGCAAATCCTCCGCCGCGAATTAGTGGTACATCAAGCCGGAAGTTTGTCAACCGTCATACCCGACCCCGCCTCACGCCTGATAGGCGATCCTGAGCGCGCCCCAGTGGCGCCCCTTGACCAGGATCGGGGCCGATACGTCCTTCATCAGCTCGAAGGTGCCGCCCATGTCGCGGCGGTAGGCCTGGAGCAGGAAGGGATCGCGGCTGCGGCCGGCGGCGAGGCCGACGCGGTCGTTGAACATGCGCCGGTTCCGGCAATGGGCGGCGTTCCATTGGGTGTCGCCGGGCCGCTGGGGATGGCGGTACTTGGCGTTGTGGGTCGGGAAATAGCCGTTGCGGTCGGTCGCGTTGCAGAAGACGATCCTGTCCGACATCTCCAGGATACCGTCCAGGTAGCCTGCCAGCAGCCGGTCGGCGGCATCGCTGAACCGGGTGACGCATTGCTCGGGCGAGGTGCCGGGCACCGGCCTGTAGTCCGCGTCGAACAGGGCGTCCAAGGTCAGGGTCCCGGCGTCGATCGCCTGCTCCAGGATCGAGGCGACGCGGGCTGCGCCGTCCCGGACCGCGCGGATGAACGGGGTGTCGACCGTCTCGACGTCCAGGCGGCTGGACAGGCCGATCAGCTTCTCGCTCGACGCCAGCAACCCGTTCAGGCGGTCGCGGGCCTGGTTCAGGTTGCCGCTGGACCGGGTGATCCCGGCGGACAGCTCGACGATGCGCCGCTCGACCGTGGCGATGCCGGTCCCGATCAGGCCGGCGGAGTCCTCGATGCGGTCCTGCTGCCGGTCCACGTCGTCGATGGCGCCGGCCAGGGTCTCCATCAGGTCGCCGATCCGGCTGGCGTCGCTGCCGACCGACGACGCCTTGGCAGCCGCCCCGGCCCCGCGGGCCGCCAGGGCCTTCACCTGCTCGGTCAGGTAGCGCAGGGTCGCGTCGATCTCCTGGGTCGCCACGGCGGTCTTGCCGGCCAGTGCCTTGACCTCGTGGGCCACCACGGCGAAGCCGCGTCCGGCCGATCCGGCCCGCGCCGCCTCGATCGTCGCGTTCAAGGCCAGCAGGTTGGTCTGCTTGGCGATCGCGCTGATCTCCTGCGCGACCTTGCCGACGCGGACCAGCGCGTCGGTCAGGTCGGCCGACTGCCTGTCGATCGCCGTCACGTCCTCGGTCAGGGTGTGCAGCCCGGCGAGCGCGTTGTCTACCTGGCCGCGGCCCTGGGCCACCTGTTCCTGGGCCTTGGCGGTCACCGCGCGGGCGGCCGCGGCGGCGGCGCCGACGTGCCCGGTCCCGGCCGCCATGTCGGCGGCATCGCCGCGAAGCTCCGCCAGCACCGAGACCTGGTGGGCGATCCGGCCGCTGACGTCATCGACATGGCCGGCCACGTCGGCGAACGCGACGCCGAGACTGCCGATTTCCCGCGCCAGTTCCACGATGGCCGTTTCGGTATTGGCCGCCTGGTCGGCGCCGATGGACACGCTGTCTCTCATAGAATCCCTCCCGTGACAGGCTGGAGTTGACGACGCCGTTCTCCAGTCGTGTTTTTTCGGAGAAGGGTATCGGGCGGCGGTTAACAGTTGATTCAAAGCCACGGAGTCTTTCGGCCTAGCCTTTTCGGCCGGTTTGTCTTCGCGAAGACGGATTTCACGGGGTTTCGACCCACGGCGGTGCTTAACGTGGATCAATGACCCCCGCCGGCAAACCGGTACGATCCGCCCAAGCCCGGCTTGCGGGCACGTGTCAGACACGGGGGGAAACATGCCGAAAATGAAAGCCGCCGTCTTCGTCGAACCCGGCCGCATCGTGCTGGACGAGAAGCCCGTCCCGGACGTCGGGCCGCTCGACGCCCTGGTCCGGATCACCACGACCACCATCTGCGGCACCGACGTCCATATCCTGAAGGGCGAGTACCCGGTCGCGCGCGGCCTGACGGTCGGGCACGAGCCGGTCGGCGTGATCGAGAAGCTGGGGTCGGCCGTCCAGGGTTACCGGGAAGGCCAGCGGGTCATCGCCGGCGCCATCTGCCCCAGCGGGCACAGCCATGCCTCGCTGTGCGGCTTCCATTCGCAGGACGGCGCGGGGACGGCCCATGGCTGGAAGGCGATCGGGGGCTGGAAGTTCGGCAACACCATCGACGGCTGCCAGGCCGAGTTCGTGCTGGTGCCCGACGCCATGGCCAACCTCGCCCCGGTGCCCGACGGGCTGAGCGACGAGGAGGTGCTGATGTGCCCCGACATCATGTCCACCGGCTTCTCCGGCGCCGAGCGGGCGGGGATCAGGATCGGCGACACCGTCGCGGTGTTCGCCCAGGGGCCGATCGGGCTGTGCGCCACCGCGGGCGCCAAGCTGTGCGGGGCGACGCTGGTGATCGGCGTCGACACGGTGCGGGAGCGGCTGGAGGCGTCGCGCCGGATGGGCGCCGACCGGGTGATCGATTTCAAGGCCGGCGATCCGGTCGAGCAGATCATGAGCCTGACGGACGGTCGCGGGGTGGACGTCGCGATCGAGGCGCTGGGCACCCAGGCGACGTTCGAGGCCTGCCTGCGCGTCCTGCGGCCGGGCGGAACGCTTTCGAGCCTGGGCGTCTATTCCACCGACCTGCACATTCCCCTGGGACCGTTCGCCGCCGGCCTGGGCGACCACACCATCGTCACGTCCCTGTGCCCCGGCGGCAAGGAGCGCATGCGCCGGCTGATGAACGTGGTGGCATCCCACCGGGTGGACCTCCGCCCGATGGTGACCCACCGGTTCAAGCTGGACGAGATCGAGGCCGCCTACGAGCTGTTCTCGCACCAGCGCGACGGCGTGCTCAAGGTCGCGGTCACCCCGTGACGCATGGCCCGGCCCGTCATTGATGGGCCTGGGCCAGCATGGTGCGGAACCGGGCCAGCGCCGCCGCGAGGAACAGGGCGCCGAGGCCGGCCAGGATCAGGAGCTGCGGCCAGACCACCTCCAGCCCCGCGGCCCGGAACAGCACCGCCTGGGACAGCGTGACGAAATGGACGGTCGGCGAGGCCTGGATCAGGGTCTCCAGCACCGGCGGCATGCCCTCGATCGGCGAGGTGGCGCCCGAGAGCATGTTGAGGATCAGGAAGACCGGGATCGCCATCAGCGCGAACTGGGGCATCGACCGGACCAGGGTGGCGAGCAGGATGCCGAGCGAGGTGGTCGCGAACAGGTAGGCCGCCGCCCCGACCAGGAACAGCGCCATCGACCCCTCGACCGGGACGCCCAGCGCGCCCTGGACCACGAAGCGCAGCGACAGCCCCGCCGCCACCAGGATCACCAACCCGTTGGCCCAGATCTTGGCGACGGCGATCTCGCTCGCCCGGACCGGCATGACCAGCAGGTGCTCGATCGTGCCGTGTTCCCGCTCGCGGATGACGGCGGCGCCGACCAGCAGGATCGACAGGATCGTGATGTTCTCCATCACCGCCATGACGGAGTGGAACCAGGCGCCCTCCAGGTTCGGGTTGAACCAGGCGCGGGTCACGGCATCGATGGGAACCGCCGCCGCGTCGCCGCGCGCCCGCAGGAAGTCGATCGCCTCCCGCTGCACGATGGCCTCGATATACCCGGCGCCGACCCCCGCCTGGGTCATCGCCGTCGCGTCGATGTTGAGCTGAAGCTCCGGTCGAAGCCCGCGCAGCGCGTCGGCCTCGAACCGCGGCGGGATGTCCAGCACGAAGGTCCACTCGCCCCGGTCCATGGCCGGGTCCAGCTCGGCCCGGTCGATCAGCGCGGGCGGCCGGAAATAGGGCTGCAGGAACGCCTCGCGCAGGCGGGACGACAGGGCCGAGTGGTCGCCGTCCACCACCGCGACGCTGGCGTTCTCGATCTCGGTCTTCACCCCGGTCGCCACGCTGTAGACCGAGAAGGAGAAGGAATAGAGGATGAAGGCGAACAGCACCTTGTCGCCGGCGAGGCTCGCCAGCTCCTTCAGGCCGAGGCGGAAGACGTTCGAAAGCCAGGTGGTCATGGTCAACGCTCCTGCTTCCTGAGCAAGCGGCTGGCGATCATCAGGAACCCCGCGCCGAACGCGAACAGCATCAGGAACTCCAGTTGGAAATCCGCGAAGGGCCGCCCCTTCGCGAAGGTGCCGATGCTGACGTTCTGGAACCACAGGGAGGGGAAGCCCAGCCCGATATAGCGCCCGGCCCCCTCGACCGTGGCCGCCGGGTAGAGGTATCCGGAAAAGTTGATGGCCGGCACGGTGACCAGGACGGCGGTCGCGATGATCGCCGCGACCTGGCTCCTGACGAAGGTCGAGACCACCAGCCCGACCCCCGTGGCGGCGAACACGTAGAGGAGGGCCCCCAGCGCCAGGGCCGCCATGGATCCCTTCACGGTCACGTCGAACAGGACGGCGACCAGCAGGACCAGCGACAGGAAGCTGAGGAAGCCGATCGCGACGTAGGGCGCCTGCTTGCCCAGCAGGAACTCGCCCACGGTCGCGGGCGACGCCTGGAGATTGCTGATCGAGCCGATCTCCCGCTCGCGCACCACGCCGAGCGCGGTCAGCATGGACGGGACGATGATCAGCAGGATCATGATGCAGCCCGGCGTGATCGCGACGGCGCTGCGGAACTCCTGGTTGTAGCGGAACCGCGCCTCGACCTGTACCGGGTACGGCGACACCGCCTCCCCGGCCGTGCGCCGGGCGAGGTCCTGCGCGTAGGAGGACACGATGCCGCCCACGTAGCCGCGCGCCGTCTCGGCCCGGAACGGCATCGACCCGTCGAGCAGGAAGGCCACCTCCGGCCGGTGGCCGCCCAGCAGGTCGCGGCCGAAGCCGGGCGGGATGTCGATGGCGACCCGCAGCTCGCCCGACCGGAGCCGCGCGTCGATCTCGCTCTCGCTGCCCATCGGCGGCTTCTGGTCGAAATAGCGCGACCCCGCGAAGCTCTCGACGAACTGCCGGCTCTCGGCGCTCCGGTCGCGGTCGAACACGGCGAAGGGAAGCTCCTCCACGTCGAAGGTGACGCCGTAGCCGAAGGTGACCATGAGCACGATCGGGCTGAGCAGGGCGAAGGCGAGCCGGACCGGGTCCCGCAGGATCTCGATCATCTCCCGCCGCGCGAAGGCGAAGATCCGCCCGAAGGACGCGGCGAGCGTGGCATGGTCCGGCGGTCGGGCGCCGGCGTCGGCGCCGGCGGTCGTTGGCGCCGCCCCCTGCCCCACCCCCTGCCCCGCCCCCTGCCCCGCCCCCTGCCCCGCCCCCTGCCCCGCCCCGGAACCCGCGTCCTCGCCGGTCGCCTCGACCAGGCAGGCGACGAAGGCGTCCTCCAGGGAAGCCGCCCCCCGCGCCTCGCGGATCTCCCGCGGCGTGCCGACGGCCAGGGGCCGCCCGGCATGCATCAGCGAGATGCGGTCGCACCGCTCCGCCTCGTTCATGAAGTGGGTCGAGACGAAGACGGTGACGCCGTCGCGCCGCGCCAGCTCGCCCAGGTGGCGCCAGAACATGTCCCGCGCCGCCGGGTCCACGCTCGAGGTCGGTTCGTCCAGGATCAGCACCTCCGGCCGGTGCAGGCAGGCGGCGGCCAGCTGCAGGCGCTGGCGGATGCCGAGCGGCAGGCCGTTGGGGCGGGCGTCGGCCACCTCGGCGAGGTCGAACCGCTCCAGCGCCTCGCGGGTGCGCGGCCCGACCTCCGCCGCCGGGATGCGGTACAGGCGGGCGTGCAGGTCCAGGTTGGCGCGGACCGACAGCTCCTCGTACAGCGAGAAGGATTGCGACATGTAGCCGACCCGCATGCGCGTCGCGATGTCGCCCGCCGCCACGGGACGGCCCAGCAGTTCGGCCCGCCCCTCGGTGGCCGGCAGCAGCCCGGTCAGCATCTTCATGGTCGTGGTCTTGCCGCAGCCGTTGGAGCCGAGGAAGCCGAAGATCTCGCCGCGCTCGATCCGGAAGCTGACCCCGTCCACGGCGGTGAAGTCGCCGAACCGGCGGGTCAGCCCCTCCGCCAGGATGGCCGGCGGCGCTCCGGGATCCGGGGTGCGGGGCGGCAGTGGGGTCCAGCCCCCGGCCGGCCCGGTCCCCCTGCCCCGCTGGAGGGCGGCGAAGGCCTCGTCCAGGGTCGCGGCGCCGGTCCGGGCCAGCATCTCGGCGGTCGGGCCGGCGGCCAGGATCGTGCCGCCGTCCATCGCGACCAGGCGCTCGAAACGCTCGGCCTCCTCCATGTAGGCGGTGGCGACCAGCACGGTCATGCCCGGCCGGCCGGCCCGGATGTCGTCGATCAGGCGCCAGAACTGCCGGCGCGACAGCGGATCGACGCCGGTGGTCGGCTCGTCCAGGATCAGCAGGTCCGGATCGTGGATCAGCGCGCAGCACAGCGACAGCTTCTGCCGCATGCCGCCGGACAGCTTGCCGGCGGGGCGGTCGGGAAAGGGATGCAGGCCGGTGGCGTGCAGCAGCCGGTCGATGCGCGCCCGGCGGTCCGCCCGGGGCAGGCCGAACAGGCTGCCGAAGAAGTCGATGTTCTCGACCACCGACAGGGTCGGATAGAGGTTCCGCCCCAACCCCTGGGGCATGTAGGCGATGCCGGGCGCCGCCCGGTCGCGGTGCGCGGCCGAGGCCATGTCGCCGCCCAGGACCCGCACGGTCCCCGCCTGCCCGCGCTTGACGCCGGCGATCAGCGCCAGCAGCGTGGACTTGCCGACGCCGTCCGGGCCGACCACGGCGGTCGCCGTGCCGCCGGGGATCCGAAGCGAGACGCCGTCGAGCGCCGCGGTGCGCCCGTAGCGGTGCGAGACGCAGTCCAGTGCTACCGCGTCGTCACCGGACATCGGCGGTCTCCGCGGGCTCGGGGGCCGGCGGAAGTTTCGGCGCCAGCTCCGCCGGCCACTCCGCCGCCCGGTCGATCCGGACATAGGCGTTTCCGGTGAGCCCCGCGCGCACATAATCGCGGTAGGTCTCCAGCAGCTTGGGATCGATCGCGAGCTTGACGCGGTACATCAGCTTCTCGCGCTCGTCCGAGGTCTCGACCGCCTTGGGGGTGAACTGCGCCTCCGCCGCGATGAACGACACGGTGGCCGGAATCACGTAGCTGGGCGCCGCGTCGAGCACGATGCGGGCGTCCGATCCGTGGCCCACCCGCCCCGCCTGGCCGGTGGGCAGGAAGATCGTCATGAAGACGTCGGTCAGGTCCAGGACGGTGACCACGCGCCCGCCGGCCCCCAGCACCTCGCCCGCCCGGGCGAGCCGGTATTCCACCCGGCCGGTGACGGGGGTCTTCAGGGTCATGTCGGCGATGGTCGCCTCGATCTGGGCGACCTGCGCCTCGGCGGCCTCCCGCGCGGCCCCGGCGTCGCGGACGGCGGCCCTGGCGCCCAGGATCTGGGCCTTGGCGACCTCGTTCTGCGCCCGGCGCCGGTCCACCTCGGCGGTCGAGACGGCGGCGCGCCGTTCCAGCTCCACGACGCGGCGCAGCTCCACCTCGGAAAGCTGCTGCTCCGCCTCGCGGATCGCCACCTCCGCCTCGGCCTTGCCGATGCTCTCGACCGCGCGCCGGACGGCGGCCTTGGCCGCGAGGAGCTGGGCCTGGAGTTCAGTGACGTCCATGCGGGCGACGGTGTCGCCGGCCTGGACGGCGTCGCCCTCGCGGACGCGGATCTCGGCGACGCGGCCCGCGAGCTTGGTGGCGATATCGACCCGCTCGACCTCGATCCGGCCGTTGGCGGACGCCAGGCCGGCCGGCAGGGTCCGGGATTGCTGCGTGTCCCAGTAGGCGTAGCCGCCGGCGGCGATCCCGACGACGGCGAGCAGGGCGAGGAGAGGTGCGGCGCGCATGGAGAGCATTGTCCTGGTTTCGGAGGCGGTACGGCTTGACCGCTGTCTTCGTACGGCTGGCTTGGACGAAATCCTGGCCGGGCCGGGGGCGGCCGGTCATTGCTTCAGGTCAAACGCCGGGCGGCTAAGCCCTTTGCCCCCTGCCCGGCGTCTTCCGGTTGACAGGCCCGGTGCGAGGCGACCATCCTCGACCGGAGTTGACCGCTCCGCAAGAGCCCGAGGCATTTCCGAACGCCGTACCGCGATTCATTCCTATCCGACTTTCGACGAGCTGCGGTCCCGCCGCCTGGCGGAGCGTCGCGCCGCCGCGGTGCTGGCCGTGCGGGACGCGGAGAAGGTCGCGGCGGCTGCCGGCGGGCGGCTGGTGGTGTTCGGCTCGCTCGCCGAGGGCGGCTTCGACGAGCGTTCCGACATCGACGTCGCCCTGATGGCCGTTCCCGCCGGCCGGGACGGCGACGTCGCCCTGGACGTGGAACTGGCCCTGGCAGACGCCGGCTTCACCGCCGACGTGATCCCGGAGCGCTTCCTGTCGGAGTCCCTCAGAAACCGGATCGCGGAGCGAGGCATCGAACCCGGCGCTCTGGGCTGACATCGGGCGCGACCTGGACGCGGCGACCCGACTGCTGCTTTCCAGGCGATCAACGCGGCTTCCGCATCAGGTTTTCCCTCCACTCCGACTTGACTGGCCGAGCGACGACTCCGGCCGTCCGACCGGCAGAAAGCGCGCCGGTCCCCTTCGTAGCCGCCCTGCGACATCAAGCCGTCTGTCCGGACAGGACGATGGATCGTACCGCATTGCAGCAAGCTACGAATTGGAAATGATATGTCCGACTCCATTTATGCCAGGGTTCGCCGGAACCCGAACTACCAAGTGCTGGTCAGGCGGCGCGGGCGCCTCGCCGTCGTGCTGTCGGCGCTGGTCCTGGTGTCCTACTACAGCTTCATGATGGTGGTGGCCTTCGCGCCGGGCCTGCTCGGCCGGCCGCTGGGCGAAGGCGCCACGCTGTCGGTCGGCGTGCCGATCGGCGCGGGGATCATCGTCGTGTCCTGGCTGCTGACCGGCGTCTATTCCTACTTCGCGAACGGCCCGTTCGACGACCTGACCAACGACCTGATCCGGGAGACGGCGGAATGAGGCGCCTGCCGTCCCCCGTCGCGGCCCTCGGCCTCGCCGCCCTCGCCCTCGCCGCCCCGGCGCTGGCCGCCCCCGCCGACCTGGGCGGGGCGGAGAAGCAGGCGGTGAACGTGACGGCCATCGTCATGTTCTTCGTCTTCGTCGTCGCCACCCTGGGCATCACCTACTGGGCGGCCAGCCGCACCAAGTCGGCGGCCGACTTCTATACCGCCGGCGGCGGCATCACCGGCTTCCAGAACGGGCTGGCGATCGCCGGCGACTACATGTCGGCGGCGACGCTGCTGGGCTTGTCGAGCCTGGTGTTCGCCACCGGGTTCGACGGCTTCATCTACATCATCAGCTTCTTCGTCGGCTGGCCGATCATCCTGTTCCTGATCGCCGAACGGCTGCGCAACCTGGGCCGCTACACCTTCGCCGACATCGCGTCGTACCGGCTGGACCAGGCCAAGGTGCGGACCTTCGCGGCGATCGGGTCGCTGACGGTCGTCTGCTTCTACCTGATCGTCCAGATGGTCGGTGCCGGCCAGTTGATCAAACTGCTGTTCGGGCTGGATTACGCCGTCGCGGTGATCGTGGTCGGCGTGCTGATGGTGGTCTACGTGACCTTCGGCGGCATGATCGCGACCACCTGGGTGCAGATCATCAAGGCGGGGCTGCTGCTGGGGGGAGGATCGCTGCTCGGGCTGCTGGCCCTGTCGCGCTTCGGCTTCGACCTGGACTTCATGGCGGCCCAGGCGGTCGCCTCCCACAAGGCCGGCGCCAAGATCATGTCGCCCGGCTCGCTGCTGGCCGACCCGGTCTCCGCCGTGTCGCTGTCGCTGGGCCTTGTGTTCGGCACCGCCGGGCTGCCGCACATCATGATGCGCTTCGTCATTGCTCGTAACGGTAAACCTCTGACCTTATTGAGACTTTTGAGAGTCAATCACACGCGCTCGATTGATGCGAGAACTCGGCTGAATTATTTGTACCCGACACTACTTTATCAACTCAACACCTGATCTTCTATTCACGAAATAGAACAGAACCTTCCTCTAGTCAAAGTCCTTTTTTCCACAGAGAGTCAGCAGACGAAAAACGGCCAGTTGAAGGCGCACCGCAGCAGCCGTGCGGCCCAGTACTACGCCGAAGCATTGACGGGCGGTCGCGCGCTCTACACTCTGCTGATACCGATCGCGTCGCACTTGCCCGGTGCCGTTAAGTGTTGGGGGCGCGAGAGGGGCGATGAGATCCGCGCAGCCAACTTGTGGGATGGGGCAGCGCGGGTTTTGTCGCGCCCAGAAACAGTTTCGGCCTCCTGCTTTTTCCGTGGCTGGAAAGGAGGCCGAAACGTCGAAACGCGGAGTAGCTTAATGACCTGATAAAGCTTCCGAGATCCAAACCCTACTGAACTGAAGCAGGGCGGGAACGAATCCCGTGACCCAACAGGCCCTCTTTGTTCGTATTCGTGGAAAGATAATCGTCCCCACGGGGACGGTCAACCCTCTCCGTGCGTCCAGTAGTAGGGTAATCCGGAAGCCATAGCGGGTCAGGTACTCCCCAGAGAGGGGACCGTGACAGCAACGGCAACACAAGACCTTCCAGCCGGCTTTGCCCGGTGGATGACGGAGTGGGATCGGCACCGGTTCAACCCCACGGTCAAGGCCACCTTGCTCGCCCTGGCGGAGGGGGCGGACCGGCAGACCGGGATCGTCTTCCGCCCCCAGGGCGAAGTCGCCCAGGCCATCGGCCGATCGCGGCCGACCGTGAACGCGGCCTTCAAGACCCTGCACGCCGCCGGGGTGATCCGCTCGATCCACGCCCAGACCGGCCTTCAGCCGCTGTGCGTGCAGGTCCTGGCCTATGTCAGCGCCGAGAACCGGGAGCGGTCCTACTACGAACTGCTCGAAGCCCACCCGCAGTTCCAGAATGTCCGGAAACGCTTCAGCGATACCGATCTGGGAAGATTAAAAATGGACAGGGGGTGTCAGGAATCGACACCCAATTCTAGATCAGAATCATCCGACCCCCTTCGGGAGGATGATGATTCTGATAAGTGGAAACCGACAGCCGAAGTGTTGGCTGAAACACGTTCCCGATATCCGACGATCGACGTTGACGCGCTGCTGAAGCGATTCGTGGCGAAGTCGAAGTGGCCATCAGAGTCGGTGTGGTGGACGTGGGCTGACAACGAGTCCCGCCGGAAGAAAAAGGCGCCGGATTCGGACGGGGACGACGATCCTCCTGATCGACCCCCACGCGGAGGCCGACCAGCCTGCTCTGCTCAGCGGGGTGAGCAGGCAAAATCTATGCCAACCCGCAGAAGCTGGGGCGGAAAAACGTCCAGCAGCGGTGCGAAAGCGGAGACCGCCGACGACCTGACGCCGGAGGAACGCGTAGCGCGATCCCGCGCCATGGACGCGGACCTGCGGCGGTCCACTGCGGAGTTGAAGCGGCGATGGAACGAGGAGGCCGACGAACGCTGGCGCAACCCGCCACCGCCCCCGCCGGCTCCCGCCGACTGCCCCGACAGGCTTCCGGCCGACCCGGAACACTTTGCCCCCATAGACGCGATCTCGGGCGCGATACAGGCCCGTCTCTCTCTCGTCGAAAAAGAGATAAAGTTCCAGCCCACCCAGCATGTCGGTATGTTTGTCAGCAGGTCTGCCCGAAAGGGTTGGGCTGACCTCAAGACGAGCTACCGCGAAGCCTATGCCGTCATGGAAAAAACCCACGGGCCGGGCGCCGTTTTCCGCGACTTCGACGAACTGCCGGCGGGGTGGGGGATGGCCGTCACCCAGGATGGTCACGTTCACTACCTCGATGCCGAGGGCGAGCGCATCCATCTCCGCAGTCCGCGGCGCGAGCGGCCCGGCGAGGGCCGTAGCGTGCAGCGGTGGGGCGGGGTGGGCGAGGACAGCGTGCTGGACGAGCACGGCATCCCGATCCCGCTGGCGGCCGTCCAATCCGAGCCCGAACCGGTATCCGAACCCCAACCCGTGCCCGAGCCCGTGCGGCCCGCGGCACATCTCGCGCTGGTCGTGAACAATCCGCCAGCGCCTTCACCCAGGGAGAACCCTGATGCCCGACTCTCGCCTGCACTACGAGCCGATGGGCGGTCCGAACCTGATGGCGCGCACCGAGATGGTGCGGCTCCGCGCCATGGCGACCATGATCTTGCTCCAGCCGCCCGAGCGGGAGGCGCTGCTGGTCGAGGTCGCCGGTCTGCCGTCGCACGTCTATTGGGACGACGCGGAAACCACCCCGATCACCGGAACGCCGGTCGAACTGCGGGCCAACCCGGACAACGAGGTGGACCGCTTCGCGGTCGAGGTCTGGTGGAACGATCACCAGATGGGCCACCTGCCGTCCGACGTGGCGCGGTGCCTGTCCGAGTTCCTCCAGGACGCGGGGGCGGTCCCGGCCTTCTGCTATCACCGCGGAACCGGCAAGGCATACTCGATGCGGGTGCTGATCCTCGGGTTGGCCGCCGACATCGTCAAGGATGCCCGCCAGTGGGTCGAGGCCCACAAGGCCGCGCAGGAGGTTTGGGGCTGGCGTTACGACCACCCGGCGCCCTCCTTCGCGGAGATCGTCGCAGGCGGCGACCACTGGGAGCGGAACGCCTATTGCGAGATGCTGAGTCGTCGCGCCCGACAGCGGGCATCGGCCCTCAAGGCCGCCTTCGGGGCCAAGGACGGCGAGGTCTGTTACCAGACGACGGCCTCGTATGATCGACGCCAGGAGTATTTCGTGCCGCTGAACGAGGACTACTACTCGATCTTCTAGGGCTGGCGAAGTCGCGCGATCCGTTCCAGCAGGCGCTTCACCGTGGCGGGACGCCAACTCCAGATCCCGCCACGGCAGGTCCGAACGTCGCGCAACGCCAGTTCATCGCAGAACTGGCGGAGCGTCGGCGGGGCATCGCTGGTCCAGTCCCGGCGAATCTCCTCGATCACCGGGGCGACCGACAGGGCGAAGGCGTCAGCCTGGGTTTTCTTGGCCGCCATCGCCTCGCGGTTGCCACGACCGCGCAGGTGTTCCGCACCGTGGGGATTTCCCAATCTGGTGATGATCCGGCCGCTCGTCTTTGCCCGGTAACTGCCGTGCTGTTCGAGCAGCATCTGGATCTGCCGCATGGTGTCCCGGATCTTGGCGATGGTCGCGCGGCTGTGGCGGTATTTCCGTCTACGTGACATCGAGACACCTCATATAAGAGTGTCGCGATTCTGATGCCGTGAAACACCTTTGGCAATCTGAAACACGGCCGGGAGTTTTGATTTTCTGGGAGCCGATCGCCGATTGTGGGTTCACCGGCGCGGACATGGTGTCCAAGCCCAGGCACACAGAAGGCAAAGACATGTTTCCCTACATTGGCGCCGATTCCGGCATCACCCTGACCCGCACCGACATCGAAGCCCCGCTGCTGATCAAGGCTACCGGCTACACGTATGCGATCCAGGAAGACCAGTACGACATCGGCTTCGAGGTCACGATCACCGACCCGACCGGCCGCGAGATCCCCACCGACTGGACGATCTATTCCTACACCGACGCCATGCTGAAGGTCTTCGGCGAGATCGCCGCCCGCCAGTCGCTGCCGGGTGCCGAGAGCCAGTTGATGAGCTATGTCGGCAACCACTACAACAGTGCCGGCGTCGCCGAGCAGAAGATCCTGTCGCACACCCGCACGGCGACCGCCCGCCTCGCCCTGGTGAAGGACATGATCGCCCGGCTGCTCGAAGAGTATCAGGCCAGCTTCGACGAAACCTCCCAGGCCGAGATTTAATTAACACCCCCTGCTGGGACCGAAGTATAATACTCTCGATTCCCAGGAATATCGTCCTGCGGTCCAGTTCTCCGATGTTTTCGCGTAGACTTAAACCCGCCGAAAGGCGGGTTTTTCTTTGTATGCTATTTTGACGCGGGCGAAGTCCTTTTGCAATGATGGGTTCAACGCGAAAACAACAGTGTTCCGACTGGGAAGGGTCTCTTTCCCGGCGCCCGGATATCTGTGTCGGAAGGACTTGTTCATGGATACCCAGACGAAGAAGAAAGTTGACCTCACGCCGGACCAGCAGCAGGCGGTCCGCGCCTTCCGGGACTTCATGGAAGATTCCAGCCGGAAGATTTTCTATCTGGCCGGCTACGCTGGCGTGGGCAAATCGACCATGATCGAGCAGGCCATCGCCCAGTTGGGGCTGAAGGCCGAGCAGGTCGATTACGTCGCCTATACGAACCGCGCCACCAAGGTGCTGAACTCCAAGGGCTGTCCGGCGACGACGATCCACAAAGCAATCTACAAGAGCTTTCCGGTGGTTGATGAGAAGGCGACCAAGGTTGCACAGACCAAGGCCCGGCTGGCCGGTGTCAAGGACTGGGCCTCGATCACAGTCCCCCGCTTCGTAAAGCGGTTCGACCCCCAGAACCGCCTGACGAGCAAGGCCCTGGTGGTGGCAGACGAGTGCAGCATGATCGGCCAGGAACAGTACGACGATCTCGTGAAGTCCTGTTCGAAGATCCTGTTCATCGGCGATCCCGGCCAGCTTGACCCGATCAAGGACACCTGCCCGTTGGCGTCGATGACGCCCGACTTCATGCTGGACAAGATCCTGCGGCAGAAGAACCAGTCGCCGATCATCCTGCTGAGCATGATGGCGCGCAACGGCGAATTGATCCCCCGCGGCGAGTGGGGCGAGCCCGGCGATGAGGCGGCTAAGTACGGTCCCTCGAACCGCGACATTGTCGGCGACATCCTGGCGGCCGATCAGGCGCTGACCGGCAAGAACGCGACCCGCCTGAACTGGAACGCCGCGGTGATCAAGCGGCTATACAGCTTGGCCCTCACCGACCTGATGCCAACGCGCGTCGGCATGAAGATGGTCGTGCGGTCGAACAGCGCCGAGTTCGGCGTAACCAAGGGTGACATCGGCATCCTGATGGAGCCGGCGAGGTCCGTGACCGTAACGGTGACCAAGGGCTGGGGCGAGAGCAAGCGGACGGTTCGCCGCGACGCCCTGCGGGCCATGATCCGGTTCGAGGACGGCGAGCGGGAGGTCACTTTCTGGCCGGACAATTTCCGGGACTACCGCGTCGCCCGTGAACTCCCGGAAGCCGTCGATGGTGTCGCCGTCCTGGACTACGGCTGGGTCTGCACGGTCCACGTCAGCCAGGGAAGCTCCTGGGAGAACGTCCTGGTGCTCGACGACGGCTTCGGCCGCGGTCGCGGCGACGCGCGGCAGAAGTGGCTCTACACCGCGATCACGCGGGCCGAAAAGAGCCTGACGATTATCGAAGGACTTTGATCAAAAATGATTCGAAACGACCCCTACGCCATCGCGGAACTGCGTGGCAAGCGCGGTGATGGCGATCTCCACCAGTCGCGCATCACCAATCAGGTGTGCCTGGAAACGTTCCCTGAACTGTATGAGCAGATCCGCTCGCTCACCTATCCGGACCAGCAGCCCAGCAAGTTCCACACCTTCGGCTGGTCGCCGGCCCTGTTCGATGAGTCGGTGAACCGCTACGGCGAGGAGGGTCTCTGGCGCGTTGGTTCGGCCGCCAGCGATGAGGTCTCGTGCTTCTTCGGCGACATCGACAACGCCAACCCCGATCAGCCCGAGATCCGGATGGAGGATGCCGAGCAGGCCCTGGAGGATCTCGGTCTGTCGTTCTTCCTCTACCCGTCCTACTCGCACGACGAGGACGGCCGCCACAAGTTCCGCGTCGTCATTGATTCCTCCAGGGCGATGACCTGGGACGAGTGCTTCCGGGTCGCCGGTGTGCTGGGCCATGAGGTGTTCGGCCAGCAGGGCGATTTCTCGATCTACGACAAGGGCGATCACCTCTATGGCCCGGCGGCCCGCTACGGGATCGGTGCCCTCTCACCGGGAGATCCCCTGGATGTTGACGCCACCCTGGCCCGTTGGGACGCCCTGCCGGCGGCCTACCGGTTGGCTCTTCGTCAAGCCGGCGCCAGCACGGCTCCCCGGCAGAGCGGACCGACCCGGCCGCTGACCGAGGAGGAGGCGGAGCGGTTCCGGGAACTGCGGTCGAGCACCAAGGTCCGGCCGTTCACCACCCTGAAGAACCCCCGCCTGTGGAACGCCAATTGGAACGGCGACTACAAGGCCAAGATCGCCGGGGGCTCGCACTGGCAGACGATGCGCTCGCTGCTCTCCCGGATCTGGATGAAGTCTGGCGCGACGCTGGCCGCGGCCGAGATGACCAAGCTCTTCCAGGAGATCGACGCCCAGGATGGCGGCTACTTCCAGGCCCACTATCCGGGGGACAAGCTGGAAGCCCTGCTGGACTTCATCATGTCCCAGCCCGTCGGAGACGCGGTCGGGGAGGCGAGCCCGGAAGGGCGGGAGCAGCCTGCTCCCGCTCCGGAGGGCGAGACGACGGCGCCGGCCAGCATGCCGCGGGAACCCAGGAACGCCCCGGAAGTGCTGCTGATCGACGAGACGATCCCCGGCCATCGCGCTATCACGGAATGGCTCCGCGGCGAGCGGCCGAGCGAAAAGATTTTGAAGTCCCTGACCCGGCTCCGCGAAAAGAAGCCCCTGCACTACGCCGAGGTGCTGGCGCAACTGCTGGTGCTGAACCCCGACCCCATGCTGAAGGATGCCTTCGATGCTCACCTTGCCGCCTGACGCGATGACGACCGGTCTGAAGACCGACATGGTCCAGGAATACAATTTCGAGGACCAGACCTGGAACCAGCCCGGTCACGTCAACCACCATGAATGGTTCCAGTTCCTCTCCACCCGAGCGGTTGCCGTGGCCGGCCAGTACTGGCTCCGGGATCGCCGCACCGGAACGTGGAACCGCTACAACAGCAAGGAAACGTTCCGCGCCCAGATCGTCAGCCAGTACACCGGGGTGCAGGACTGGCCGACCGGCCCGCTGTTCTTCGACGTGGATGTGATCAACCAGTATCTCAGCCTCGCGATGCCGGTCTACGAGGCGTTGATCTACGCTCCCGGCGTCGGGGAGCAGGTCGTGTTCGATGACAGGAAGCGGCTCAACGTCTTCGTCAACAACCGCCTGCGGGGCGAGACCGACGATATCCCGGCGGCCGAGGAGCTTCTGAAGATCATCCGGAACAGCCTCTGCGCTGAACCCAAGGAGATCGGCCTGGAGGCCATGCTGAAGGAGATCCGCGAGGCCAGGACGCTGTTCGCCTGGGTGATCCACTGGTTGGCAGCCAGGTATCAGCGGCCGGGGTTCACCAGCCAGACAAATTTGTGGCTCATCGGCCGTGCCCGCGGCATCGGGAAATCCTCCCTGGTGGGGCTGATGCGATACCTGCTGGGCAGCGCCACCGTCCAGAAGGTCGTCGAGGAGGAGATCACCCGCGGCTGGGATGATTTCATGTTCGGCAAGGAACTGGTCGAGTGGGACGAGTTCGGTGGCAAGACCTATCACGACTATTCCAACTACATCAAACTGAAGACCGGCAACGATACGGTGACGCTGACGACGCGGGGCATGGGGATCGCCAACCATCTCGCCGTGGCGATGCATATCTTCACGACCAACAACGAGAAGCCGATGATGGTCGATGCCGAGGATCGGCAGAACACCTACGTCCAGACGACCGAAGATCCCGACGGGATCTGGCGGAAGCGGGCCTCGGCTCTGTGGAACTCGACCGACAACTCGCTGGTCGATCGGAGGATCGCCACCGGGTTCGCCGCCATCCTGGCCACCGTCGAGATCGACTACGACTTCATCAGGAAGCCGTTCCAGACCGAGCTTCGCGCCAAGCTGGTCGAGAACTTCAGCAGCACGATCGGCCAGTGGATCGACGAGGAGCAGGAAACCCTGGTGGAAGACTGGGGCAATCGGTTCCGGAAGTGGGCCGAGATGCACGGCGCCTACGCGGACTGGGCCAAGCTGCACACCAAGGCCAGACCCGAAGATCTCAAGACGTTCAAGGTCCAGATGGTGAAGTTCTGGAAGGAGAAGACCGGCGGTGACGTGGTCGAGGGTGTCGGGAAGGATGGGTTCAACAACCGAAAATCCTTCCGTGGGGTCAAGCTGGTCGGGGTGGGGGGTCGCGCCGTGGTCATCGATGACCAGGATTTCTGATCCGTGTCTACAATCCGGTAAAAATGTAGACAGTTTGTAGACACGATGTAGACACGAAAAACCCAGGCCCCGTCTGGGTTTTTCTCTCTCTTTTTCTTCTTTCTACATTCTACATTAAAAAGAAGAAGAAGAAAGAAAAGAGAGAAGAGAGGGAGAGATATACAGTACAGCAGCCGGGGGGTATTGGCAATGTAGACTGTAGACAGACCCCCAAACCAACTTAACACATTGATCTGATCGAGAAATCCTGTCTACATCCTGTCTGCATGTCTACAAAACGAGGTCCAGATGACTGACGATGAATACTTCGACCCCCGCCTGAGCGGCTTCCGCCCACCCCAACCGCCACCCGACGAACCCGACCGCCCCCGCCGCGGCGAGACCTGGGCGGCCTTCTGCGAGCGGTGGCAGGGATGGCGCCGGGAGATGGAGCGGTATAACGCCCAGATGCTCCGCCGGAGCAACCACCCCCAGGATGCCATCCGGGTCGATGATCCGAACCGCGGCGCCCTCCTGGAAAAAGTTCTCGCGAGGCTGAAAAGAAATTAACGCTCCAGGGATCGGATCTGCCATGGTGAGTAAATCGAGGGGGCAATACCGCTCCTAACGGCAAAACGAGAGATATCATGGCTTCACTGGCAGAAATCCGGGCACGTTTGGCCCAGAAGGCAGCACAACAGTCCAAGACGAGCACGGGCGACAACGCGTCCTATGCTTTCTGGATCACGCCGGTCGGTCAGACCAGCACTATCCGTTTTCTTCCCGATGCCGACGAGACCAACGAGTTCTTCTGGCGGGAGCGGATGGTGATCAAGCTTCCGTTCGTCGGTGTCCGCGGCGGCGACGAGACCAAGGAAGTGTCGGTCCAGGTCCCCTGCATGCAGATGTGGGGCGAGAAGTGCGCCGTCACGGAAGGCATCCGCGACTGGTGGAACGGCCCTCAGCGCGAGCTTGCTCGCCTGTATTACCGGAAGAAGTCGTACGTCTTCCAGGGCTTCGTGGTGAACAGCGGGTTCGAGGAAGCCGAGGTCCCGGCCAATCCGATCCGCCGGTTCGTGATCAATGAGTCGCTCTACAAGATCATCTACAACACCCTGATGGACGGCGATATAGAGGACTTCGTCATCGATTTCGAGAAGGGCCGCGATTTCCGGATCAGCGTTGCGAAGCAGGGCGATTACAAGTCCTACGGCTCGTCGATGTTCAGCATGAAGACCCGCGCGCTGACCCCGGCGGAGCGGCAGGCGATCGACACCCACGGCCTGCACGACCTCAAGGAAGCCCTGCCGGCGAAGCCGACGGCGGAGCAGGTCCAGGCGATCGAGGAGATGTTCCACGCCTCGGTGAACGGCGAACTGTACGATGCCGACCGCTTCGGCGCCTACTACAAGCCGTTCGGCCTGAAGATCGACAACAAGCCGGCCAACGCCAACCGGACCGCTTCGGCGCCGGCCGTGGCGATCGATCCGGAAGTTGCCAAGTACAGCATCCCGGCGAGCGATCCGACCCGCACGACGGCCGAGATCATCGCCGGTCTCAGCCGGAACCGCACTGCTGGTTAATGGAGTGTTAACCACGACCGGTCTATACCTCGCGACAGGCCGGTCGGGGTTTATTGAGCCATTCGCCGATCGGTCTCCTTAGCAGGTGCGTCTGCGGAAAGGGCTGGCCGCTCATCCTTCGGCCGGCCCTTTTCACGTTCCGGTGCCCGCTATCGGTCCGACGGGTCGATAAATATCCTGACCCGGACAGGAACCTCCCATGCTGATCATGACCACCGAGAGCCCGGCAGCGTGACATGGTCTACGTCACGTTCCACGGCGACCAGAGAGCGCGTCAGCGCCTCGGTATCCCCCGCCGGGCCGTTGCCCGTATGGCCGAGCGGGCACTGGCTCAGGGCCGCCGCCTGAGCGACTTCGGGACCGGTATCCGAGTCCTCCTGGAGAGCGCGGTCTCGACCGCCCATCCCGAAGGCGACCCCCGCATCTACGGCCATCACCTCTTCGTCTACGAGCGGGACCGCTTCGTGACCTGCTGGCTGCTGCCTCCCGAGATCCGGCGGCTGCTGTCCTAAATACCGGCCCCTGATGGAGGTCGGTGATGGACGATTTCGACGTTGATTGGGAAGCCTGCGACCCGGACATCCACTGCCCACCGCCGGTCTTCGATCCCCGCCACTGCACCTGTCCCTGTCATAAGCAGCGGCCGACCCTGGCCGAGCAGATCGCCGCCTACGCCATGCTGGCCGGCTGTGTCTACGCGCTGGTCCTGCTGCTCCAGGCCCTGGTCAGCACCCACTGAAAGACCATCCCATGGACGACGATCTCGATTTTCCCGATGAGTTCACGGTCAGCTTCCTGGACCTCGACGACTTCCTCGACGCGATCGAGGATGCCGGCGCGCCGGCCGAGGACTACATCGTCGATCTGGTCGAGGCCGCTGCCCTCGACCTCGTGCTGCCCTCGACCTTCCTGCCGTCCTGCGAGTTCGACCGCATGGTCCGGGAGATGAGCAAGGATCTCGCCCTGATCATCCGCCAGCGTGCCGGGCTACCTGCCGGAGAGGACGATCTCCTGGCCCTGCGGATCGCCCTGGCGACGCGCGAACAGGCCAGGGTGCTGGCCTGCATGCCGGTCGGTCATGCCTAGACGCGCCCCCGCCCACCGGCCGGCCAATGCGGGTGATCCCAAGATCAAGGAGCAGGAGCGCAAGATCCAGGAGCGACGGCGCAAGGCCGCGGTCGATCGCCATCGGGGATCGGCAGCCAGCCGGGGCTACGACGGCGACTGGCGTCGGCTGAGGCTGGCCCACATCCAGAGCGAACCGCTGTGCCGACGGTGCAAGGCCGAGGGCAGGATCGTGGTCGCCGACGTGGTCGATCACATCGTGCCGATCAGCGTCGATCCCGACAGGCGCCTCGACCCGTCCAACCTCCAGAGCCTGTGTAAACACCATCACGACGTGAAGACGGCGCGGGAGGACGGCGGATTCGGCCGCCGTGCTAAATAGTTCGAGCGAAATCGCCACCGGGCGCGGTCGTCTACCCCCTCCGAGGTAAATTACCCACAGTTTGGTGGTGTTCTACCCCTTCCGCGTCGTCGATCGGCTCTGGGAGGGGGCGGGTCCCCTCTTGGCCCCCTACCCGAGGGGACCGCGCCAGGGGAACTCTTTTCGCGCGAGAGCGATTTGAAAATCTTTTCCGGGTGGCCTTCCCTCCCCCGCAGACTGGTTTGAAATCATGGCCGGCCGTCGTCCAAAACCCACCGCGCTGAAGCTTGTCACCGGAAATCCGGGTGGCCGACCGCTGAACAAGCTGGAGCCAAAGCCCGAGACCGGCATCCCACCCTGCCCGGACTGGTTCCTGACCGGCGGCCATTCCCGCGAACTGTGGGACCGACTGGCGCCGGACCTCTTCAAGATGGGCGTCCTGACCCTCTCCGACGCCAGCGCCCTGGAGATGCTCTGCATCTCGTATGCTGAGTTTCGCGAGGCGAACGCGCAGATCGAGCGGGACGGCATGACCTTCATGTCCGAGAACGGCCTGATCAAGAAGCACCCTGCGGTCGGCATCCGGGCCGAGGCATGGCGCCGCGTGATGTCGGGTCTGGTCGAGTTTGGCTTGACGCCCGCGGCTCGGTCTAAAGTGCAGGCTACACCGACGCCGGAAGCCAGCCCGTTCGACGAATTTCTATGAAATATTCTGATAGAGAATCAGTTTGGCAAATCTGTAAGGGTCGAGGCTTTGTTCAAAGCTATTTTCCTCGCTCGCTCGTCCCTAAATTCGAGGTAGTTGCACAGCATGTGTTCGCTCAGATGAAATGTGATCGAAGTTGACAATCCTATAATGGCCCATCTAAATGACCAGATAAAGTCCCCAGGATCGCCAAAAATAAAGTGAAAACAGCTAATAAGAAGCATTACGATCGTGAAAGTGCTCGAAAACATCAGTATCACAAAAAACACCAACAATACTACAAACGACGCAAGGCCAATAGTCACAAACAAAATTGATGAAATAAAAGGGATAACTAGCAGTAACTCAATGTGATCATGAGCGATACTTGCTATATCAAGACCGTAAAGTTTGCCATCGAAAATATGAAAAGCTATCACTCCTAATCCAGCAAGTATTACTGAGAAAAATTTGAAGATGTGCTCGCCAAGATGACGCGCATATACTATCTCCTCGCGATAAGATTTAACGTCTTTTTCGCCCTCAGCCTTGGTAACGAGTGCAACATTGGGTTGAGATGCCGTGTGAAGCCTCAGCGATGCTTCCTCATCATAATTTGGACCTTTCTGGTCGCCGAGATCATGGGCTTTTTCTTCAAGTGCCGTATATTCTAGCTCTGCTTTCCCAGCGCGGCGCCGTTCCCGATCCCTCATGGATGATTGCACCCACCAATATTCAGGAAACATCATCGTTGCGATCTTTCGGCAACTCACCAGTTTGGAGATCGAATTCCCGAGGATGTCACGTATAGATGCTGAACCATGGTTTCAAGTCTGGTAGGCAAAACAATCATGGAGCAGGTCAGCGTAAGCTTCTCTGGCGCCCGACATTCAAGGGGATGGCAGGCCGATAAATACGGCAATGGCCCGTCCCGAACACATTTCCAAAGCTCTCAAGTACGCCCGTGATGTCGTCGCCGGGAAGATCCCTGCGTGCAAGTGGGTCGTCCTCGCCTGCCAGCGTCACCTCGACGATCTGAAGAAGGCCAAAAGCAAGGCGTTCCCCTACCGGTTCGACGAGGAGAAGGCGGCCCGCGTCTGCCGGTTCGTCGAGAACCTGAAGCACATCAAAGGCCCCCTGGCGGGGGTCAATATCCAGTTGGAGCCCTGGCAACTTTTTATCACGACGGCCGTCTACGGCTGGGTGTTCAAGGACGGTCCGCGCAAGGACAAGCGACGCTTTCGTCGGGTCTACATCGAGTGCCCCCGCGGCAACGGCAAGTCGGCCTGGACCTCACCGCTCGCCCTCTACATGACGGCTGCCGATGGCGAGGGCGGAGCCGAGGTCTACAGCGCGGCGACGACCCGTGATCAGGCCAAGATTGTTTGGGCGACAGCCCGACAAATGGCCGAGCGGTCACCCGGTCTGATGTCGGCCCTCGGCGTCCAGACCGCCGCCCACAGTATCCACGTGCTGAAGTCTGCCAGCAAGTTCGAGGCATTGTCGGCGGAGGGCAACAACCTTGACGGTTTAAATATCCACTTCGGATGTATTGACGAGCTTCATGCTCACCGGACACGTGCCGTTTACGACGTAATCGAGACTGGAATTGGTAAGAGAGACCAGTCTTTGTTGTGGTGCATCACCACAGCGGGCAGTGACAGATCAGGTATCTGCTACGAAGTCCGCACATTCTGCACCAAAGTACTCGATGGTGTCGCACAAGATGACAGTCAGTTTGCCATCATCTACACGATAGATGATGACGACGACTGGACCAGTGAGAAGAGTTGGCAGAAGGCTAACCCGAATTGGAATGTCAGCGTCATGCCCGAAATCATTGGGCAGTTGGCGACAAAAGCGATGGCGATGCCATCGGCACAGAACAATTTCTTAACAAAACATTTGAATGTTTGGGTATCTGCCAATTCCAGTTGGATGGACATGAGAGCGTGGGATCGGTGCGCTGACCCGACCCTCGACATCGCCGACTTCGAGGGTGACCCCTGCGTCATGGCGGTCGATTTGGCGTCGAAGACCGACATCGCAGCCATTTCACGCCTATTCTGGCGGGATATTGACGGTGTCCGCCACTACTATTTGTTCAACCAATGCTATCTACCAGAAGATGCTGTCACGGACGGCAGAAATTCACAGTACAGCGGGTGGGAAATCGAGGGCCGCCTGAAAACCACCATGGGCGATGTCCTCGATTTCACGACGATCGAGGAAGATATCCTGGAGGACGCCCAGCGGTTCGAAGTCCGCGAGATCGCCTACGATCCCTGGCAGGCGACGCAGCTATCCCAGCGCCTGATGGCTGAGGGCGCCGCCTGCATCGAATACAAACCAACTGTCTTGAATTTTAGTGAACCGATGAAAGAACTCGACGCGCTGATCAGGCAGGGCCGCCTGCACCATGACGGCGATCCCGTGCTCGCCTGGATGATGTCCAACGTTGTGTGCCATGTGGACAACAAAGATAATATTTACCCGCGTAAAGAAAGAATAGAGAACAAGATCGACGGAGTGGTCTCCGCCATTATGGCCCTCGGTAGGGCATTGTTCGGGGCCAAGTCCACGGCTAGTGTTTACGAAGATCGCGGCATTATCACCCTGTGATCTGGATAAGTAAGTAATGAGCCGGTGAGTCCGGCATTATTACTTCGGGGCCGGATCGCATGAATATCCTCAACAGGCTGGCCGGCTGGGTGTCGGAGATCCGATCCAGTCCGGAAAACCCCTCGACATCGCTCGCCAACCCGCACGAGTGGCTGGTCTCCTGGCTGGGAGGCACGACCGACAGCGGCGTCACCGTGACCGAAGTCAGCGCGATGCAGAGCGCGGCCGTTTTCGCCTGCGTCAGGGTCATCGCCGAGACGGTCGCCAGCCTGCCGCTGCACCTCTACGAGAACACCGCCGACGGCTCCACCAAGGTCAGCGCGGGCGTCTATCACCGGATGCTGGCGATCGAGCCGAACCCGATGCAGAGCGCCGTGAGCTTCCGGGAAGTCATGGCTAGCCATCTGGCGATCTGGGGCAATTCCTACTGCGAGATCACCAGGAACGGCCGCGGTGAAGCGGTCGAACTGTGGCCGCTGCCGCCCGACCGGACCGAACCCAAGCTGGTGGAGATCGATGGCTCTCCCAGGCTGGTCTACAAGGTAGTCGCCACCGACGGCGCCGTCCGCATCCTGCCGTCCGAGGACGTGCTCCACGTGCCGTTGTTCGGCGACGGCTTGAAGGGCTTCAGCCCGATCGCCCAGTCGCGCAACGCGATCGGGTTGAGCATGGCGGCCGAGAAGTTCGGGTCGAGCTTCTACCGGAACAACGGTGTCCCCGGCACCATCCTGATGTCGCCGAAGGCGCTGAGCGACGTGGCTGCCAAGCGCATCCGCGAGTCCTTCAACGCGAGCCACCAGGGCGCCGGCAACGCCTTCAAGACCATGGTGCTGGAAGACGGCCTGGATGTCAAAAGCCTCGGCATTCCGCCGGCCGATGCCCAGCACCTGGAGAATAGACGCTTCCAACTGGAAGAAATCGCAAGAGTCTTCCGGGTACCACTGTCGTTCCTGCAAAGCAGTATCGGCAATACCTTCGCCTCCAGCGAAGCTCAAGATCTTCACTTCGCCAAGTACTGCATCGCTCCGTACATCGTCCGCATCGAGGCGGAGATTAATCGGAAGATATTCGTCGGTGCCGCGGCGTCTAAATACTTCGTGAAATTCAATCTCAACGCCTTGATGCGTGGTGTCTACAAGGACCGGATCGATGGCCTGACCAAGGGCATTCAATCCGGGCTGTACACGCCTAACGAGGCTAGGGCTTTGGAAGACCTGCCTCCGGTAGAGCCCGGCGATCAGATTTTCCTCCAGCAGAACATGGCCGGCGTCCAGGCGATTGCCGACGGCACGGCCGGCAATGCGGTGAAGAACGCGACCAATACGACGGACCCCGAAGAACCGGCGGCCGAAGACAGCGAGGAAACGCCATGACGGGACGCCGGGAAGGGGACAAGAAAGTGGAACGCCGCACCTACGGGCTACAGAGCCTGGGCCTGGAACAGCGCAGCGACAACGATCCGGCCACGATGGTCGGTTACGCCGCGCTCTTCAACTCGCCGTCGCAGGACCTGGGCGGGTTCGTGGAAGAGATCGCTCCAGGCTGCTTCAAAGATGCCATCGCCCGCGATGATGTCCGCGCCCTCTGGAACCATAACCCCGACTGGTGCCTCGGCCGCAACAAGAGCGGCACTCTCCGGATGAGCGAGGACGACCGCGGTCTTCGGATCGAGATCGACCCGCCCGACGCCCAGTGGGCGCGCGACCTGATGGTCAGCATGGGTCGCGGCGACGTGGATCAAATGAGCTTCGGCTTCCGGGTTCGCGAGGATTCCTGGGAGAAGCGCGGCGGTAAGAATATCCGCACGCTCAAGAGCGTCGAACTCTTCGATGTCTCACCCGTGACCTACCCCGCCTATCTCGACACCAGCATTGCTGTCCGGTCTCTGAAGGAGTGGGAAGACAAAACCACATCTGAAGCGCCCGCGGCTAAATACCGTGCCGACATCGCAAGAGTAAATCTCAAGCGACGTTTCATTGGTGACTGACGGTCTCCCGCAGTCAATTTGCTCAGGCGGCAGAATGCCGCCCTCGTATGAGGAAGACAGAATGTCTCACATTAATCTGCTGCGGGAGCAGCGTGCTGCACTGATCACCGGCGCCCGCGCCGAACTGGCCCAGATCTCGGATGACATGGACGAAGTCCAGGTTGCCGAGGTCGAGGCCCGTTTTGACGAGCAGATGGCAGCGGCCGAGAAGGTCGAAGGCCGGATCGCCCGTGAACAGCGCCTGCTCGATGCAGAAGCTGCCCTGGAAGCCAGGATCGAAGCCCGCGCCGACCGTGGCCGCGTTTCCCGTGGTGAAGCCGCCAAGGCCGAGGACCTGGAAGTCCGCTCGTTCAACGCGTTCCTGAAGGGCGGCATGGCCGGCCTTTCTGAAGAAATGCGGAATTACGTGCTGAACCAGCAGGCCGAGACCCGCGCCCAGTCCGTTGGTACCGCCAGCGAGGGTGGCTATCTGGTCCCCGTCGGTTTCCGCGATCAGCTTGAAGCCGCTACCAAGGCTTTCGGTGGCGTCCGCCTGGGCGCGCAGATCCTGCGGACCAGCACCGGCAACACCATTAACATGCCGACCGTGGACGACACCGCGAACTCGGGCTCGATCATCGCCGAGAACACCGCTGTGTCGGATCTCGATGTCGTGTTCGGTTCCGTCAACCTGGGTGCCTATACCTACACCTCGCGTCAGGTGAAAGTCCCCTACGGTTTGATGCAGGACGCGGCGTTCGATCTCGGATCGTATCTCGCCTCGGCTCTAGGCACCCGCATCGCGCGTGCGACGAACGCCCACTTCACCCTGGGTACCGGCATCAATCAGCCGAAGGGCATCGTTCCGTTCGCGACCTCCGGCAAGGTTGGCGCTGTCGGCCAGACCACCTCGATCACCTATGATGACCTGATCGATCTCGTTCACGCCGTGGACCCGTCCTACCGTGCGAACGCGAAGTTCATGCTGTCTGACGCCATGCTGCGCAACCTGCGCAAGCTGAAGGACAGCACGGGCCTGCCGATCTGGCAGCCGGGCATGGTCGCTGGTGAGCCGGATCGCCTCCTGGGCTTCCAGTACATCATCAACAACGACATGCCGGTCCCCGCGGCCAACGCCAAGACCGTCCTGTTCGGCGACCTGACCAAATTCATCATCCGTGATGTTCTGGATGTCCAGATGGTCCGCCTGAACGAGCGTTATGCTGACAGCCTCCAGGTCGGCTTCCTGGCCTACAGCCGGCATGACAGCAACGGCGTCAACCCGGCGGCCGTGAAGTTCTACCAGCATTCGGCCACCTGATCCCTCGGGGTCCGGTAACCAGCATCGGGGCGGCCTTCGGGCCGCCCTTTTGTTTTGGGGACCTGGCTAAATACCGACATGAAAGTTTCGATGCTGACCAGCTTGGCAGGGAGCGACCACTCCTTCGCCTTCGGCGAGATCGTTGACCTGCCCGACCCCACCGCGCTGGCGTGGATCGAGGCCGGCATCGCCGCCGCAATCTCCGAGTCCGAGCCCGCGAAGCCCGTGATCGAGGAAGCTACCGCCCCGGCCGTGCCGGAAAAAGCCACCATCCGCCGCGGCAAGCGCGCGAAGTAACAGGGTAACCGACCATGGCTATCATCTCCTCCGAGATCCAGTTCCGCCTCTCCGGCGGCGCCTCGAACAGCGCCCCCGGCTCGTCGATCGGTGGCACGAAGTCCTCGACCAGCATCACGACCGCGACCCTGAACAACCTCTGGGACAATGTCTCGGGCGATGAAGCGGCAGCCGGCGACACCGAATACCGCTGCGTGTATTTGCACAATGCAAATGCTACCCTGACGTGGGAGCAAGTCACCGTCTGGATCTCGGCCAACACCCCGGCGGCCGGCACGACCTGCGAAATCGGCCTCGGCGCCGCCGCGGTGAACGCGACCGAAACGGCCGTTGCCAACGAGGGCGTCGCCCCCGCGGGCGTTACGTTCAGCGCCCCGACGAGCAAGGCCGGCGGCCTGCTGATCGGCGACATCCCGGCCGGGCAGGCCAAGGCGATCTGGATCAAGCGGGTCGTGACGGCCGGCGCCGCTGCCTACAACGCCGACAGCGTCGTGATCCAGGCCGAGGGCGACAGCGCGTCCTAACGGCCGCCTGAGCGAGATCCAACACGACGCTGACCGGGGAGTAACGGCATGACCATCACCACCATGGATCAACTGGTCACGGCACTCTCCCGGACCCACCAGGAACTGTCAGTCCTGTTCCTGAGCGGTACGACCGCTGCTGGTGGACACTACAATCTCAACCGGCATGTAAGTCTCGCGAACTCCTGGGGAACGGCCGCGGTCGTAACCGCAGCCTCGGACATCATGACCGGGGATGCCCCCGGTTACCCCTCTCTGACGGCGCCCGCCGCGGGCCAGACTCTCTACATTGCCCGCGCCAACCTGACCCCGACCAACATGGGCGCGATCATGATCTATGACCGGATCTGGGCGCGGGGCGGGTTCGTCAACAACTCCACAGCGGCTCAGGCTGTGACGAGTTTCCCGGCCCTCCCGAGCACCCGCGCCCCCAGTGGCGGTGAAGGGCTGGAGATCTGGATCGAAGGACAGACGACCTCAGGAAGCACCGCCACCAATGCGACGATCTCGTATGTCAACTCGGCGGGTGTCGATGGCCGGACAACGCCGTCCACGGCGCTGATCACGAGCTTCGGAGTCGGCCGCATGCAGCGCATCCCTTTCCAGGAGGGCGACACGGGCGTTTCCGCGATCAACTCGGTGACCTTGTCGGCGGCGAATACCGCGGGAGCCTTCGCGATCACCCTGCTGAAGCGCAAGTGCATGATCCCGCTGACGCAAACCTACACCGGCAACCCGGTTGATTTCGCCGGTCTGGGGCTCCCGGCCATCGATCAGGACGCCTGTCTCCAATTCGTGCTGCTACCGACCACCACCACGTCAGGGCTCACCCAGGGCACCGTCACCGTCGTCGCCGGATAGGCGACCGGGATGCTCACTGTTTTTACCGCCGATGCCGATAAGGGGACAGCCTGATGCCCATCACGACCATGGACGACTTCATCGCGGGGCTGACCGGATCGCCGCAGGAGATCCCGATATACTACGGGTCCAGCACGACCGCGGTGGGCGGATATGCCAATCTCAACAACACGTTCGGCGGCAACCTCTATAACCAGTCGCTGACCCCGAGCACCCCGCTGATCCCGACGGACGCTACCCGAGGCTATCCGCCCCTGACCGCTCCGGCCGCCGGCCAGAGCCTGTATCTCGCCCGCTGGGGATTTGCATCATCGGTGATCCAATCCTGCGCGCTCTATGACCGGGTTTATCAGGTCGGCGGGTTCAGCGGCACCTCAACGGCGACCCAGAACATCGCCCAGACGGCCACCCTGCCGGCGACCCGTGCCCCGGACAGCGGCTTGGGTCTGGAAATCTGGCTGGAGAGCTACGACGCGACGGGGGCCACCGCGTCCAACGTGACCGTCACCTACACCAACTCGGACGGTATCACGGGCCGGACAGCCACCGCGGCGATGATCGCGAACTTCCCGATCGGTCGCATGCTCAGGATACCCCTCCAGGATGGCGACAGCGGCGTGGCATCCGTCCAGTCGGTCAGACTCAGCGCATCCACCGGCGCGGCCGGCAATTTCGGCCTCGCGCTGCTCAGGCGGAAGGCGGTGGTGCACATCTCATCGGCCAACACCGGGATCGTTCAGGATTTCGTCGCACTGGGGATGCCCGTGATCGATCCGGACGCCGCGCTCCAATTCGTCCAGCTATCCGGGAGCACCGGCACCGGACCGACCTGGGGTTCGCTGACCCTGATCTCCGCCTAGTCGGCTTTTTTACCAGGAAGAAACGCCATGCCCGCACCGATCTTTTCACCCGGCGACAAGGTCCAATTCACCGCACCTTTCGTCGATTACGTCGAATACACGGTCTACGACATCCAGTATCTGGACGAGAACAACGTACCGGTCGATGAAGTCACCGATAACTTCCAGTACGTTCTTTTCGGCCAGACGACGGTCTCGATCGAGCAATACCTCGAAGCGGTGCCCTGATGGCGATCTCGTCGATGGACGGGCTGGTTGCGGCGTTCACCGGCGCCTGCCAGGACATCCCGATTTACCACTCGCTCCTCACGGGAACTAGCTCGCTGTTCTTCGGCCTCGACCGCTGGGGGACGGGTTCTCCCTGGGGGACGGCGTCGGCGCCGACTGCGTATACGGTCGGGGCCGATGTCCCGACGGATGCCACCCACGGGTTTCCCGACCTGAACGACCCGCCCGCCGGTCAGAACCTGTATCTCGCCGGCTGCACTCTACAGTCCAGCATCTTCGGCAGCATTGGGATCTACGACCGGGTGTGGGCGTCTGCCGGGTTCTCCGGCAACACGACGACAACCCAGACGGTTGTCGGCGGCGCCGCGACGATCCCAGCAGCCCGCTGCCCCAATAACGGGCAAGGTTTGGAGATCTGGCTGGAATGGTATGGCGCCACCGGCGCTTCCGGTCCTGCCGCCACCGTCACCTACACGAACTCCGCAGGCGTCGCCAACCGGAGCACGATCGCTACATCGACCTTCGCAAATCCTCCGCTGGGGACCATGCGCCGGCTACCCCTGGCGGATGGTGATACCGGTGTGCAGCGCATTCAGTCCCTGACCTTCAGTGGCACCAGCGGAGCCGTCGGCAACATCGCCATCGTGCTCCTGAAACGGGTAGCGATGATCTCCCTGCCGGTGGCCAACGTGGCAGTCACGGCAGATTTCGCGACGCTGGGCCTCCCTCGGATCGAACCGGATGCGTGTTTGCAGATGGTCATGCACGCGGCCCCCACGGCGAGCAATGCCTTCGTGATGGGCTCTCTCAGCGTTGTTGCAGGATAGGGAACCGCGATGAGCACCTCCTACAGAGTCCTCGGCAGTCCGCGGTTCACCCGTCAGAACCTGACCGCGACGACCTCGACCGCCGCTCTGCTGACCGGCCAGTACTTCGGCGGGGGCTCCAGCAAGACTCCTGTCAGTGGGGCGCTCGACCTGCGGTGGGACGTTGCGGCGGCGACCGGGTCACCCGACCGGGAAATCGTCAAGCGGGCGCGTCCCTGGAAACTGGATCTGATCGGCCAATACAGCGGCCTGCGGGCGCTGTTCGCGTGGCTGGAGCCCGGCTGGGAAGCGCCGCCGGTGGACTCCTCGGCCACCACGCCGAACATTGTCAACCCCGCGGACAACCTCGCCTATGGTGGCCTGGGCAACCGGGACAACACCGCGATCGGTAATTGCTTCCGACCCGCGGGCGGGTCGTCGGACAACGGTGTTCCGGCCTCGACCCTGTCGCAGTGGGGGGTCACGGGGACATCTGTTACGGTCTTCGCCCGCGTCGAGCCCTACGGTCCCGACTACGGCACCGATCTGGTGCTGTTCGGTATCCCGACCACCGGTGGCGGTTGGTTGACCTGGGACTTCTACGGCTCGATCTGGGAATTGTACGACGGATCGACCTTCACCACCCTGGGCAACCGCCCGGCGACCGTGACCCAGACCGTCGCGCTGACGATCTCGGGAACGACGGCCAAGGCATATGTCAACGGCGTGCTGAAGGCGACGATCACGACGCCCGGCCTGGACACCAGCCGCAAGATCGCGGTCGGTTACGATCCGCGCGGTCAGTATCAGAAGTTCCAGACCCTGATATACGAGATCGGCGCCACCAACACGGTGTGGTCGGACGCCGAGGTTGCGAACTACGATAGCTATCCGCTGGGTATGCTGGACACGACCACCGACAGCCCGACCCTGCCGGCCGTCCTCGGAACGACCACCGCGAATTGGGCGGGCGCCTACCCGTATAACCACGCGGTCAGCCACAACGCCACCGGCGCCAGTGCTCTCCTGGTCTTCGCGTCTAGCGCGGGTGGGTACACCTGGGACCCGACCGCCAGCTTCGCCGGGCAGGCCATGACGCTGCTGGGTCGCTCGACCAGCAGCGGGGGTCAAGGGACGCTCTGGGTCTTCGCCCTAAACAACCCGCCCCAGACGACCGGCAACATCGTCATCTCGAAGGCCGACCAGTACTGCGACACGGGTGTCACCAGCGCGATCAACCTCGCCAACACCCAGGCGAGCAACCCCTTCGGCGGGTTTGCCGCGGCCCACGCCAATGCGTCGGTCACGCTGGAGGCCACGAACACCGGCAAGAACCGCCTGCTGATCGGTTCGAGCCACGACCACTACACCTCCGGCGGCGCCCTGACGGCTTCCGGTGCGGCGATCCTATTTGAGAACAAGGCCAACCCGAACCACCAGCAAGTCGGGTTCGTCAGGGAGGTCGATGCCCCCGGCGTTCAGGCGACGACCTTCAGCGCCCCGTTCAACAGCGTCGGCGCCGCCGTGGTGCTGGTTGAACCACTGGCCGCAGCAGCCGGGGTGAAGACTCCGGTCAGCACATCGATCGACGCGCGGTGGAACGACAGGGTAGCGGTCGCCGGTGCGATCGACGCGCGCTGGAACGACCGGGCAACCGCCGCCGGTAACGTCGAGACCCGGTGGCACGACCGCACGAAAACCACCGGCTCGATCGACGCGCGCTGGAACGACAGGGCGAATGTCACCGGCAGTGTCGAGGCCCGGTGGCACGACAAGGCAGCCGTCGCCGGCCTGCTCGATGCCCGCTGGGACACGGCCTCGGCGACCGTTCGGGTGGCGGTTGGTTCCTCGATCGATGCGCGCTGGCACGACAGAACAGCCGTCGCCGATGCGGTTGATGCGCGCTGGAACGACAGGGCGGCCCTCAATGCCGCGCTGGATGCCCGCTACAACATCCGGACGACCGCAGCCTCGGCCGCGGATCTCCGCTACTCGATCCGCCAGACCATCGGCGAGATCGTCACGACACTCTGGCACGACCGGACAACCGTCTCTGCCGGCCGGGATTTCCGCTGGGACGACCGGACCACCCTGCCGGCGACCACGGAACTCCGCTACTCGATCCGCTCCGCCCTGCCCCAGTCGCTGGATGTCCGCTGGGATGATCGGGGTCGCGTCGGCCAGGGCGCGGAACTGCGCTGGAACATCCAGCAGACCATCTCCGCGTCGGCCGCCGCTCTGGAGATGTCCTGGCACGTCCGGGAGCGGGTCCAGCGGGACATCGATGCCCGCTTCGATGTCCGGGGTAAAGCCGCATCGCCGATCGATCTCCGCTGGCATGACCGCGCTCTCTCCGGCGTGCCGATCGATGTCCGCTGGGGCATCCGCCAGCCGATCGCCCAGGTGATCGAGCACCCGTGGGCCATTCGCGACCGGGTCGGTCTGCCGCTGGATCTCCTGTGGGACGACCGGGAGGCCGCCGGCCTGTCGGTGGACCTGCCCTATGATCTCCGCGCCACCATCGGCCGCCTGATCGACCTCCGCTGGAACGACCTCGCGATCGGCCAGGGCTCGACCCGCACGGTGATCCGCCTCACGGGTCAGCAGCCGGCCGGCATCCACCTGACCGGCGTCAACCCTGTCCAACCCCGGATGCTGACCGGCGTGGAGCTAAATACCCGGCTGACAGGGAAGGGCTCGTCATGAGGAATTTCAGCGCCACGGCAGGCGACACCATGCCGGTTTTCGTCATCATCACGGATCAGGCCGGTGCCGCGATGAACCTGACGGGCGTCACCGCGATCTGGCAGGCCAGCCAGGGCACGCCGGCCCGGTTCTCGCCGACGCCGGTGCTGACGAAGACGACCGACGCCGGCATCACGATCACCAACGCCGCGGCGGGGGAACTCCAGATCGACCTGGAGCCCGCGGACACGGTGTCGCTGTCGGGTGATTTCTATCACGAGCTTCAGCTAACCGATGCCAGCGGTGCCGTCACGACGCCGCTCAAGGGCGTCATGCACATTCGGAAGCAACTCGTCGTCGGAGGCGCGGCATGAGCTATCGCATCATCACGCCGGCCGCCGGCCTGCCGGTCTCCCTCGAAGACCTGAAAGCCCATCTGAGGATTGACCACGAGGACGAGGACGCGCTGCTGTTCGGCTACCTCGCCGCGGCAACCGGCCACGTCGAGACGATCCTGAACCGCCCGCTGCTGGCGACCGTGATGGAAACCGTCCTGCCGGGCTTCCCCTGCGGCCCGATCGATCTGCATGGTCGGACCATCGCGGTTGAATCCATCACCTATCTGGACGGCGCCGAAGTCGAGCAGACCGTGAACCCCTCGATCTACCGGCTCAGCACCGCCAGCGAACCCGGCCGGGTCTATCTCCGCACCAACGCGGTCTGGCCGGCCACCGCCTGCGCACCCGATGCGGTCCGCATCCGCTACCTCAGTGGCTTCGGCACCGACCCGAGCGATATTCCGGAAGCGATCCGCCATGCCCTGCTGCTCCTGGTGGCACTCTGGCACAGCGAGCGGCTTCCGGTTTCCGTCGGCGCCGCGGTGAACAAGATCCCGTTCGGCATCGAGTGCCTGATCGCGCCGTACAAGCTGGTGTCCTTCTGATGGCCCGGCAGATCCAGCCCGGTAACCTCTCGGAGCGCGTCCTCCTCCAGGCGGAGGTCCACACCCCCGACGGCGGTGGCGGCTATACCGTCGCCTGGACCACCGTCACGCCGCTGTGGGCCGAGGTGATCGCCCAGACGGGCAAGGCGGGCGAGGTCGTTCACGCGGAGCAGACCCAGCCGCGCGACCGCTACCGGATCACCATCCGGAACCGCCGGGGCATCACGGTTGATAACCGGCTGGTCTGGCGCGGCCTGGTTATGAACATCACCGACGCGGCCGATCCCGGCCCGCGGTCGGCGTTCCGGGTCATCGAGGTCGAATACGGCGGGCCGACCTGATGGCGAAGCGGTTCCTCGAAATCAACCCGAAGTTCCAGGCGTGGCTCCGCACCCTGCCGGACGATCTGACCGACGAACTCAAGGACACGATCGCTCATCAGGCCGACCTGCTCGCCACTCAGATGAAGCGCGAACTCAACGCCCGCGGCGCCGTCCGCACCGGCCAGTTGATCGCCTCGATCGGCGTCGCCCCGGCGGCCGACGGCACGTACATCAAGGATGGTCTGGCAGTCGAGGTCGGTGCCGGTTTCAAGAACCGGGGCAAGAAGCGGCGCCGGAATAGGATGTTGGCGAAGTTTATGGAGCACGGCACCCGTCACCACTCGGCCCGGCCTTTCGTCCGACCGGCGTTCGAGATCCGCAAGGCCAAGATCCTGGCCGCCCTCAAAGAGGCGACCGACCGGGTGATCCAACAGACAAGGGGGCGGTGATGCTGGCCGGCTGGAACCTTCAGAAAGCACTCTTCGCGCGGCTCGACAGCGCCCTGGCGGTGCCGGTCTACGACTTCGCGCCACCCGGCGCCCAGTGCCCCTATGTCAGCATCGGGGAGGAAACCGCGGTGCCGTTCGACGATAAGGCCACCGACGGCGCCGAGACCACGGTGGTGGTCCACACGTGGTCGGAGAGCCGGAGCCGTAAGGAAACCAAGGAACTCCAGGCCGCGGTCTACGCCGCCCTGCATAACTTCCCGCTGGTGGTCGAGGGCCACGAGACGATCCTGTGTCGCTGGGAGTACTCGGACAGTTTCCGGGACGAGGATGGCAAGACACAGCACGGTATTTCGCGGTTCAGGATCATCCTCTCTCCTACAGCCTAAATGAAACACCTCTCCCGATAAATAAAGGGCGGCTCCGACCGTCCTTTACCTTTTTATCTAGGGAGACATGACATGGCTGGACAGGCCGGAATTAATTGCCTTCTCAAGGTTGGCGACACCGCCACCGCTGCGACGACTTTCGCGGTCCTTGAAGGCCAGCAGAGCACTTCGTTCGACGGCTCGACCGCGGTCGCTGATACGACCGCGAAAGACAACGCAGGCTGGTCCACCAGCCTCGCCACCACCCGCTCGGGCACCGTCTCGGTCAGCGGCATCCTGTACACGACCCGTGCGGCTTTCAACAAGCTCCAGACCGCCTGGGCTGCCGGGACCAGCCACGACTGCCAGATCGTCTTCGACTCGGCCGGCGCGGGCTTCAAGGGCGCATTCACGGTGACCAGTCTGCAAATCACGGCTGAAACCCAGGATGTTACCAAGTACAGCTTGACGCTCGCTCCGGTTGCTGCCCTGACGGCGCTGCCGTAAGACCATGACCACTCCCAACCCCTACCGGGGCGAGGTCGTGGTGGAGCTTGACGGCCGCAGCTACGTGCTGCGGCCCAGCTTCCAGGCCATGGTCCAAATCGAGGTCGCCGCCGGTCGTGGACTGGTGCCGCTGACCCGCAGCCTGATGTCCGGCGAGATCCTCGTCACCGACATCGTGGCTGTCCTCCAAGGTGCGATCGACGCCGGTCTGCCGGCGGGCTCCAAGCGGATGACGCGGGACGAGATCGGCGAGGCGGTGTTCCGCGCCGGTGTCCTCGGACTGGTGCCGGCGATCGTGACCTTCCTGACCGGCTGCATCGCGGGCGGCACGGAAGCCTCGGAGGAGTCCGCGGGGGGAAATGCGTAGGCGGTAAGGGATCGGACCTGATTCCTTACCGCAAGTTTCTCGGCACCGCCTGCGGCGTCCTGCACTGGTCGGAGGATCAGTTCTGGACCAGCACGCCGCACACGTTCTTCGCCGCGATCACGGCGCTGAACGAGTTCAACGGCGGCGGCAAAGACAAGAAAACAGCCGACGACAGCGATCGAGAGGCAGCCTTCGCGGAATGGCGCCTGCGCGAGTTCGGCCCCGATCCGACGCTGGAACCCCCACCGGCGGATCATCACATCTAGGGAAAGGCCGCCATGGCGTCGGGTAGCAACAACACCAGCGATATTCTGGTCCGGATCGAGGCCACGACGGCCAAACTCCGCAGCGAACTCCAGCAGGCAGAGCGGTCGATCAACTCGGCGGCCTCCCGGATGGAGCGCGACGCCGCGCGGGCCGACAGGGCGGTCAGTTCGATCGGCTCCGGTCTCCAGTCCGCCCTGGGGGCTGCCGGTATCGGTCTGTCGGTCGCCGAGATCGGCCGCAGCATGGTCAAGACCATCGCCGAGTTCGAGCGGCTCGACGCCCGCATCCGCGGCATGACGACCAGCCAGGGCCAGTTCGAAGAGGAGCAGCGGTTCCTCAGTGCGACGGCCCAGCGCCTGGGTGTCGATCTCGCGACTCTCACGTCAAGCTACGCCGGCCTGTTGCAGGCCCAGAAGAGCGGCAAGATCACCGGCGAGCAGGCCAGGGCCATCCTGGAAGGCATGGCGAACGCCAGTGCTGCCACCGGTGCATCGTCCGAACAGCTAAAGCTCGTCTTCTTCGGATTGAATCAGGTGCTGGGTTCAGCAACTGTAACGATGGAAGACGTAAGGCAGACAACCGATCCGGTACCAGGACTCTTCGAGAAAGTCGCCCAGGCGGGTGGCAAGACCACCGGTGAACTCCGGAAAATGATCAGCGAGGGCAAGGTCTCCGCCGAGGTGTTCTCCAAGCTGCTGGTCCGCGCGTTAGAAGACTACGAAGGCGCCGCGGAGAAGGCCGCCGATGGCCTCAACGGCTCCTGGACGCGCGTCCAGAATAGCTGGACCGAGATGGTCCGGACGCTGGAAACCCCGATCAAGAACATGCTGGAGCCGATCCTGGACTCGGCCCGATCGGTGATGGACTTCTACCGGATCTACGGCGCCGAAGGCCACCTGCCGATGGAGCAGCGGAGTCCGGAGCGGCTGGAGTTCGGCAAGCGCAAGAACAAGCTGAACTGGGACCGGGCCAAGGAAGCCGGCGAGCCGACCGAGGAGTTCGAGAAGATCGATCGGCAGATCGATGCCCGCTTGGCTTTCCTGCGGGCCAAGCCGGTCGAGCCGGATAAGCCCACTGGCACCAAGCCGCCGATCGAGATCAAACCGACCGGCGAGAGCGAGGACGAGAAGAAGAAGCGCGAGCGCGAGGCGGCCCAGGCGGCCAAGCGGATCGAGGACACGATCGAGAACCTCCGGTTCGAGCGCGAGCAGTTGGGCCGAACTGCCGAGGAACAGGAGGTCTACAACGCGCTGAAGCGCGCGGGCGTCGAGGCCAACACCGAGGCGGGCAAGAAGATCGCCGAACTGGCGCGGGCCAAGTATGCCGAGGAGGAAGCCCTCAAGGCGACCAAGAAGGCGATCGAGGATGAGGCTGATCAGCGCGAGCGCGGCCAGGAGATCCTCAAAGCGACCATGACGCCGCTGGAGGCGTACATCGCCGCAGTGGCGGAATACAAGAAGTTGCTCGATGCCGGCGCGATAAGCCAGGGGACCTTCAACATGGCGGTCGCCGCGGCGGCTGCCGAGATGGACAACGCGACCAAGAAGACCAAGACCGTCACGGCCGAGATGGAATACCTGGAGGACTTCGGTTCCCAGGCATTCGATCGGATCGGTGCCGGCATCACGGATGCGATGCTCCAGGGCGAGGACGCGATGCTCTCGCTGAAGTCGGTCGGCATGGCGGTGATCTCGGAACTGATGCAGGAGTTTCTGAAGCTCAGCCTGATCAACCCGATCAAGAACAGCCTGTTCGACCTCGCCCTGCCGGTCCTCGGCAGCGTCGGCAGCGCGGCGATCAACGGCTACACCCACGGCTGGTCCAACATGGGCGGCGCCGGTGGGACCTATGGCGGGTTCGAGAACGGCCCGCAATACCGGGCCGAGGGTGGTCCGGTGATCGCGAACCGCCCGTATATCGTCGGCGAGAAACAAGCCGAACTCTTCGTGCCCCGCGTCAGCGGCACCATCATCCCGAAGGTTCCGAACCTGAGTGCGGCACCGGTGGCGGCGCCGGCCGGCGACACGATCCAGGTCCACCTCAATATCTCGACCGGCGTCCAAGCGACTGTCAGGGCTGAGTTGACCAACATGCTCCCGGCCATCACGCAATCGACCAAGGCAGCGGTCGCCAGCGCGCGTCAGCGCGGCGGGTCCTACAGCCGGGCCATGGGGAGATAAGAAGGAAAGGCCCTCTTTTGAAGGGGGCCTTCCCGCGCGTTGTTTTCAGGACTTCATCTTAATAGATCATTTGTAACAAGCCACCGGCAGCGATCAAAAGAAAGCTGATTGCATTGATGGAGTCCTTTTTCGTATTTGTCCAACCTTGGTTAGCATTTAGACCCCTGCTTCGCCCTATGGCTCGCCTAGAAAAGATAAAATCTCCCACAAGCCATAGTCCAGCGCCTAAAGCCACAAGTAACGACGCTACTATGAGTACGATCCCAGTTATTGATGTGGTTGACCAACCAACTATCAATATACCTACTATTCTACCTATCGCAACAAAAATGAACACTGTCATAATCACTGTATAGAGAAAAAACACTATTTCGAGAAATTTATTCCATGCTTGGGATAGCTTTCTTCGTAGTTCATCCGAAACACCGACGAGGCACCCGAAGAAAGCTCCCGCGACTTGTATACCAATACCAATTTTTGGGATGGGGATAGACCACAACCATTCAATGATACCGAACAATTTCCTAACCTTTCTTTTCTTGTGCTGGATTTTTCTTGCAGAGACAATCGTTATAGAAGTCAGAGGTTGTACGGTCAATCTGCGGCACGGTGTACTGGTCGCTTTTCTCGCACCGAAACCAGATCGCGATCAGCCAGCTAAATATCCGCATGGCAACTTATCCCCTCACCATGCCGACCACTCCGGCGCCCAGCCAGTGCTCGTTCTCTCTGAAGCGCGCGGTAGCGGTTTCGGAGTCACCATTTACTGGGCAGCAACAGGCGGTAGTTTACCCGTTCGAGTTGTGGACAGCAACTGTAACTCTCCCGCCGATGAAGCGAGCCCAGGCCGCCGAGTGGCAGAGCTTCTTTCTGCAATTGAAAGGCAGACGCGGCTCCTTTCTCATGTGGGACCCGGATGCCGTCACGCCCCGCGGTACCGCCCGCACAGTCAGCGTCCAGAGCGGAACCGTCCGGCAGAATACGATCCAGTTGAACAGCAACGGCACGCTGCTGAACGGCGACTACATCCAGATCTCCTCGGGCGGTGCGGCCCGCCTCCATATGGTGGTCGGCGGCGGCTGGTCCGGCAACGGGACCTACACGATCGAGCCGGCCCTGAAGGCCAGCTACTCGGCCGGAACCCCCGTGACAGTCGTCCGCGCCTGCGGCCTGTGGCGGTTGGACTCGAACGACATCGGGTGGGATGCCGACCGCAGTTCGCTGTATTCGTTCAGTTTCTCCTGCACTGAGGCGTTCTAACCATGGCGCGGACCCTCACGGCGCCGATGGAAGCGGCGACTCTCGCCGATACGATCTGCGCGATCCTTCTGGTCGAAGCCATGTTCGATAGCGGAGCCGTCAGGCTCTGGAGCGGTTTCGGCGACCTGTCGTGGAACGGCCAGACCTGGATCGGCGCCGGCAACTTGTTGGGCCTCGGCACGGTCGAGGAGTCCTCGGAACTGCGCGCCACCGGCCTCGACATTTCGCTCAGCGGTATCCCCTCGGACCTGTTGTCGTTGGCATTGAACGAGCCGTATCAGGATAGGCCGTGCAACGTCTATCTCGGTGCCCTGGATGTCAACACCGGCGCCCTTTTGGCTGATCCCTACCTAATCTTTGGTGGTAGAATGGACGTGATGCAGATCGACGATAGCGGCGAGACCGCACGGATCACGATCAGCGTCGAGTCCAAGCTCATAGACTTGGAGAGGTCGAGGGAAAGACGTTATGAAGATGCGGATCAACGCATCGACTGGCCGTCAGACCGTTTCTTCAAGTTCGTTCCGTCCATCCAAGACGCTGAGATAGTCTGGGGTCGTACCGCCTGACGCCTAAATAGGCTTATGCGATACGAAGACTGGCCCCTCCGCCTCCAAACCCTCCTCGATCAGGTCCGTCACCAGGAATTTACTTGGGGGCGGCTGGATTGTTGTCAATTCGCCGGCCTTGTGGTCGAGGCCCTGATGGGCTCGAACCCGATCGGCCACCTCCAGGGTCGATACACCACCGCGATCGGCTCCCTGCGGGTGCTCCGCCGGGAGTTCGGCACCACCAGCATCTCCGACGCCATCACCCAGGTGATGGGCGAGCCCGTGCCGGTCCCGATGGCCGGGCGCGGCGACCTCGCCCTGGTGGATCTGGATGGCACCCAGTGCGTCGGGACCGTCGATCTCTCGGGCGAGCGTGTCGCCGCCATTGGCCTTTACGGCCTCGAATACGTCACCCTGTCTGCGGCGACGGCCGCCTGGAAGGTCTAACC